>JAACCY010000008.1 GCA_009937185.1 Planctomycetia bacterium
AGGATCATTGGGCACGGGGTCTTCCAAGTCGGGCAATTCGAGAAGAACAGACCGTGGAAATGTTAGCACATTGGCCCAGATAGGGCGACAGACACTGATTGGTAACGATTGGGATTTTATAGCCCCTCTTGAGCTCACGACGATATGCCCATCCCATTACCCGGCCATCTCGGCCAAATAGTCCGGTGGAGCGACTTGGATGAGGGTACTCTCTCAAGATATCCTGACGCTGTAAGGGACAACCCAGTTCCCCAAACTAGGATTTTTACAGGGTTCAGTCCCCTGATTTTCAAAAGGAGGCCTCTGTGGCCAGGATGCGCGAGTGTTTCAAAATTGGTGATATAGAGACTCCTGCTCCTCTCTGGATCATTGGTCCCGATGTCATCGAAGACGAAGGCTTTGCTCTCGAAGTCGCTCATGTGATCTCCGAATGTGCTCAACGACGCAATATTCCCGTCGTCTTCAAAGCCAGTTATGAAAAAGCCAATCGCTCCAGTACCGCGGCGTTCCGTGGTCCCGGTCTGAAAGCGGGTCTCCCCATACTGGCACGAATCCGAGAAGAAACAGGATTACCCATCACGACAGACGTTCATGATGCTGAACAAGCAAAACTGGCGGGCGAGGTTGTTGACGTATTGCAACTTCCTGCATTTCTATGTCGACAAAACTCTCTTCTCGAAGCCGCAGCTGCAACGGGCAAAGTGGTCAACTTGAAGAAAGGACAATTCCTGTCTCCATGGGATATTGCCAGCAGAGTTGGAGTCCTTGAGTCCGCAGGCGCAGTCGACATTTGGATTACTGAACGTGGTTCTTCATTTGGATACCAAAGATTAATCAATGACTTTCGCTCGGTACCCGTGACACAAGAAACTGGAGCAGCATTTATTTTCGATGCGACACATAGCGTCCAAACTCCTGGAGGCCCCGAGGGTGTTTCCGGAGGTGAGAGACACTTCATTCCAGTTCTTGCACGAGCCGCTGCTGCAGCGGGCGCAGATGGCTTCTTCTTTGAAGTACATCCTGACCCTGAAAATGCATTGTGCGATGGGCCCAATGCACTGCCACTCGATCAATTAGATGCTCTCCTCAATCAACTCGAACCTCTCGCGAAGACCGTGAGGACCATTCCGCCGTTGGATCTCTAAGCCTTGCCTGCTCGTCCCAGCTCCGAGTGGAAGATCAGGGTTGTTATCCCTGCTCTCAATGAAGAAGCCGCGATCGGGCAAGTCATCGACCAACTTCCAACAGAATGGGTCGATTCAATACACGTCGGAGATAATGGATCGACTGACAGAACCGCGGAAGTGGCGCAATCACTCGGAGCAAAAGTGATTCACGCTCCTAAAAGAGGTTATGGATCTGCGTGCTTGGCTGCTTTAGACGATGTCCTGCAAACATGTGGCCCGACAAATAAGGAGATCATCGTTTTCATCGATGGTGATGCTTCCGATGATCCCTGCCAACTTCCACGCCTCGTCATGCCGCTCATCAACGATGAAGCCGATATCGTTTTAGCAAACAGGGCACACTCCGAAATTGACCCGGGATCCCTGACTCTCCAACAGCGATTCGGCAATGCCTTAGCGACCACCCTGATTCACTGGATTCACGGGGTTCAATATAAAGATCTGGGTCCATTCAGAGCTTGTAAACTCGACATTTTTCAAAGCTTGGAAATGCAAGATCCCGATTTTGGCTGGACTGTCGAAATGCAACTCAAGAGTGCTCGACGGCGCCTAAGACACCTCGAAATAGATTTACCGTACAGAAAGCGTATAGGTCGATCCAAAATCTCGGGAACGGTCACCGGTTCCATAAAAGCGGGACTCAAAATCCTCAGCTTAATCATGCGAGATCTACTGACAGGCTCTCGCAATGGGAGGATTCAAAGGGCACACTTGAAAAATGGTCACTCGTAGACTGAGTGGAGTCTTGCACCTGGAAGGCGAGGAATCCGTGGATGGTATTTCCTGTGATCGCTGTGGCAAAAGCCTACTCATCGATGAAGAAGTGCGATACCAAGTGAAAGTCGTTGTTCAGGCTGCGTATGACCCCATGGAGATCTCCACTACAGACTTAGAGAGAACCAGCCCTGACAGTTGGAAATCACTCCTGAAAAAACTAGAAAATCTCTCTGCCGAAGAAGCTCAAGACCAGGTTTACAGAGAAATAAATTTTGACCTGTGTCCACCCTGCCAAAAAATCTATCTGACCAAACCCATTCCAGATACAGACGTATTTGGGTCATCTAATTCGAGCGGCTCAGGAATGTCGACCTGAATTTGGCCGACGATTCTTCCTGAGACATTGGTCACCACAGGATTATTCTCACTGACCCATCGCTCATAAGTAATTTGATCGATCCAGTGAAGTTGATGCAACAATTCGGGAACAACATGTATCAGACCTCTATCTGAGCCATCAAGACACTTGATGACGAGAGATCCTTTTTTTCCCCAAATCACCATGACCCCTTCTGCGCCTTCTTTTACACGGACATTTCCTGCGAGATAGGGTCTCCACAACAAGGGCCAACGGCCTTCCCCACTGAAAGCTTTCGGATGCGAAGCAATCGCATCGTGAACCTGATTCACTCGGTCGGTGAGTCCACTGCGATCAAGAAACTCAGTTTGATGCAATCTTTGAAATGCTCGTGCGATCGATATTAATCTCATGTGATAAGTGGGTGCCCCACAACCGTCGACGGATATGCTGCCTTCTTCGATCTTTGCACTGGTGCAGAGCTCGAAAATAGCCCTGATGTTTCGTTGTAATGGATGGTCAGGATCAAGATAATTCTCTTTGCTCTGCTGCTGACAGATGGTCGCAAGGAGCATTCCGCTATGTTTTCCTGAGCAATTATTACATGTGGAATCCAACAACTCCTTGTTGGCGATGCACATTTGCCGAGCACTTCTTGAAAAGGGCGGGTGGATTCCACACTGCAGATCTTTCTCAGAGAGCCCCCCCCGCTGAAGCAACCCTCTGACCAATTCTCTGTGGACCGGCTGTCCAGCATGACTCGCACAGATCACAGCAAGTTCTCTGGGGGTGATGGAAAAGCTCTCTAGGATCCCCGCTCGGAGCATTGCCAAAGCCTGGAACGGCTTCCCGACTGATCTGAGATGAGTCCCTTGATCGATCGGACCATATTGCAAAACCTGACCCGAAGCATGATAAGCCACCGCAACGGCTTCATGGAAAGACTCTAGACGGGTCCCGCGGAACACATCGGTGCGAATAGACCCATGGTTTCCCAAATGACTCGACATAGATTCCTCCAGTCAATACTTACTCCCTGATGGGTTCCTCCTGAGGCTTCTCTTCAGGGGAAGGGGAGGGAGTCTTTTCTTTAATAGGTTCTGATCGTGCCTCCAGGGCATCTATACGTTCTAGGATATTGTCCCGTTCAGATCGCCCTTCCGCTAGCACTCGTAAGGCACGAACCAAAACAATATCTCCGCTTCCTGGACGACTGGCATCGAGCCGGTCCAATAGCCATGTCCATGGATCACGGGGGAAATAACTATTTCCGGCTTCTATACCTCCAGTATTGGAAGCAGCCTCCAAATAGACCGTAAATGTATCCACCACACGAGTTACAGTCCCGCCGACAATCGCCTCGGAGACAACGGTACGTCCGTCGAGCTCTCTTGCGAGCTGAA
>JAACCY010000242.1 GCA_009937185.1 Planctomycetia bacterium
AAAGCAGTGGGCTTTCCGAAGAAGTCGGAGCATTGATGGCGGGTTGGAACACTCTTCCTTTTCCCGTTCTGGTGATGGCGATTTCTTCAGTCACAACTTTTCTGACGGAAGTCACTTCGAATACAGCCTCGATGCACTTATTGATGCCAGTGCTTTCTTCAGCAGCTATTCAAGGCGGTATTTCTCCGATACAAATGATGTTACCAGCAGTACTTTCAGTTTCTTGTGCCTTCATGCTTCCTGTGGCCACTGCGCCGAATGCCATCGTTTTTGCGACAGGTAAGATTCCCATACGAACGATGATTCGTTGCGGGATCGTATTGAATATCGTGGGAGGGATAATTGTGTTGGTTGTGAGTGTTGTACTCGGTCAATTAGGTTGGTTACCTCAAGCGACTGGCTAGTCGAGTTTCAGCGATGAGGGGAAGAGTCTCTAAACTCTTCCCTTGCGCTCAAGGTCCTCAAAGGCCTTGATCAGTGACTTTAATTTTGTGCTCGCCAACTCCAGCGATTCTCCAGTCATGGTTTTATGCTTGTCTGGATGGTATTTCTTCACGAGTTCCTTGAATCTTTTTCGTATTTGGTCGGGAGTTGCGGATATTTCCAGCCCTAAAGTATGGAGTGGGTGATTTGAAATGGGCTTCGACTTTGTGGGGAAGGATTTGTGTTGTTCCTGTGACGAAGTATGGGGTTCTTTTCTCGTTCCAGAGGATCCTCCAGGGATCGAAGTGGGTCGTTTGGATAACCATTGTCGGAGGTGAGAACCGGAATATGTATTCTTCCCGGCCTCCTCGAAGAGCATTCTTCTTTCTTCCCCAAATTGATGGTGCCATTCCTGAAGACGAAGGAAATCTGTAGGCGCAAGAGGTTCTATCCAGCCTACGAGCCAGTCGACCAAACCGATGTCTCGTGCAGGTGAGGTGTAAAACCGATGACTGCTGATGGTTTCAACTCGGTTCTCACGTCTGCAATCGGGACAAGTGTAGATTCGACAGGGGCCACCCTCTTGTTCATCCCGCCCTCGAAGGAGTCCGTCTCTTTGAATCCAGTTTTGATGGAGAGTGGATTTACAGAACCAGCAATTCATTCAACTTCTCTTGGCTGAATTAACATGCAGTCACCATAGGAATAAAACCGGAATTCTTTCTCAATAGCATTTTTGTAAAGGGCTCGAGTGTTTTCTAGGCCATGAAAGCATGAAACGAGAACTAGCAGCGAAGATCCCGGAAGATGGAAATTCGTGAGAAGTCCGTCCACATGTCGAAATTTATACCCGGGAAGAATCGTTAAATCGGTCTCATTTTGTAGGTCTGGGCCCGGTTCCAGATGGGGTAATGATTCGAGAACCCTAAGACTCGTTGTTCCTACGGCGATGATGGGACGACCCTTCGATTTGGCATCCGCGAGAGCTGACCGGCTTTCCGCTGTGATGGAATACCATTCAGGATCCACTCTGTGATCTTTAATTTCTTCAGCTTCGATCGGCTTAAAGGTGCCTGGACCGACATGCAGAGTGATCGGGATCCTAGAGACTCCCAGGTTTTCAAGTTTATCCAGAAGGGGTTTGTCAAAGTGAAGGCCAGCTGTGGGGGCCGCCACGGCTCCCGGTTTGTTGGCAAATACGGTTTGATATCTGTTTCTGTCGAGTTCTTTGATGTGATCCGGGAGTGGCGTAGTGCTCTCGGAGTCTCTGCGAATGTAGGGGGGAAGGGGAACTTCCCCGACACTTTCGAGATCAGTGTTTTTCGGTAATCGAATTCTCCAACTGGATCCACAGCGTTCCACCACAGAAATTTCCACGAGGGGTCCTTGGAGTATTTCGCCGGGTTTAATTCTTCGTGAAGGAGAAAGCCAGGCGAGCCACTCGTCGGCCTGATCGCCGGGTCGAAGCAAGAAGACTTCAATACGTCCTCCGGTGCTGCGCTGACACGGGATTCGAGCAGGGATGACTCGAGTGTTGTTGTAGACCAAAACTTCATCGCCCCGAAGTTGATCGAGAATATCCCGAAAGTGTCCTTCAGTAGATTCTGAATCACTTCGACGCGTGAAAAGGCAACGGGAGCCTGATCGCTCTTTTGCAGGCTCCTGAGCGATCAGGTGTTGCGGAAGATCAAACCAGTAACTGCTGAGGGAATGATCATTCCCTTCGGGTTCAGTGGTCATCCTCATCGTCAAAATCGTCGTCAACAGGGCCTCGTGCCCGACGCTTGGATGGGGTTGTTACAAGCTCTTCTTGTTCTTCGTATTCCATATCATCATCGTCGAGTTATTCATCCGAGTCGGATGGCTGGAACTGGTTTCCTGAAAGGAGAACGCGTTCATCGAGATGGTGTACTTGGTCCGCACACTGATAAAGTTCATTTGAGGTCGTATCCCTGAAGGATGCGATCTCGACCCTGACTCCTTCATTCTTCAAGCGCTCAACGAGTGGAACAAAGTCGCCATCACCCGTAACAAGAATGCAGACGTCGGTTCGAGGTGCAATGGCGAGTGCATCTAAAGTGATGCCGATATTCCAATCGCCGCTGTTGGAGGGATCTGTTCTATCTCCCACAACACGCTTTCTTACCTCGTATCCATTACGACGAAGAACTTCGATAAATTTATTTTGTTCCATACCTGGTCGCTCGACGATGTACGCCAGCGCTCTTTGCAGAACTCTTTTGCTGACTAGATTCTTCAGCAACGTTGCAAACTCAAGTTTTGACTGATATAGATTTCTCGCAGCATAATACATATTCTGTACATCTACGAAAATGGCCACTCTCTGTTGGCTTGAAAGGTCGTGTCCATCGACCGTCACGAGCATATTTGGAGTGGTAGACTGAGTTCTACGAATTCTATCCACGGCCTCTAGGCCACGGGACATTTCGTCTTTGTGTTTGTTACGCTCTTCTACGATTTGGTCTTGGAGTTCGATGATTCGTTCTTGGAGGTCGTCCAAAGAATCTCCACCACTGCCTGCACCTGAACGAGGTGAGTAATAGATCATGATAAATATCTCCCCTTTGAGTAATTCTATGAATGAGTGTAATGGATTTCTTATCAGTGAAAAGTCAATGCGGGAGTCGAAGATAATGAATAGTGCTTTGGGTTGGTATCTTATATGGGTAATAAAGAATCCTTCGGTCTATCTGGGGTCTATCTAGCGTTGCTGGAACAACGCTCTACCCCTATATTGTGGATAAGTTGTGCATAAGAATTTTTGGAACGAGAATGCGTTTACGGGGTTAGTCATGCTGAAGTTTTAATTAAAAGGCCGGATTAGCGATAATTCGGTCTATGAATAGCCACAGGATTGAGAAGGTTTTGGAGGGCATTTTTCTAAGATTTGAGCGTAGCTCGTCTCAAATCAAGTATGCTGTTGCCCTTAAGATTGGCCCAATTAGTTTTGCTCCTGCTGTTTCACTTTGGCATTAGTGAAGCATTTGGAGTCATAGATAAGTGAATGGAATTCAGGTGATTAGATAGATGACAAAGAGAACGGCCGTTCGATCTAAATTGAAGTCTTCCTCCTCAACGAGGAAGAGAAACACCTATTCAGATGCTTTTCGTCGTAAGGTAGTGACATTTTCCGTGAAAAACGGAATCGTTGCCGCAGCACAAAAGTTCGACGTTTCAACTCCTAGCGTGACCAATTGGCGTAAAGATTTCGGAGTTACTCGTGCGACGAAGGAAGCGGCAACCCAGGGTAAGAAGTTAAATATTCCACAACACCCAAATAAGAACCACGCACCTTCTGGAAGAAAGAATTATTCCGACTCTTTCCGAGAAGAAGTGGCCAATTTTTCTGCATTAGAGGGTGTCGAAAAGACGGCGATTCGATTTGGAGTCAGCGCACCCAGCGTGACCAACTGGAGGAGAGAATTTGGCGTGAACCGCCAGATGCGTGCAGAGCTTCTTGAGGAGCGTAAAAAGTTGGGTTTGGAGGGGGGCGGTGCCCCAAGCAAGAAAGAAATCCAGCGGATACGCAATCAGGTGAAGCGAACTCTCGAATTACTGGATACACTGCTGGAAGAACAATAATCCACTTTTGAGAACCAGCATGCAGCCAGTCTGACGTGAATAGTCCATGAATCAGACGGGGTTGTTGTTATTAATAGTTCCAGTAAGAAATTAGGTGTATCCATGCCCAGAGATGGTCACGGTCGAATAATCGATTACCTCAGAATCTCTGTGATGGATCGCTGTAATCTGCGTTGCACGTATTGCATGCCTCTCGAAGGGCTTAAGTTTCTTCCCGAAGAGTCTCTACTCTCGGCTGAAGAGATAGGTCTCGTTGTCCAGGCGGCAACAGCCTCTGGTTTTCGAAAGTTTCGTATTACGGGTGGTGAGCCCACTCTGAGAAAAGACTTAATCGATATTGTTCAGAGGATGAGAGCGGCTGCTCCAGAAGCAGATATTGCGATGACGACAAATGGAATTCTTCTAACCTCGATGGCAGAAGAATTGAAATCCGCTGGGCTCAACAGAGTCAACATTCATCTGGATACTCTCGATGGTGATCGATTACGTCAGGTGATGAGGCTTTCTGACCTTGACCGAATTATGTCAGGAATCGAAGCTGCTAAGCAGGCAGGCTTGACTCCTATTAAAATTAATTCGGTCGTGGTGAGAGGCGTGAATGACGAAGACGTGATCGATCTCGCCAAGAAGACATTGACTGAGCCATGGCAGGTTCGATTTATTGAATTGATGCCGTTTGGCAGCGGGGAACCTGAAGAGATTGCCCAACAAAAAGGGGTGCCTTCATCTGAATCAAAAATACGGATCGAGAAAGCTCTCGGACCTCTCTCTTCTCTACAGACTGAAGATCCCTCTGACGAAAGTCGTAATTATAAATTTGAGAATGCTGAGGGATCTGTCGGATTTATAAGCCCCGTTTCTGACCCATTTTGTGCCTTTTGTAATCGGGTTCGGCTGTCTGCTGAAGGTCGCTTGTTGCTTTGTCTTCTCAGAGATGATGAAGCAGATCTCAGAGGTGTGATTCGGAATGGCGGTGGCGTTTCTGAGATAAAGAAATCCTTGGAGGCTGCGATATTGACCAAGCCAGTGGGGCATGCACTTGACCAGGGTATTCATGCAAGTCGTCGAATGCATGAAATAGGCGGTTAGGGTGTCGGGGTTTTTTCGAGGCTTGACCGTTGTTTTGTTTCTTCTGGTGTTATTCGTTTTCTTTGTAGTAGGTTTGGGTTCCTCCAAAGAAAATCTGCGCGATGTCGTCATAGGAATGCAAAACGGTTTTAACGAAGAGGATGCCGGAGACGTTCTTGCGCATTGCACACCTGATTTCATGGAATCAACATATCAACTCGACCAGGCAACCTTCAGAGGGGCTTTGTTCAGAATATTTCTGGGACAAAGAGACCGTGTCGATAAATCCTTCAAATGGAGAGTCTTTGTCGATACTGAAGAAATCTTGTTGGATCCAGAGCCGGATGAAAATACAAAACTTCCTGTCAGAGTGACCGCTCCAGTACAGTTCTTCAGAGCGAAAGATAAGACGATGACTCCAGTGTGGGTATTAGAAGTCTCTGGTGAGGCCATTATTTGCGAGGATGGGAAGTGGCGATTTCGCAGGGCTAGATTCAAGACTCTTTCCGGGAAAAGACCATTCTAACTGACAAAGGTTAGCCCACATCTCTTCGAGCGAACAATGCAACTCCCAGTGATAATATTGCTGAAATGACTAAAGCAGTCCATAGCACTGCCCAGCCCAATGCTTCTGGGCTGACACTCCCGCCGCGAATCAATCCATCTGAAATCCAAAGCCTTTGGAGGTCAGGGAGCATTCGCACCCAAGGATAATCTCTGCCGATGGATCCGGCGATCACTCCAGACATCAAGGTACCTAGTGTCACTGCAAGAGTTGCGGGAGTTGGTAATCGTGTTGAAGCCGTGAGTGCGACTGCTGCCAAGATCAGTACGGTGAGGTGAACCATGATCATCGCTGCAAAAACACTGGGCTCTAAGATGCGGAGGGGAGAGATCCAATCCCCCGCAGGGTTTTGGCTGATGGCGATGACTGCGGATATTCCTAATAACAGTGAACAAGACTTGGAGAGATTTGCGGGGAAACTATGACCCCGTCGGTGTTTCCAAGCAGCAAAGAATAATGAAAGAGTTAATCCACAAAATGCCAAAAGAAGTACCGGCGTTTCGTCGACTTGTAGTCGAGAGTGAATCGTTCGATGTCGAATCGCAAGGAGTAATGTCGCCATCCAAGAGATTTGAGCGAGGCTTAGAGCAAGAGTAATCCCCAGATACTTTCCGAGGACAAGGGACCAGCGCGGAATGGGCTTGCTGAGAAGAACCATAATTGTTCGTCGTCTAATCTCATCGCCGAGACTGGAGGCTGCTGTGAAAGCACCGAGAAAAACGCCAACGGCCAACATGGAACTGAGGCTGATGTCGATGAGTAGGCTGTTTTCGTCTCCAAGTGCAAAGGCACTCAATACTGGAGACACTGCGATCAGGGCTATTCCCGTCAGAAGCAGGACAGCATGGAATCCTGGTCGAAGTGCTTCTAGAAACGCAGCTTTCGCAATCAATAATATAGTTCTCAAGGATTCCAGAATTTGTTCCTTTCGAGTACAGCTAGGGACGAGACTGTTAGATTCTCATCCTTGTTCCTTATACTATCCTGATGAATGTAGGGGAATCCATTCAAGTCACGGAAGGACGGTATCTCCTTGTCTGAGTCAGTTATTGAAGTGAGCGGACTGTGGAAAGTCTTCCGGGACTTCTGGATGCGTCCACGTGTTGAAGCCATTAGGGGTATTGACCTAAAGATTCAAAAAGGGGAAGTCTTCGGTTTATTGGGACCTAATGGTTCCGGGAAATCGACAACGATTCAGATATTGCTAGGACTTTTGTTTCCAACAAGGGGCGAAGTCAAAGTTTTAGGGGGAGATCCGGGATCGAGTGAATCCAAAAAAAGAATCGGTTATCTCCCAGAAGATTCCGTTTTCTATCCCTTCCTGACTGGAAGAGAAATGCTCAACTTATGTGCCCGTTTAAGTCAGGTCCCCGAGGATTGTCGAAAGTCTCGTGTTGAGGACCTACTTAGAATGGTCGGACTGACAGCCGCTGCTGATCGGGGAATAGGCGATTATTCCAAGGGGATGCAGCGCAGAATAGGAGTTGCACAAGCACTGATTCACGATCCCGAATTGATTATTTTGGATGAGCCTACAAATGGACTCGATCCGATCGGAGTTCGTCAGGTCAAGGATTGGATTAGAGGTCTTCAAAAACGTGGAAAGACGATTTTGATCACGAGCCACCTTCTTGCGGATGTCGAAGAAGTTTGTGACCGGGTTTCCATATTGTATGGGGGGAAGGTTCAAGACGAAGGAGAAGTCGAAGACATCCTCGAGCACCAAAACCAAAGTCAGTGGATCACAACTACTCCTGAAGAAGATCAAGTCTCAGTGATTCGCGATTGTTTTAGGGATCAGGGAGTCGAAGTCATATCCCTGAATGGAAGTCGTCGAAGCCTTGAGGAGAAATTCCTTGAGACCGTAAAAATAGCAAGAAGTGATGGTGAAGTCACGGCTGGAGCTGAAGAGGGCGGACAACTTCCTTCCTTTCTCGGTGGAGAGGCCAAGGGCTGTTGATTCCGTTCTTTCTGGCCATTCTAGGGCTTCTACTTCTGGTACTTTTACTGCTCGCCTTCGATAAGTGGTGTCGAGTCGGTGGACCGTTGCTGGCATTGACCGGGGTATTGGTTGCCGAAGTCTGGAGAAGACGCTTACTTCCTGTTTCAGGTGGCATTCTCATCATCGGTCAGGTTTTTCTTCCTGTGATTCTGGGGGTTTCTCCTGCGGATGAAGATGGTTTAAGAACTCTACTGGAATACGGCCAGGGCTGGATCGCTCTGGTTCTTCTATTGGTCACGATGATGATGTCATGTGCCAGTCTCTCGGACGAGAGAGAGACTGGACGATTGGGCTTTATGTCACTGAGGCCTGGAATGGAACTTCGCTGGTTGCCAGGAAAGTGGGCAGGCGTTATTGGCGCAGTGCTTGTGATGCTGATTCCAGCAACGACAGTTCTGTATCTTCAAGTTTCGTTGGGAAGTCCAGAGGCGGGGAATCGGCGAGCCAAGTCACCGATTACGGCTCTTCAATTTGAGGTGACGGAGGAAGATATTGATTCTTTCCTATCATTCAAGCGGGAAGAAAGTCCGCTAGATTGGGGACTTCAATCTCCAGAAGAAAATCAGCGAAGAGCGAAAATGTATCTGGAGAGACAGGCACGTTCGATTTCTAATGGTGGGAAATCCTATCTCGACTTTGACCTTCCACCGACTCAGGAAAAATCAGTCCAGTTATCTTTAAGGCCGGCAATGGGTAAAGCTCATCGATCACGAGTTGCTAGGCTAGGTGTCAAGGTGGGTGACTATTCCCAAGATCTCCTCGTCACGAATGGCAAGCGTGTCACCGTAGATATTCCTCTGAAAGAATCGGGCTCAAATCAATTGCAGGTGGAGCTTAACTTCTCTGGAGCTGTTGCTGAAGAGGTGAACATTCCTGCCATATACTGGATCGATGATGATTCCGTACAATTGAAAGTGACGAGAGGTAGCTTCTTTGGTTCGTTAGCTCGATCCCAGGCTTTACTTCTTATTCGTTGTGCATTTATCGCTGCGTTGTCTTTGTGCGTGTCCACTTTCTTGGGGTTCCCGGTCGCCATCTTGTTTGGAGTTTGCTTTCTCATCGCTGCTTCAGGTGGAGGATTCGCGGGAGCATTCGAGGACGAGGGAGCATCTGTAATGGTGGACCCGCGTCAGGAGACTACGGCAAGGTATTTGATCGATCGATTGGCTGCGGCTGGAGGTCAAATCGTGAGTGG
>JAACCY010000243.1 GCA_009937185.1 Planctomycetia bacterium
AATGGATTTTGCTTCAGGTCTAATTGTATACAGATCACCCTGGAGTCCTAATTCCCGGAACGCCTTGCATATAGAAGCCACGTGAATGCTGGCTCCTTTTTGTCCAGGAATAGGTATTCCTGGATCTGCACAAATGTAGGTGAACTTATCGACAGATTTCATTGAGCATTATTTTTCGTACTTGATTCGAAGTGACCTCGAAGGGTGGCAACGTTTTTACTCAAGTCGAACAGATTTTCGGATCTGGATCTTGCTGTGCCAATCTTCCAATCTTCGGACAGAATGCGTGCATGAAGAGTTTTAATGCCATCTGCCATTGCTTGAGCGCTTCCGGGTTCCACCAACTGTCCACTTCCTTCTCCGAGAATTTCAGGGCAGCCTGTCAGAGTTGTTGAGACAGCAGGAAGGTCTAAAGCCAGTGCTTCAAGGAGGACTGTCGGCAGGGCGTCCATATTTCCATCTGCGTCAGGGACGCATGCGAGAGCCATCATTGAGGATTCCGCACAAACTCTTCTGACCTCTTCAATAGCGAGAGCCCCCAAGAAATTGACATGCCCATCGAGTTTGAGGTTATGGGCCATATTTTGCAATTTTTCTTGTTCTTCACCGTCGCCAATGATGTTGAGTTCCAGATCAAGTCCTTCGTCAGCGAGGATTCGAATAGCCTTGAGAAGTACATCGAAGCCCTTTTTGGAACAAGCCTTCCCACGCTAATCAGCTTTATTGGAGAAGCCTTTAGTGGACTTCTGTCTTTAGGCACTTCAAAGAAATCAAGATTTATTCCGTTGTAGAGACGGTGGATTTTTGTGGCATCTACACCTGAGGTTTTCTCAATAATGTAATCACGGTTAAAATCGCTCACCGTAATCGCGAACGCGGAACGATCGACGAGATCCCTAAACAAGTTCCTGTTGACGGTTTCTCTGAAAATGTCTTTTGCATGACATGTGAATGAAAAGGGGATGTCATATAGAATGTTCACGAGTGCTGCCATACGAGTGCTTACTGTCGCAAAATGGGCATGCAGGTGTTGAATCCCTTTTTCTTTAGCTTTGGCACCAATGAAGAGTGCTCGAAGCAGCATGTCTAAATCCTTGGGTATTGCATGCTCTTTTAGAAAGTTTGCAGCATTTTGCCAGCGATCCATATGTGGCACGACGCCAGGAGAAAACTTTGACAGTTTATCCCAATATGATTCTGGTTTTTCTCTGAGAATGAAATCGATCGTGAGTTTGAGCTCACTCAAACTCCCGTGAAATCTACCGTCTCCAGGAGGCATCAAACTGAAAACGTCAACGCCTACGTTTTGACGCTCTAATTCCAAAATTTCATTGAGGATGAACGTCTCGGATAATCGCGGAAACATCTTCAAGATGTATGCGACCTTGAGCTTCGGCTCATGCTCTGAGGAGTTTGTTTTTGAAGTCATTTTCTTCTTTCCGGGAGATTCGTTGGCGCAAAAGAATCTCGTCGACCCTTGAGAGGAAGTTACCGATGCCATCCATGTGGAGGCCAGCATCTTCAGCAGTAGGGGAGAACGAGCGTTCCAGTGATTGTTTGATCACGTCATTCAGGACTTCAGTGTTCAATTTGTCGGGATGAATCATTGCAATGAGATTGAGTTCTGCGAACTTCGTTGCACGAATCAATTGTTCTTTTCTGGGGCTTATTCGCGGGATGATAATGGTGGGCTTCTTTAAAGCGATGGCCTCAAGAGTGGCGTTATAACCGCCCATGGAAACGATGAGATCTGCCGACTTCAAATGATCTTCAAGATGCGTTGTGAAACGCATGATTTCCGTGTTTCTGCTGCCTTGATACTTTTCCGCTAGGTTCCGTGCATTTTGTCTCGAAAGGTGCGGACCAGTGATGAGAGTTCCATAGTATTTGTTTGGATTATCTTTGAGTGTCTGTAGGAATGTTTCTCCAACAGGGAGACCATCTTCTCCGCCTCCTGTGACGCACACTATTTTCTTGGCAATCGAAAAACGGTGCTTGAGCCTCATGAGGTGCTCTTCATTGAAAACAGACGATTTTATTCTTCGCAAGTAGCCGAGGTATTCGATTCTATTTTGCGTGCCCTGACTCAAATTGTAGAGCTTACCTATATTGAAAATCGATTGGTTTCCGTAGACCCAAATGTGATCATAAAGAGATTCGACAAGTATCTTCGAACCTTCATTTCCCCAGTCTGATTGAACTCTATGACTCTCATCTATGATATCGCGAAGTCCTATTGCGAGTTCTGTTCCTCGTTGTTTCAAGTCTGCAAGGAGAGGAATGAGTTCCCCGTTGAGCCCGGTGGGGACATGGTCCACGACAAAAAGATCGGGATTGAATTCCAATAGCTTGGTGCGCAACTTGTCACGTCGACGTTTGAATGCGGTGATGTGATCGAGTTGTGGATTTCTGGAAATGTATTTGCCATTCCCATCCTTGGTAACGGGCTCAATCAGGACCAATTCTGTATTTTTGGGCAAGGAGAAGAAAGCCGCTTTTGGGGAACCGGTGATCAGCATGATCTGAATGTCTTGTAAGTGTTCCTGAACATTTTGAGCCAGAAGCAAACAGCGTCTGAAGTGTCCTAAACCAAAACCATCGTGACTGTATAAGGCGAGCCTTTTCAGGGGCCTTTCCGTCATGGGTGGTGGTGATTCTGGAACTAAAGACATTTCGTGTATTCTTCTTTCTCGCTTACAGACGGTTCGATAAGTATTTAACAAAAGCAAATGCGGGGCCATATATCGTAATGTCACAGGAATAATATTTAAGGGGCGGGCGTTTGCCTTAAGTCTTTATTTTTAAATAGTTTACATAAGTTCCGGCGGTCATTTATCGAGGGGGATCCCGTCAAGAAATGGCTAGATACGACCGCACAGAATTATGGCCACATTCGCCTGGCGAAATACGGCCAGCGTCGGCGGGATATAGCCTATAGGGGGGGCTAGAGTCCCCTTTTATCGAGTCTGTGTCGGAGTGCTCCTCGGGTTAACCCAAGTAATCTGGCCACTTCAGATACGTTTCCTCCAGTGAAATCGAGAGCTTGCTCTAAGAGTCGGGTTTCGACTTCTGCCAATGTGCAGCTCCCATTTTCAAAGTCGAAAGAGATTTTGTCGGGAGTCATGGGAGGAGGAGCGGCAGATCCGCCTGCTGCATCTTGAAGATCCAGTGAGGGCGAGGCCAAAGTCTCCTGATTCGAAATCAGGACCATTCTTGCAACGGTATGGGCTAATTCTCGGACATTTCCAGGCCAGCCATATTGGCGCAATTCGGTTCGGACCTCATCGGGAATACTCAGCGACTCTTTTCGATATTTTTTTCCATGAATGGCAACGAAGTGATCAATCAACAAGTCGAGGTCTCGACCCCTCTCTCTGAGAGCCGGGAGAATAATTGAGACCACTTTGAGACGATAGTAGAGATCAGACCTGAAAGTGCCGTCCCTTGATGCTTGTTCCAGATTCTGATTTGTGGCAGCAATGATACGTACGTCTGCAGAATATTCACGAGTGCCTCCGACACGTCGTACCTTTTTTGTCTCCAAAACATTGAGCAGCTTAGTTTGCATTTCAAGAGGCATATCGCCGATTTCGTCGAGGAAAATCGTTCCGCCAGCAGCAACCTCAAACAAGCCCTGTTTCTGTTGAGAAGCGCCTGTAAATGAGCCTTTCTCGTGACCAAACAGTTCACTCTCGATGAGATCTTTGGGTAGACCACTACAATTGACTTGGAGAAATGGGAACCGGGAAAGACTTCCTTTTTCATGAATGTATCGCGCCAATAGATCTTTACCCACACCTGTCTCACCGCCGAGCAATATGGTGGGAAGCTCAGCAGCTTTCTCGATGGGTATCTTGGACAATTGTTCTACGACTTCGAGAACTCTCTTAATAGGTTCACACTCGCCAACAATCGTTTTGCGTTCAGTGAGTGCAGACACCCTTTCGTGGGCATCTACCAGTCTTCTCATCTCGGCGTTTTCAAGTTCACGCTCCACTACGAGATTCAGTTCTTCTAGGTCCAAGGGCTTTTCAAGATAATCGAGGGCGCCTTCTTTCATGGCCTCGACGGCGCTGTCCACTGACGCAAACGCTGTGACCATGAGGACAGGAACTTCCGGAAGTTCGGCTCTGAGGCTACGAAGTACTTCTAGACCATCGATGTCTGGGAGTTGAACATCAAGAATCGCCATATCTATCGACTCATTCTTAATGATTCTCAGAGCTTCTGCTCCGGTCTCTGCAGGTAGGCAACGGTGACCCCCTCTTCCCAACTCAAGGGAGAGTGATTGTAGCAATGGAATCTCATCGTCAAGGATAAGTATCTGCGCCATTAAACTTACCTAATCTTCCTTTGGGAACTTTTTCGAATTGACGGGGATCACGAGAACAAAACTAGTTCCGACACCTACTTCAGATTCAACATTTATCTGGCCCCCATGGCTAGCCATTATACGTTGAGTCAGTGACAGGCCTAATCCTAGTCCAGATTTCTTAGTTGTGAAGTATGGCTTGAACAGATTCGCAAGTGTTTCCGGAGTCATGCCATGGCCATCATCGACAACTGTTATGTGAATCCGATCTCTATCGTACTGGCCACTGAGAGATACCGCACCTCCGGGGACACAGGATTCGATGGCATTGTTGAGAAGAACAAGGATCGACTGTTCAATCTTTCGACCGTCCATCTGAACTTCCGGTAGATTTTGGTCGAGCTGCCAAGTGACTTTGACTTGTCTTTTTTCCGCATAACCCAAGACTGCTTCGCAAACTTGCGGCAAACGATCTGTTAGATTTACCGTCTCTACAGTGAGTCTGATGGGCTTGAGGCCTTTTAGCAGGTCTTTGAGCCAGCGATCAGCCCTGTCGACAGTTTGTAAGATTTGTTTGAGTGAACCCGATGCATCTGCTTCTGGGTCTGACCGCATTTTGTTTTGAGCGAGAGCACGGATACTCCCGAGTGGGTTTCTGAGATTATGGGCAATAGTTGCTGTCATTTCTCCAACAGCGGCTAGTCGTTCTTTATCGACCAACTTTTCCTGAGAGGCTGCAATCTCCTTGGACATCGATTCTACGTCTCTTGCCAATTGTCCCAATTCTCCTTGTGAAGAAATCGGGATGATCTCGCCATATCTTCCATTTGAGATCTCGCGAGTTGCTTTGGATAGAAGTTCCAATGGGTTAACGATCCAGCGTCCTATCAGGACATAAAAGACGAAGCCAAAGAGAATCAGGGAAATACTGGTCGTTTGGAAAATGAACTTCACTCGAGAAGAGTTCAGTTGAGAAGCAATCTCTAGTTCATTGCTCCTACCCTGGAGAAGTTGCTCCAGGGTTTGCATCGCCTCTGTGATATCGGGGATTAATCGAGTTTTAAGCCACCGCTTCGGTAGATCCAGATTTTTAGATTGAGCCCCTTCTTCATCTAGGTATCTCAATGCTCGAGTGACTGCTCTGGAAAAGTCGGTGACTGGACGAGAGAGTCGTTTCATCGCCGCTTGGAAAAGCTGATCTTCTTCGGGGTTCTCATCTTGCATCCTCGAGAGGATGGAACGGCACTCTTCGAGCCTATCTAGAAAGACGTTTCGCTCATTGTTTCCCCATGATTGCAAATCTTCTATCTCTGAACTCGCCTCAAGTAGCAGGTCTCTGATTTTACCCACTTCTATTAATCGGCTTCGTCCACTGGAGCCTTCTTGAATCGCATTATCGAGGTCTTGAATAACGATGAGTGCGAGAGCACCTGCTCCGAAGAACACGCTGAGTAGTGCGATGAAGAGAAGCTTGAGGCGATCGCGAATCAACATAGAATCATTCCTTCACCGTCAGATTCCAGGTGTAACGGAATTGACGTTTAGGAAAGTTTTGATGTTCAGGAATTGTAATGATGATTTCAAAGAAGCCTGATAGGGAATCTGAATCATTCACGGTTACGTTCAGAAGTTCGTCGACAACTTGTAGGCTCACTTCAACTGGAACCCCGTCTAATTGGGCGAGAACTTGGGGCTTTGCTTCACTCCCTGAGAGTGCAAAGGACCAGTTTTGTGAACTTGAGGGTGTCAACTCACCGAGAGGAGGAGTCAGTCCTATAATTTGATCAGCTCTGAACAAGTCTTGATGCGAATGTGAGTTTAACTGGTGAGACAGGAAGTCTGAATTCGGTAATCGTCCGATACCAAACCATGCAGGGAGAGCGTCCAGAGAAGGAAAGAGACTTTCCGATTCTGATAGGTAATAGGTGTTTCCTATACTGAGTTCTCCTTCTCCACTGAGAAGTAGCTTTAGCGGTGAGGTTGATTCTGTGACAAAAGAAAGAGTTGTTGAATTTTGAGTGGGGTTCAAGAGGTAGCCCGCTTTAGGGAATTGTTGAGAGCTACTGTCTTCGAAAGTGATCCGTCTCTCGGTATTGGAGACCTTCTCGCTCGACAAGACTTTGATAGCTACGGGGCCCAATTCCATAGGAGCAGTGAGACCCGAATCATGGATAGTGAGGTTTTCCGAAAAGGGTCCCGTCAAGATGGTGCAGTCGGTAAGGAGTCCTTTGGAAAGGGAGTTGTCCTTGAGGCTCACGGCAGGGGCTTTGTTCCCTCCGAATGAGCAACGCTGAACCTCTAACATCCCTATTCCATCGAGACGAATCCCATTTCCGCTTTGAAGGAATAGTTTAGAGTCGATGACTCTCACCAGAGGTCGATCAGAATCTCCGGTTATGAAAACCCCGGCTTCTCCACGGTTGCTGAGAATCTCGCACCCCTGAATCGAATAGTCACCTAAAGCATCCACGTCGAGATGAACTCCGGATCTTAAATTGTCCCTGATGGATGAAGATTCAATCCGTGTTCGCATATCGATGAAATCGTCGTCGGAATAACGAATGTCTAGGCTGACGCCGTGGTCTCCATTCGTGTGGCAATCGATACCTCGAAGACCAATTCGAACACGTGGAGGATCGTTACTATCCACTTTTTTCGGACTGGATATTCTGATATTGAGGCCAATATCTCCATTTCCTGCGATTTGGTTTCGACGTAAGTCCAATCGAGTTTTGCCACCGCTTCGGGTTGAGAGCGCGGGAGCAGAGATTCCACTTTGAGCATTGTTGAGAAAGTGGCTTTCTCGAATAGAGAGATCTACGAAACCCTCTATTCGTAGCCCATCACCCCGGTTTTCAGAAACCCTACAATTCAATATAGAGCCGCTTGCTTCGCCGCCGTCGTCGTCATCCGTTTCAATTTGAATCCCTTTGTCGGCAAAATTCCGAATTTCGCAATTGGAAATTCGAATAACGCAGTCGTCTGCCATGATGGCTCTGCGTGCCGTTCCCGATCCTTCAAATGAAAAGCCATCAATCGCAACGAGTGTCTCGCCTGGGGGAAGAATGATCGTGTCTTTATTAGGTTCGCCCAGAAGCCGGGTCTTATGTTTTTTAGGATCAGGGAGTGTGGTGAAATCGTCTGAGAATCCACCAAAAATACTCATGCCGTCAAACAACAGAAATCGCTCTGCATAGTTACCTTCGCAAACATAAATATTCACACCCGGCATACCGATAGCAGCACCTATTGCTTCGTCGATAGTCTTGAATGCTGAAGGAGGCTGTAATCCTGTTCCGGAAGCAGAGACGGATTCATTGACATATCGCACCGGATTAGGGACTGCGGCCCATTCATTTTCATTGGTATCTGATTTTCCGGATTCGTCAACACAACGCACGACAGCATGAATCACTTGCCCATTTTTTAAATCAGTGATCCTGTAAAAGTTAACGCCAGGTTCGGTGACGAACTGTGGTTGAGCGTCGAAATCCTGTTTCCCTGATTTAGGAGCTGTGAAGACTTGGTATCGAAGGTTTTCAGAAGTCGAGTGATCGTCAACACCAGCCTCCCATCGGATGATGATCTCACCATCCCCCGGCAGTAATAGTTGAATCCCCATGAATAAGGGTTGGGTTTCTTCCGAGATTCGAGCTTTATCAGTGCCACGAATTTTTGATCTTGGCGAAGGCAATATCATGCGGGCACCGAGTGCCGCAGGCTCGGGAGTCTCGGTTTCAAGTGAAGAAAGAGATCGTTCCTGGGTGGGAGTTGATTCAGAGGCAGGTGTACAACCTGAAAAATTGGCTACACAGATGGCGATTGCGAAGATCAGCCCTGCACTAGAAAAGTGCTGGACTAACTTTCGACATAATCTGCGTACCGGTCTTGGGGATGGACCTTTAAGGATCAACTCGCTCTCCCTCACAAGAGTGAAAGTCTCATTCTCCCAATAGTTTACAACATCTGGGCGAACCCGTCCTGCGAGGTCATTCCGAAACCGCAAGACCAATCCTGTTGACCTCTTCAACACTTGTTCCATCCGAAATTTGAGGGTCTCCGCTGTAGTAAAGGAGCATACGATTGAGGTCTGGATTTACTTCTGTGAGGGGATCTTGCTCCCTGAGAGCGATATGAGGGTGCTTCACGTCATCTGAGTCAAATGTCACAGGGGAAAAGTTGTCACTAGAGGGGGAGATGACGGGGACGGCATAACCGCTCCAACTGAATCCATCGACACTGTTCGAGTAGCCGATGAAAGAATCATTATCGGACGATATTTGTTGTCCCTCGTAAAAGAGATGCCACTCGATAATATTATCGAGGTTGTCTCTCTCTATTTCAATAGTTGGGGAACGCACTGCGAAGTCATCGAATGTACCGGGGCCGCCACTGAAAATCGGACCCGCATCTACGCCGGTGAGAGCACCGTCAGTCACTGTCCAAGCCAAACCATTTGAAGAAGTGGCCATTCCTATGACGGAACTTCCGTCGTCTCTTACGGCTTCGAAGACCATTCGATATTCAAGAGGTTCTGTGTCCGAGTTGACTTGGATGACTTCAGGATCTGAAATCCGAATGACATTGCCGAATGATGGACCGACTTCCAATCCCGGGCAAAAAGCGGGTGTGCTCCAAGTGAGCCCATCTGCAGACTGACACGTAAGGGTCGCACTATATTGACCCACGATTCCGTATGTGCCTTCAAACCACATCAGGTATCTGCCCGAAACTCCTACCGGGACAGACTTGTTTAGGAGGACAGAGGGGTCTGTAACATTCAACGCGGTCCGTAGGGCACCATCGAATTCTAACTGAGGAAGTTCAGCAGCTGTAAGAACCCGAGTCCGCGATCCGAGGATGGGGTCAAAGTTATATTCATCGGAAGTGATCAAACCGATACTATTTTCTAAGGTGGCACCATCGGTGGCTTCGTAGAAGAGCATGTATCGATCACAAGTGGTGCACGCACCTGAAATAGGGTCGTTAATGATTCTATCGTTATCGTCCACCATGCAAGGACTGTCGACTTCAAGATAATCAAAATCTGAGACCACCGCTGCAGCAGGATCGGCTGTCAATCGGTCACTCAAGATAGGGGCGATGAAGTCGTTTGGAAAAACTCCGGCTCTGTTCTTTGAGAACTCGATGACAGGTGCAGGGCTTCCAGCTGTACCTCCGCCACCTCCGCAACCTGAAACAACTCCGAGACAAATGAAGAGGCAAATCCACTTAGTTGGGGTAGACAATGGAAACGCTGGAGACTTCGAGATATTGCGATGGATTTGAGTCATCGTCGGCCTTTCAACGGGTTTTACCTACGGTCTCTTGCCCCGCGGTTCAAGGGCTCCAGGTCATTGAAAAATTCGATCAAGATATCCTGAGAGACAACTGGGGTTGTTGCAGACAGATTTCAACAACGTTCCCCTATATTCCGTTGTAGCCGACACTCTTCACATTTGGGACAGCACTATCGGAAATTAACTCCAACCTTGACTAGTTTGGCAGGATTGACAGTTTCTCGTCCAGATTCCTTTGTGTTGTAATGTTTATTGTTCAAGGAAGATGCGTAGGATTAGAAGTGGCGATGCTTCCCGCTTGGTAATGTGTGTTTAATATGCTCTTACTCGGCAAATATTTTGGGAGTGGCTCCGACTATTATCATTGAGGGCGAGAGCAACATGGCTCATGCCACCGACCTTTTATCATAAGATATGAATGACAAATCCAGAGATTTGGGAGATGAGATGAAATCCACAGGGTTGAAATACTGCGTAGCACTACTATTGAGTGTATTCATCTCTTCTGATGCATGGTCTCAAGTCCCTTCCGAATCGTCGTGGACTCCCAATACCATGTCCTATAACTGGGGAGAGCAACGCGTTAAATTGACAGTTAAACCCGGACAATTCGCACTTTATATGCCATCTGCCAGTGAAGATGACGAAATCGGGAAACTGAATCAGTTATTGGACTCTCAGGGAATCGTGCTGAGTGAAGAATCGATCGAGGAGACTCCATATCCTGGCTTGGTATTGATTAAAGATCTAAGCAGCGATTCTTTTCAATCTCTTAGCAAGTTGGAATCGGGTTGGGTTTCACCCTGTCTTGATTACAGAGGAAAGCTCCACATTCCAACTCAGCGATTTCTCGTCAGTCTCACCAGTTATGAAGCAAACGTTTACCAAAGGTTTGTGGATAATTCGGGTCTTCAGTTGATTCGTGAATTTCCTTCAACGAAACCCCTCTTCCTTGTCGAAACAAACCATGCACCGATTGATTTTGAATCAGCTTTGGAAGAAATTTCTTCCATTGAGGGTGTGGCCTCTGTCAGTCCCAATTTCATCATGCATCTCAAGGGAATGGCAGCTCCAAATGATCCGGGGTATTCCTCCCAATGGCATTTGAACAATACTGGGCAGCAAGGGACTTTGGGAGTCGACATCGAAGCGGAAGCCGCATGGGGAATCGCAACGGGTGGCGCTAATGTCGTCATTGCGATTATCGATGAGGGCGTCGATGTGAATCATGAAGACCTCGCTCCCAATATGGTTGCCGGACACGACTCCGTTACAATTCAGGCGAGCCCCGGCGGTATTCCGGGTAATTGTGACGTGAATGATTCGCATGGAACTGGCTGTGCAGGCCTTGCTGCAGCTCGTGGAAACAACGGAATCGGAATCTCTGGCGTGGCATGGAATGCACAGATACAACCCGTGAGATTGGGATTCGGAAATCATTGGACACAAAATGACTGGATAATAGATGCACTGACATGGTCCACGGATAACGGTGCAGATATCCTGTCAAATTCGTGGGGTGGTGGTGCTCCTAGTACCGCAGAATCCAACACTATGGATTACTCACTGAGCGTGGGGCGAAATGGTCTCGGATGTCTGCTCGTGTTTGCGAGTGGCAATGAGAGTGCCGGCGTCAGTTTTCCTGCGGCCTACTCTCAAACAGTCGCTGTCGGAGCTTCCAGTCCTTGCGATGAGATCAAATCTATATCCTCATGTGATGGAGAAAACTTTTGGGGTTCTAACACTGGACCTCAACAATCAGTTGTTGCTCCAGGGGTATTGATGGTGACCACTGACATCACTGGGGCCACAGGAATGGTCAATGGAGATTACACTACAACGTTTAATGGAACCTCTTCAGCGACGCCCGTCGTTGCTGGAGCACTTGCCGTTATTCTGTCGCATGATCCGACTCTTTCTGCAGCCACTGCCGTAGATATTTTGCAAATAGCGGCAGACGACCAAGTCGGACCTGCTGGCCAGGACGTCCCCGGGTTCGATGACAATTTTGGGCATGGCCGCTTGAACCTTGCCAACATGCTAGCACTGATGGGGGGGCCTGCTTCTCCCACGAATCTGACATGCTCTGAGACGGGTGTTGGAGTGCAGATCAGTTGGACTCCAGGAGAGGCCTATGATCAGGTCATCGTGAGAAGAGATGGTGCACTCCTTTCGACGCTAGGAGGGAATGCTACGGGTTTCCTCGACGTGAACACCCCAGCGGGACAGCACACTTGGGAAGTTCAAGGCTTCGTTGGAGGAACTCCGAGCTTGAGTGTGAATTGCTCGTTGTTCCTGATTGGAAATGCAAAGGATCTGATCTGGTCCCCAGGGACAGGAACTGTGAATTCCGGCCTGACCTTTGGGAATGACCTGGTTCAAACAGGTAGAGAAGCCATCCTCACGAGCAATCTGACCGCCTTTCAAGACTTGGATGTCTTCGACAGGATCTGGGTAATGTTGGGAATGTTCCCGAATAACCACCAGATTACTGAGGCCGAATCAGCGTCCCTTGTGACCTTCCTCACTAATGGCGTGGGTGGAAAAGCCCTTTATATGGAGGGTGGAGATACTTGGTTCTGCGATCCCCAGAGACCGATTCATGCACAGTTTGGAATTACCGCATTATCAGATGGAGCCAGTGCCGATGATTTGGCAACGGTGACAGGTTTTGCAACCACAGGCTGTGATCTATCGGGACTCTCACTGACATACACCGGTGAGAACAGTTGGGTCGATCGTATCTCTGCGAATGTCGACTCTGCTGTTGTTCAGTCCAACCAAGCTCCCGCATATGACGTCGCAGTCTTTAGGGATAACGGTGGCCAATTGACATTAGGTGCTTCCTATGAAAACGGTGGGCTCATCGATGGCACCGGAACCCGATTACAATTGGTCGAAGCACTTTTGGCTTGTATGGGGGGCACTCTTATTGCTCCTACAGATCTGACGTGCTTTCCCAATGGATCTTCGGTAACGCTGACGTGGACGAACGCAGGAAACTGGGATTCCATAGAGGTGGTCACTGACGGAGGAACCCCATTAGTACTTCCGGCTTCTGCTACAACGACCACGATCACGGGTTTGGGGATCGGATCACATACCTTTGAGGTGAGTTCGATCATTGGTACAGAAGTTTCAATACCTGCAGCTTGTTCTATTGGTATTGCGCCGGATGGACCGACTAATCTGAGTTGTAATCCATTCGGCTCTAATGTTCAGATTTCATGGTCAAATCCGATTACTTACGATTCGATTGAGATACTTAGAAACTCTATCGTGATCGCCAGCCTCGCTGGATCTCCGACTTCGTATACAGATGTTTCGCCAGGGAGTGGTACTCACGGATATTTCGTCCGTGGACTCTTGGGTGGAGTGGATAGTAATGCTTCCAGTTGTGGAGTCTTTATCCCCCCAAATCCGGTGCAAGGATTGTCTTGTCAGGTTACAGGAGTCACAGCCGCGATTTCTTGGACGAATGGAGATACCTACGACGACATCCAAGTTCGTAGGGGTGGATTACTGATTGCGACACTGGCGGGGACTGCCACCACTTTCCAGGATCAACCGGGTTCGGGTAGTCATCAGTGGTCGATTCTGGGTGTTCTGCAATCGGTCGGTTCTTCAGAAGTGGTATGCAGCGGAACGGTAGTTCCAATAGCACCTTCAAATCTGGTCTGTTCAACGTCCGGAGCGAATGCCAACCTTTCATGGTCAAACTCTCAATCCTATTCTTCTTTGATTGTTTCGAGAGATGGTCTGGATGTTGCAACTCTCGCTGGAACTTCTATTTCCTTCGAAGAGGACCCGGGACCGGGCAGTTTTAGTTACTCGATTCGAGCAATAGCAGGTGGTATCGAAAGTTCCGCCGTGAGTTGTGCGGTAATTCGTAATCCTCAAGGTGTCTCGAATCTTGATTGCCAATTTTCAGGGAGTACTGCTACTTTGATTTGGACCGCTGAAGCTGGATTGACCTCGATTCTTATTGAACGAAATGGTTCATTAGTCGCAACACTTGGGGGGGATGCCAGTTTCTATCAAGAGAATAGTCCTCCGTCAGGGCAAACGTCGTACTCGATAACACCAATAGCAGGCTCGCTCTCTGGAACAGCAACGAATTGCTCGATCAGCGTTCCACCGGGACCCGTAACAAACTTAGTTTGTTCCAGTCCTGCCGATTTCTCTGCGCAACTGAGTTGGAGTGCTCCAGCTAATCTGACATCTATAGAGGTCAGAAGAAATGGCGACTTGCTCTCAACATTGGGTGGGACAGCGGAGTCATTCACAGATTCGACAGCGCCTGGAGGGTTACAGAGTTATTCCCTGACCACGATATCAGCGAGTATTCAAGGTGGATCGACTTCATGCCTAGTAGACGTCTCAATCCCTTCTGCGCCAGTGTGCAGCATGAGTGCGGATGTGACGTCAGGAACTTCTCCGTTGCAGGTTCAGTTCACGGATGGAAGTACAGGTTCTATCTCATTGTGGGAATGGGACTTTGGAGATGGAGTCACCTCAAATCAGCAAAATCCCCAGCATGTATTCAATGCTCCTGCGGTTTATCCCGTATCACTGACGGTCACTGGGCCGGGTGGATTTGATTCAGCATCGTTGAACATAACCGTTACGGAGCCTGCTCCTGTCGCTGCATTTAGTGCGAGTGTTGTTTCGGGGACTGCACCCTTGACCGTTCAGTTTTCTGACTTGAGCACTGGCAGTATTAATTCACGTAGTTGGACCTTTGGTGATAGTAATTCTTCAACGATTCAAAACCCCGAGCATACCTACGTGTCGCCAGGGGTATATTCAGTCAGCCTCTCGGTGGTCGGCCCAGGCGGAAGTGATAACTCGACGCAGGCAGCTCTTATTGAAGTTCTCGCTGCGCCTGTGTTTGTCAGAGGAGAT
This sequence comes from Planctomycetia bacterium, assembly GCA_009937185.1. GTDB lineage: Bacteria > Planctomycetota > UBA8108 > UBA1146 > UBA1146 > UBA12191. The sequence continues at coordinate 14,518 of JAACCY010000243.1, forward strand.
GCCAATTCAGATGGTAGATCCGATATTTCTGATGCGATCCAAATTTTAGAATACATGTTCTTCTCTGGAGTTGCGTCTTGTGAATCGGCTCTCGATCTAGATGACGACGGTGTGGTAGGTATCGCAGATGCGATAGGAAAGTTAACTCAGATTTTCCAAGGGACACTCACTCCCGCTGCACCCTTCCCTGATTGTGGTGCCGATCCAACGTTAGATGGATTGACCTGATCAAGTCAGTCCACTTGCCCCTAAGTTCATGAAGGTATTTTAATACGATTTGACCCTGCGGAAGAGCGACCTCTTTCGCAGGTTTTTTTATGATGAAAAAGGGGCTTCTTTATTGCGGATTAATAACTGCAATAAAAATGAAGAAGGATTGATTTATATACAGTTTATAGAATCCGGGGTTGGATCAACGCCGGGAGCTGGATAAGGCATGGGGGGTAAGGGGCCAGTTCCAAAGAGCAGGTCGAGTAGCAATACGGGGTCAGCGATGTTGATAGATCCTGAATCATTGCAATCAAGTGCGTCTAAGCAAATGGGGTTTGTCGAACTGAAAAGGTATCCCAACATATTGATGGCGTCTGAAATCGTGAGCACCGAGTTCATGTCAGAGTCACAGCGTACGAAAAGAATCGGTAGATCTACGATACAGTTGGTGGGTTCTGAGAAGATTCCGAAAGCCACGCCTCTTAATGAATATTCGACGCTTCCAGAACCGGAAGGGGTATCAACGAATGAGGTTTCTGTTCCTGCAAGCGTACTAATCAGAAGACCATTCCGTATGACTTGAATCCAGTCGTAGGTCGTTCCGTTTTCCCATGTGAGATTGACGTCTTGGGTATTGACTGCGCAATTTAGATTGAATATCGAATCGGAGAGACTGGGGAACTGGAAATCTTGAGATAGGTTTGAGTCGATAGTGATATTTGGAATCACTTCATTCGGTAATCCTGTGCCTATCGGCGCAGTTGCAGTGAGGGTCCAAACTCCGCTCCCCAAGTTTAGTTGATAGGTACCGTCAGCATTTGAAAGGGTAGAACCCCAAGGAGGAACGACGCCATTTGATGCATTAGTGGCTTCTATTAAAGTGCCTGGTAGAGGTGAGAGAGCCGTCAATACGATTCCTGTCACACTCACTGCGGTGTCGAGGACTATGGTTCCAAGAGATGTTTGTGTGTAGCAAGGCAAGTTATAGATGTACTTGGGCGCAAGATTCGATCCGACGGGTGGAGTCAATGTAAGGTTGTAGTCATCTGCGTAGACGACAGCGCTGAAATCTCCATCTACGTTCCCATTTTCATGAAGCGTATCGTAGAGCTGCCCATTTGCAGTCCTGTAGAATTCAACGTCTACCAGTGGAATAGAAGATCCCAAGGAGTTTGTGAATGAGCCTGTCACATTAATGCCGTCCTCAAGAAGGATGGATCCAAGGTTGATTGGACTCGAGGACGGAAGGTCAATGTGCACACGTTTTGATATGCGTACAGGGCCGGGTAGTGGCGGATCCACTTCAAGGGTCACGAGTCCTGCTGGCAGTAATAGATCGAACTCACCCGCTGCATTTGTAACATCTGAGCTGAGGTAAATCGGGTTTGTTGTTGTTGTGTATTCGGCATCAAACGTCGCTCCCTCGAGAGGAGTACTTGTGGAAGAGAGGACTGTTCCCAACAGGTGATAACCCAATGGGACGACCACTGTGCCCATATCGATATTCGAACTTACGATCAGATTGTTGACGACGTGTGGGACGCGTTCTTCACCCGCTATCGGAGATACTAAACGATGGCGAATCTCCCAAGTACCTTGCGGTACCAAAACGTTGAAAATGCCAGAAGCGTTGGTGTCATCATTGAACAAGTCTAATGGTGCTCCAGAAAGGTCATATGCGTTCATATCGATGCCTGGCAGAGGGATACCATTTTCATCAATGACCAAACCTGTCAGTGTGTGTGCCAAATCCATGGTGACCACTCCGGTGTTGGTATTACCGAAGAGCAATCCAAGGTCTATCTCGGTTGGAAATACCGTTGGATTCAATGCTGTATCACTGAATGTGATTCTGTATTCGTCTATGATTGCGGGGATTGCGACTGTGAAAAATCCCTGAGGATTTGTCACGTCACCCACGAGATCGAGCCAGCCTGATTGGTCGCTTCGTATGTCAATATCGATCCCCGACATTGCCAAACCATCTGAGTTGAGAACTTGACCACTCAGTAGCCAGCCTGTTGCCAAAGCCACGGTTCCAATATCCAAGTTGCCATTCAGGGAAATGGTTATTTCTTCACTCAGGTGAGCGGAGGTGGGTTCGAATTGAAGGAGATATTCTCCAATAGCGATGCTGCTTTGGATGGTTGCAGAAAAGTTTCCGTTGAGATCTGTCGAGTCTCCCGACAGCAAGATGGGGAGAGCAGGATTGAGCGGGTCTACGAGATCGATGTCCACGGCAGGGATAGGCCCTCCCGCTGCATCCGTCACATTTCCGGTAATCACCCACGTCTGTGCGTGAATTGTTGACAAATCGCCGTTGAATAGGACGGCCAGAAATGTAAACAAGCAGAACCATATTTTTTTCGAACAATACTCTTTTAACCACATCTCGCTTAATTCTCCTAATTAGAGGTGTTGGTACTAACCTAAAGGTAGAATTTTTGATCCTGAAACACCGAGTCCTTCTAGGTATTGTTACACAGTAAGATCTAGTTGTATACATTGTAAAATATACAATCGGCAATAAAGTCATGTAAGAGAGGTCTGAATGGGCCTCATGCGGTCGATAGGATGAAAAAAATGTGTAAAGATTGGGTAATGGATTGATCAGACTTTTGTCCGAAATGGGCAGTGGTGCATTCCTTCTTCAACGTTTGATAATTTTGCCAATAGTGCCCGAGAGAGGATTCTCACCCATGATCTTGAAAAATTCAGGGGTCATACTTCTCATCATGTTGGCCCCTCTCTGTTGGGGTTTGCAAGCTCAGGCTGATCCTCCACCCGGATACTATTCGTCCGCGAGTGGACTCACTGGCGAATCTCTTCGTGTGGCTCTCCATCAAATTATCGATGACCACCAAAGAATCCCTTACACCAGCAGTGCTACAGATACCTGGGACGTTCTTGGGATCTCAGAGGAAGATCCTTCAAATCCCTCAAACCTCATCACCGTTTACCGAAATACTTCGGTGCCCTGGTCGGCGCAGAATACGACTAACGGTTGGAACCGTGAACACACTTGGCCTTCCTCCTTTGGTTACACCAATGACAATGGCTGCAATTACCCATATTCAGATTTACATCAGTTGAGAGCGGCGAGCCCATCCTACAATTCTGCGCGGGGCAACAGGCCCTACGATTGGTGTGTCTCTGCGAATTGCGAATCTTTTCCTGCGTCGGGTACAGCCTTCAGTAATCTCTCTAGTGGATTTGGAAGCACCGGTTCATGGGAAGCTTGGGTAGACCGCAGGGGCGATGTTGCGAGAAATATATTGTACATGGATACGAGATATGAGGGGGGGAATCACTCTCCGACGGGGTGCGCCGAACCTGATTTGAGGGTCACCAACAATCGCAATTTGATCGTCTCGAATACAAATCAAAATCAAAGCGTTGCGTATATGGGAATCCTGAGCGTGTTACTGGAGTGGCATTTGGAAGATCCCGTAAGTCTTCAAGAGCAAAACCGAAATGATGTTATTTTTGGATTTCAGGGAAACCGAAATCCTTTCATCGATCACCCTGAGTTTGTGTGTCAAATTTGGTCTTGTCCTGTGACCGATACCATCCCGCCCGCTGTGCCTTTAGGTCTTGTTGCGGTGGCAGGGGATTGCCAATCAGTTCTGAATTGGTCAGATAATACTGAATCTGACTTTTCCAGTTACACGATCTATCGGTCGCTCGCTCCTGCAGGGCCTTTTGGTGCGTTAGCCACAACGGCGCTCAGTGCGTTTACTGATACCGTTGTCGATGGCGGAACGACTTATTACTATCAGGTCACCGCCACGGATTTCTCTGGAAATCAGAGTGCTGCAGGAACTTCGGCTTCTGCGACTCCGACAGTGGGCACCGGTTGTGGTGGACCTCCGCCCGATCCCGGATCCATCAATCTTGTCATTTCAGAACTGATGCCAAATCCACAGGCCTCTAGCGATGCCACTGGAGAGGGGTTTGAGATATTCAACCGAGGAAGTGCCTCCGTAGATCTCTCAGGGTGGACCGTAAAAGATAATGATTCTGACCTTCATGTGATCAACTCTCCAGGAGGGTTAGTCATCGCTCCCCTTCAGTTTTTGGTGTTGGCACGGTCCGGTGACTTTACCGTCAATGGGGGCATCATTCCTGATTACGTCTATGGCTCTCTGATTCTTGCAAATAGTGTGGATGAAGTTGTTCTGTTGGACCCTCAAGGCGTGGAGCACACTCGAGTTAACTATACGTCTGGAACATTTCCTTTTGCTGCAGGACTCAGTTGTGAAATCAGCGATCTACTGTCAGTAAATCCTGGTGATCCAACGGTTTGGGTGGCTGCTCAGCAAGTCTTCGGAACGGGTGATCTTGGAAGCCCAGGAAATGAGGGATCTGCTACCCTTCCGCCTCCTCCTTCCACAAATGATTTCCTGAGAGGTGATCCCAATCAGGATGGCACTGTGGATATTAGCGATCCTATTCTGACTCTGGATTTCCTATTCGGATCGACGTCTGCATTGCCATGTCCCGACGCTGGAGATTCAAATGATGATGGTGGCGTAGATATTTCGGATGCCATCTTCTTGTTGCAATATTTATTCGAGGGATCCGTCACTATCCCTGAACCGACCTCTGCTCCCGGCCCAGACCCGACCGCTGACGGACTGGGCTGCTAATCAGTATGATCGCCGCAAGGAAAAGCAGGACACTGTGGGGGTGAAACCCCATGGCTTGCTTTCCCTTTGGAGGTAGATCTACCCATTTCATGAGTGCGAGATTTTCCAAAGAAGATTCACTCACGACAAATGATCTTTCAGAATCTATAGGAGATTGCTGATAGATCACGGGGTCCAAAATATGATCTGGAAGTTCACCCTTGAACATTTTTGAGCCGGGTTCGGCAGTGAGCAGAAGAGATTGCTGGCTCAAAGTCGAAGAATCAAATCCTTGCTCCATTTCGAGTCCATCCCCTGGACGTCTTTCCAGCATGAAGACACGTTTTCCTGAAGCGGACTGGGTCAAGGCTCCTTGGCGCAGTGAGGTCGAATTCCTCTCTAGTGCTGAAACCAGTAGCTCCCTAAGGCGTGCTTTAATACGGGGTCCTGAAGATCCCAAACGTAGAGGATCGAGACCTGACCACCATGTCACCGCCCATCCCAATTCGACACGTTGAATAGTGAGTAGAGGTCTTCTCTGTGCATCTGTCCAAACGAGTTCTGCGGTACTCATACGAGATGTCGAGTCTGGAGTGAGGCTCTGGTATGGGATTCCGATAGGGTCGGTGTAACCCGACAAGAAGACGGAGCTTAAATCTTGGATCAGTGGTGAGGTTGTTTTCTTCCAGCCTTCTGGATTCTCCTCTAATAGAGTCTTCAGAATTTCTTGCGCTTCTGCAGGGTCAGCGGCCTCTTGCCAGCGACCTCCAGAGGCACGGGTCAGTTTCGAAACAACTGAAGTATCGGTTTTATTTCCTACAAGAAGAACTTCGAGTTCCACTTCAGCAAGTGCTAATTCTTTTCCTAAGTCGCTCCACCGATCGGGTGTTGTTTTTCCATCGGTGATAAGCACAATTCTTCTTTGTCCGGAATGATTTTTGAGAACCGGAAGAACTTTTCGAATGGCCTTGCCGAGTTGGGTTCCGCCGCCAGAACGAATCAACTCTGGGATTTGCTCCAGCGTGTTGGAGGTGATGGAGGTTCCCGGCTCTAGAATCCAGTTCAATTCATCTCTGAACCCTGCGAGTCCCCAGCGTGTGTTTCCATCCCCTGACTCGAGGAGAATCAGAGTAGATTCCAACAAGGTCGTGGCTGCTGATCCCAATAGACTTCCTGAGAGGTCGATGAGTAATAAACCCATATCGAGATCTCCCTCTGGGGGAGGTTCCGGCAGGTTTACACCTAGAATGTTACTGAGTGAACTTCTCGTCTCTTCGTCTTCGCAACCGGGTGATCCCACACTGGCGAACAAGATCCCCCCTGATCGAACCCAATTATCGATCTCTTCGATTCTTTCCGAGGAAAGTTCTTGGCCTTGCCAAGCATAAAGTCCTCCCAGTGACGGGGTCGGTAACGACATCGTCGACGATTTAAAAGTGGGTTCTTCAAAGAGTTGGCTCAGTCCATCAGAGGTTTTCTCTGCGATAGAAACCGGAAAGGAAGGAAGAACCAGTAAAGGAGCCTCGACGCCCTGCGCATCGATGATCGTCCAGAGCCCTGAAAATTCAGGTGTGAGTGGAAGGGTGAGGGGCGAGATCGATCCGCGTGGATTCTTTTGTGTCCAACCGGAAACATCAGAGTCTTGGAGGTGGACGATGTGAATCACTTCTCCGGGTCGGCATGAGTTCTTCGAGAGGCTCCACTGGGGTGTTTGTTGCCCAGAGAATTTCCAGCCCATTCCTCTGGCCATCAGCGCCTCGAAGAATTTTGGAGGTGGGGCGACTTCTTGACGTGGAATTCGAATAACGGATCCGGCTGGAAGACTCTTCGTCCAGTTGACATAAGAGGATGTTTGGGAAGTTTTCTCCGGAAGTCGGTATTCATGTTGAGTGAGACTGCCGAGTAATGCGATCAAGAGCACAGCGGCACTCCATATTGATCCTGACCCGAGAAGTACGGGGAGTAGAACCAAGAGAATACTTGTGAAAAGGAAGGGGAGGTGGAGCCCGGCCCAAGTCTGTGAATCGATGCGAGATCGAGAAGCCTCTCCTAGTTCGATCAGCATCCTCGTCAGCAAGAGTGGCCAATCAGATCTTTCAGAAAGATCCCCACCTGTTGGGGAGAATCCCCATAGAAACCCATCTGCAGTGCGGGTGACGAGGGCTTCTCCCTTGGATCCTGTGAGGATGGGTGTCCCTGTCGCGGTTTGGTAACTGGAAGAAATAGTCCATTGTTCAGGTTGAAGACCCCTCAGCAGGGGATCATCTAATTTTGCAGCGCGCATGGAAGGTAGCCAAACTTTCGGTCCTTCCGAGACAAAACCCACATGACGATTTCGAACAGATCTCGCTGGGCCGATTTCTACTTCCGCAGTGTTACGTTGGGCGGCATCGACGCGTGTGATCCAGTTCTGTTCTTCCAATGCGATGAGAACTTCATTCACCCCAGGCCGTTCTCCGAGTTGAAAGACTCGAATAGGGTCAGGTCTAGGAGGAACCTTGAGTTCCATAGAGTTGTTTGAACCCTTTAAACTGAGAAGGGTCTCCGGAGGTAATTCTAGAAATGAAATTGTCACAGCACCTGAAGCCGATGATACGTAGGTTGCATTCACAGGTGAGCCAGTATCGAGTAATGAAAGTGGGCCTTGGGGGGGAGTTTTCACGTCGAGATGGATTAAGCCATTGAAGTCTCGGGACCACCCGATCTCGTTTTCCGATAGAGGCACAACACGGGGGCCGGCTGAAAGCAGGATGAGAAAGACACCGATACACAATGGAAGCAGTTTTGTCCGGACCTCTGTGGGTGTCGATAGACGCTTCCATATCTCCACTTGAGCCACTGGGATGGGCCTCACCTTGGATCTTTGTCGGTAACGAAGCCACCACCAGTAGAGTGCAAAAGGGAGCAAGCTTAGGAGCCAGTATGGCTGAATCAGCTCAATACTCATCCTGATATGACTTCCAATGGACCTCGATGACGAGTCAGTTGATTGAGTAACAAGGTACCAGAATCAGCGGATTCAATACTGTGATGACATCCTCTACTTCGTGTGAGCCAATCATGAAGTCTTTTGATCTGAGTCGAGAGTTCACGTTGATATTGGCGTTGAGTCTCTTCATCGATCTGCCCTTGCCAGTGGTCTCCGTTGAGAGCTTGAAGTCGGCACGAGCCCTGAAATTCAGGATGAGTTTCTTCTCGGTTCCAAAGTGACCACCAATGGAAATGGGATGTTCGAGAAAGAGAAGGTGTATTTTCAAGTTCTTCAAACACAAGTCGATCGCTGAGAATCACGATTCGGCCTGTGGGAAATGATCCAGAAATCTGGGGTAATGATGTTTTCAGGGGGCCACGACGAGCTTCGCCAGGGTGGTTCTCTGCGGAACAAGAATGAAGCTGTGATCCATCGAGTAACCACTCTCTATGGGGGACCCGAGTCGATTTCGAAATACCTCGCAGAATCGACCGAAGACTTTCCAATGAGTTCTTTCGATCACCAAAGGTCATGGTCGGGCCCCCGTCAAGAATCACGTGGACCGGCTCATCTGCATCTTGACGATATTGGCGAATCCAGCGCTGTTTGAATCGAAGCCATGCGCCCAAGTCGAGTTGATGCAAATCGTCGCCGGTGTTCCAAGGGCGATGACCATCGAACTCGCCAGTACCACCTGCAAGGTGGGCAACCCCTGTTCCTGGAAGAGTACCTCCACGACCATCGCGCCAGCGAAGTCTTAAAAGAAAATGGTCGGGAAGCGTCGCATCGTAACCTGTCATGGTCTGCTCCCGCTGGTGTCCCAACCCCAAACTTCTAGGTTTCCCCATGGACGTAGCAAAAAGATTTTGTTGCGTTGAATCAGCGGGGCTGGCTGAACCCAACGAACTGCCCTGTATGCTCCGGGTTCAGGGGCCGGCGTGAGAGGTTTCATCTCGCCATGAAATTGACCCCGTTCCTGACACCAAGAAGGCATGCGCCAGAGTCGATCAGCAAGGAGGTAAATTTCTTCCCCATGAGTCGTGATCGAGGTGGCCCTTAAATCGGGACGATCTCGCTCTCCTGGAAGTGGTGGAAGAACTATGGGATGCCATTCGTCATGGAGCAGAAAAGAGAGCCATGATTGACCCTTCTCTTGTCCCAAGACCAAGACTCCTTCTCCATAAGGCTGGACAGAATATCCCCCTGATTGTGGAAGAGGGATATGGCCTTTTGGAGTGACGAGAGAGAGACCAGAGCTCTCGATCAATATCAGAGTTTCGCTCATGGGGCCGGCTAATGTGGCGGCTGCACAATGCCCCAGATAATTTTGGGGAGGTTCTATGACTTGAGGTCCCCATCGATCCAGTTTCCAGAATTTATCTGAGATCAGAAGGAAACTGGAAACTCCATATGGACTTTGGCAAGAGACCACACGAGGGGAAGCCGAGGATGCCCATGCTGATTCCTCAAGAATCGGGATAGAGCGGACTTCTTCCTTTGGGAGAGGGGCAAACCCTAATGGGCCGGGCAAGGGAGCTTCGAGAAGAGGTCTCCACCAGCGTGCCTGTGGTTGATTTTCCTCGACATAACCGACCCACCCCGACCGGGTGATCACGATTCGGTCAGTCGTACCAGTCGTCGATAAGATTTGTTCTCCGGAGGGAAGAGGATTCCACAGGATATCCTGAGGATCCTGTGCCGATGGGATCTCCCCGGAAGTTGGAATGTTGAGCAACAACTCAAGGTGATCTGGAATCGGCAGCGGGAGTTCGGGTTCAGTAATGCCTGCAAATCCAGCGTCTGCCGGAGCGGGGGGGATCGAGTGGGCGACAGGAATCCGCGAAAATTGCCCCTCCAGACCCGAGACATTGACGGTCAGTGCGTCCTCTTTGACGATGAGGGAGG
>JAACCY010000244.1 GCA_009937185.1 Planctomycetia bacterium
CCAAAGGGCACCTCGTTGAAAAGCGACATCCCTGAGGCCAATCAAAAATACTCGGTACGATTCCAGGTATCGTTTCCAGTTCTTCCTGTTCCGAATCCAATTCAGGCCTTGGCAGGCTGCGTAACAACCCACGCGTGTATGGGTGCATTGGATTCCTGAACAACTCTTTGACCGGAGCGACTTCTTGGATTTTCCCGCCGTACATCACCACCACTCGATCACATGTTTCAGCCACGACCGCTAAGTCGTGTGTGATCAAAAGAATGGAAGCACCTTCACGTTGGGATTTCATGTGCAACATCAAATCGAGGATTTGCGCCTGAATCGTGACATCGAGCGCAGTCGTAGGTTCATCTGCAATCAAAAGAGCAGGGTGCAATGACAAAGCCATCGCAATCATCACTCGTTGACGCATTCCACCGGAGAACTGATGGGGATAATTATCGAGGCGAGCTCTCGCATCAGGAAGGCCCACTTTTTCCAGCATATCAACGGCTTGATTATTAGCCTCAGTTTTAGAAGCGCCCGTGTGATGCTGGATCGCCTCTCGCATCTGAAACCCAATTGTGAAAACAGGATTCAGTGCTGTCATGGGTTCTTGGAAAATCATGGCAATCTCGTTACCACGAATCTTCCGCATCTCATCGTAGCTCATCGCGAGAAGATCTTGACCTTTATAGATCGCGGCCCCACTGCGAATCTTCCCCGGAGGATCTGGAATCAGCTTCAAAAGACTCAACGCGGTCACGGATTTACCACAACCTGACTCGCCTACCAAACCCAGAACTTCGCCAGGCATGATGTCGAAACTCACTCCGTCAACAGCCTGAGCCGTTTTTCCCTCGACCGTAAAATCTGTGTGTAGATCACGAACGCTGACGAGGGGTTCCGTCTTATCCTCTATCGGTTTCGTTCTGTGGGCTTCATGGGACATCGACATCACCTCAATCTCGAGAAGACTTTGGGGTCGAAAGCTTCGCGAACGGCTTCACCGATCAAGACCACCAAAAAGAGAGTCGTCGCCATCGCCAGCACCGGCAAAAAGACCAAATGAGGAGAAGTCGTCAAGAACTGGAATCCCTGATTGAGCAAACGGCCCCAAGAAGGATCTGTAGGAGGAAGACCAAAGCCAAGGAAATCAAGAGAAACCAACATGCTGATATAAGTCACGAATGAAAATGGGGCTCTTGAGATCACTGGAACCATCGAGTTCGGCAAAATGTGACGCATCATGACTGTCATATCACTGACACCTGTCCCGATGGCAGCCTGGACATAATCACGTGCCTTTTCACGATAAAACTCACCACGAATTTGGTAAGTAATCGCCATCCAAGAACGCAAGATCACGAGCAAGAAGACCAAAAGCCAAAAACCGGGATCGATAATACTGGCCACAATCATGATTAAGAAAAGGAAGGGAACGGATCCCCAAATCTCAATGAACCTCTGCAAGAGAATATCAGTCCAACCGCCATAGTATCCCATCACAGCACCGGCGAGAATTCCTACCAGGTAACCTGCAATCAAAACCATGAACGAGAAACCAACACTCACTCTAAAGCCATAAGTCAATAAGGGGAGCACGTCGATACCCGCATCACTCGTTCCTAATGGAGCTTCCCAAGTATCGAGAAATCTTGTTGCGAGTCGTGACCCTTCCAACAAAGTCGCTCCCGGTGTCAAAGAGATGACTTCTGCATCCGCAGATTGACCATCCTCAGCCACTAATCTCACAAGCACTATTCCAGCGACAGTTTCTTCTTGGACTACGAAGAACTTGGTTCCAGTTTCAAGAGATTGAGGATCACCCTTATCACTAAAGGCCTCGACTCTGACACCTGGGCGTCCCCCATAATTCACACCGAGAGTTTCTCCTAGACGAGCCACCTGACTCTTGGGAGTCAATCCAGGAATATAGAGTGAGGGAGCATGCGGAGCAGTTCCGGGAAGGTCGAGTCGGTTTTTGTAGGGGCCATGACGATAAAGGGGCCAAAGAACCCCAGCGTCTCCCCTAGCAAATACAGCTTCGATGGCCGCGAGCTCACCCTGACCTTCGCGTAATTTCTGCAACTGGTCCCGAGCCGCCTTGAGATCTTCAACGAGCCAGTCTTCAGGTTCTTCACCGTCAGACTCAAGGTCGTCCACCTCAAGTTGAATATCTTCTATTTCCAATTCGAGATCAGAAATTTGCTGCTTTTGTTCGAGGGCAATAGGACCAAATGCAATACCAGGTTGCTCGACCATTTTAGAGAACTCAGTGTAATCCAATGGACCATCGCCAAGGACTCCAAAGTCTCCAGATCGATCATAAGTACTCAGAGGTCCCTCAACAAAGAAACACCAAGTATTTACCAAGTCACGAACAGCAGGATACGCCACTTCATTGCCGTATCGAATCATCACAGGTTTGTCGTTGACTAAGACTTCAAGAAACAACGATGTTGTAAAAAGACTCGTAATAATCACAAAAGAATAGTAACCACGACTAATCGATTTGAAGCGACGTATACGTTTCTCTGTCAGCGGGCTAGATTTCACTTTGACACCCACGAGTGACATCAGTGATTTAATAAGATAAGGGATTCCCTTTTGAGTAAAGAGAACACCAGCAACCAGAACCAGTAAAGTGAGAATGAAATTCATGATTCCCTACTTAAACCGGATCCGAGGATCGATAGCCGCCCAGATAAAGTCACTGAGTATGTTTCCAGTCAGTCGAATGAGAACGCCGAAAACGACGGTCGCTAAAATGATGGGGTAATCTCGGCGAATGACCGATTCGTAGCCCAACAATCCCATTCCAGGGATATTGCACACCTTCTCGATCAAAAATGACCCTGCGAAGATGATGCCAAGAAAGTGACCGATTCCTGAAGTGATAGGGATCAGAGAATTCCTAAGTGCGTGAACATATATGACACGCCTCTCAGGTAATCCTTTTGCAAATGCAGTCCTCACATAGTCCGCACCAAAGTTCTCAAGCAAAGAATTCTTCATCAGCACTGTCATGCTGGCAAACGAACCTACGAGATAACCAAACATGGGGACGAGTGTGTGATGAATTTGATCCTTGATACAGGTCCAATACTGCCCTTGTTGCCACCAAGTCTCCCACCCTTCAGAGCGGAATCCTCCTAATGGAACAAGATTCCAGTAGGAACCTCCACCTAACAAAACAAGCAGTAGCAAGCACGCAACAAAGCCAGGGGTCGCATATCCAAGGAACACCAAAAGACTGGTGCTAGTATCAAACAAGCCTCGGTGATGGACGGCTTTACCAATTCCCAAAGGAATACAAATCAACCACGTCGCTAAGTACCCAATCAAACCGAAGTAAATCGAGATGGGGAACTTTTGAGTAATCACTTCGAGAGCGTCCTCGTTGTAAGTAAACGAGCGACCGAAATCACCTTGAAGGATTCCGCTAAAAGCGATCTTCACACGGAAGTAAGAACCTCTACGACTGACTTCCATATTTCGAGTGGAAAGTAATCCTTCTAGATCTTGAAAGGATTGTTCTTGCTCGACATAGAGAGCGCTAAGAGCCGTGAAAGAGTTGACGGAGTTGATCTCCACATTACTCAATGGGCGCATAAACTGACTGCCGTTGAGCACCCAGCCCTGACTCTTGAGGGCGGCCTTCAGACGATCCCGAACAGATGGCCCCTGAGAAA
>JAACCY010000064.1 GCA_009937185.1 Planctomycetia bacterium
ATGGAATACCGGCCATCCTTTCGTAACTGGGTCGCCAAAAAAGCGACGTTTAATTACGGGTACCGTGTAGAGGCCTATTGGTGCAAGGCATCTTTTTTTCAAGATGAGGCTCTGGAGTGACGAATTTGGCCTTAAAATACCCTCTGAATGGCCTTAAATAGTATTTTAAGGAATCCGGGGAAGAGTTCGGATCTGACCCAGAAATGGAGCTCCATGCCAGAACTTCCAGAAGTGGAGACCACTCGACGGGGAATCGCGGATCGCATCCGTGGATTGATGGTGGAGTCGGTGGAGGTCCGTCAATTCCGATTGCGATTACCGGTCCCTGAGGACTTTTCAGCGCGACTCGAGGGTTCCATTTTGGGGGATACCCTTCGGCGGGCAAAGTATCTGCTCGTGGAGAGCTCTTCCGGACGATTATTGATCCATCTCGGCATGTCCGGAAGTCTCCGAATCGCAGATCCGACTCAGGAGCTTCGCAAGCATGATCATGTCATTTGGAATCTGGAAGGTGATCGTCAACTGAGATACCACGATCCGAGGCGATTCGGCATCGTGACCTGGGCGGGAACCGAGGCAGAACCCCACTCCCTGATTCAGGGGTTGGGTCCAGAGCCCATCGGGAATGAAGACCTTGACGGAGACGCTCTGGGAGACCACCTCTACGCATATTCCAGAAAAAAAACGAGAAGATTGAGGGACTTTCTCCTCGATGGTCGGGTCGTGGCTGGGGTCGGAAACATCTATGCCAATGAAGCCGCTTGGCGTGCGGGTATACGTCCGGATCGATCCTGTGGACGGATTGCCCGTCAGCGATACAGGAAACTGGCTCATGATCTGCAGGACGTGCTTCAAAGTGCCGTCGACAAGGGTGGGAGTACTCTCAGGGACTTTGTCGATCCTGAGGGGCAAACAGGTTACTTCCAGCATGTCTTCAATGTCTACGGACGTGAGGGTGAGCCCTGCCACCACTGTGAGAGTGAAATCGTGAGGGAAGTTCTCTCCAATAGATCCCTTTTCTATTGCCGTCAGTGCCAACGCTGAGCATTTCAGGATCTTTGGGGTGCATCCCGGCTCGGGTCTGCTTTCGTCGAGCCCAGACTCGATCTAGAATCAGTATTCACGTCGAGATCAGACGCTGATAGAAGAGCCCCGATCCCCCCAGTGGGGATAATAATCAAGGAGACCCATCGTGGAAAAGATCAAGGTTGATCATCCTGTTGTCGAACTCGACGGCGACGAGATGACCCGCATCATTTGGCAGTTTATTAAAGATCGTTTAATTCTTCCTTACGTCGATGTCGAGCTGAAGTACTTCGACCTGAGCGTTCAAAAACGAGATGAAACAGACGATCAGATTACGATTGATGCAGCAGAAGCGATCAAGAAATACGGCGTGGGCGTGAAGTGCGCAACGATCACTCCAGATGAAGAGCGAGTTGAGGAGTTTGGTCTCAAGAAGATGTGGCGTTCCCCCAATGGAACGATCCGCAATATTTTGGGTGGCACTGTGTTCCGTGAACCGATCACTTGCGAAAATGTACCGAGGCTTGTTCCTGGATGGACACAACCCATCGTGATTGGACGTCATGCACACGGCGACCAATACAGAGCCACGGATTTCCTTGTACCTGGAGCGGGCAAATTGACGATGACTTTCACCCCAGAAGATGGGGGAGAGACCATGAACTTCGATGTGATGCAGTTCGAAGAAGCGGGCATCGCCATGGGAATGTACAACCTTGATGAATCGATTCGAGGTTTTGCCCGCGCATGCATGAACTACGGCCTTCAGAGAAAATGGCCCGTTTATCTTTCTACGAAGAACACAATTCTCAAAGCTTATGACGGTCGGTTTAAGGATCTATTCCAAGAAGTCTTTGATGCAGAATTTAAAGCTGCATTCGAAGATGCTGACATCACATACGAGCACCGTTTGATTGATGACATGGTCGCATGTGCCATGAAGTGGTCAGGTGGATTTGTTTGGGCATGTAAAAACTACGATGGTGATGTTCAGTCAGACACCGTGGCTCAGGGTTTCGGCTCTTTGGGCTTGATGACGAGTGTCTTGATGACCCCCGACGGTAATACCGTAGAGGCTGAAGCCGCTCACGGAACAGTGACGAGGCATTATCGCCAACACCAAAAGGGACTTCCGACCTCCACGAATCCCATCGCTAGCATTTTTGCCTGGACGCGAGGATTCGCCCACAGGGCAAGGATGGATGGGAATGAAGCTCTGAAGCAGTTTGCAGATGATCTTGAAGCCGTCTGTATCGAAACGGTGGAATCTGGGCACATGACTAAAGATCTCGCACTGCTCGTCAGTGGAGATACGCCCTTCATGACGACACAAGAGTTTCTCGCGAAGTTGGATGAAAATCTTCAAGCCAAGCGTCAGTAGTCAGAAATCTGGCGGTCAATAAGCCAGTGGTAGATACTCCCCGGTCTTCTTTTTCAGGAGACCGGGGACTCTCACATCAATAGTGTCCCGGCAGGAGCGTCGATGATTGAATTTCATGATCTCCATACCGCAGGCGAACCCACCCGAGTCATCGTCAGTGGATTTCCGGATCTTGGAAATGGAACGATCTCAGAGAGATGCCAAAGATTGGCATCGGAGCACCAAGAGTTGTGCGCTGGAATTGTTCGCGAACCGAGAGGCCACGAAGCTATCGTTGCAGCGCTCCTGTTGGATTCTTCTAATCCTCAGTGCGATGCAGGAGTTATCTTTTTCAACAATGTTGGGCCATTGGGTATGTGTGGGCATGGAACTATCGGCGTGGTGCGTGCACTTTCAGAAATGGGACGAGTTCAGGGAAAGATTTGTTCCCTTGAAACTCCTGCAGGAATTGTTCGAGCAAAACTTCATGACGATGGAGATATCTCGGTAGAGAATGTAGAGAGTTTTCTGTTCAAAGAAGATGTAGAGATCACTCTTGATAATGGAACCGTTGTCTGTGGTGACATCGCATGGGGCGGGAATTGGTTTTTCATTACAGAGGCTGCTGGAATACCGCTTCAACGCGAAGATTTAACGCGACTCGTGAAATATTCTTCAGCGATTCGGATCGCGTTGGATTTGCAGGGTTGTACTGGTATCGGAGGGGCTCCCATCGATCATGTAGAACTGCATGAGGATTTGCCAGATGAGCCGCTTGGAGTTCGTTGTTTTGTTCTTTGCCCAGGAATGGAATGGGATAGATCACCTTGCGGGACGGGC
>JAACCY010000065.1 GCA_009937185.1 Planctomycetia bacterium
GATGCTGAGGATCAACATCTTCAGCACCCCAGATCAGTTCCCTTTGATCTTCGTCTGTTTTCCAGAAACTGACAGAGCGGTACCCCAGACCTTCTGAGCTGAGAAGTTGACCCGCACGAGAATAGAATTCTTGTTCCTCGGTCACTCCAATCAGCAATGTTGAGAGTCTCGGAGCCATTCGAATCTTTTCGGTGAGGTGAAAAATACGCAACGAAGTTCGTACCGCTTCTGAAGCTCTTTTCCTCTGTTCCTGCATCTGTTTTTCGAGACCGATGCCGCTGTCTTCCAACACCTTGAGGCGATATACCCAGCGCTCTTCTCCGAATGGGCTTAATCTTCGTCCCCCAATAATTGCGACAGATCTCCAAGAGTCGCGATCCCGAATTTGAACCATCACCGGAACTGGGTCAGATTCGCCATCTCCCCCTAATGATAAGAGGCGATGGCGATCATTCTCATGAATCCATTCCGTCACAGGTCGATCTCTCAAATCACCCTGCTCAGAGATGCCCACCAGGTCCATAAAGGCCCTGTTCACGGCGAGTAATTTCCGGGACGGCCCGCGGGCCACAATCAGAGGATCGGGAAATAGATCGAGAAGAAGTCGAGATTCTCCCGGATCGGGAGGAAGAGGCCAGTCCCCAGGTCTAGAAGTCAGGGTGTTATGAGACATTTCGCCATCTTTCCGATCCTGAGGCGGGAGAGATGACCCGCAGAGAAAGATATCATGGTGCTCAAAATACTGCCCCTCCGGTGGCTTCACCGACTCCTCTCTGATAGGTTCAAATCAGAGTTTTTGGCCCCAGAAAGGTGTTCTGACGTTGTTGGACGTATTCAAAGAGTCGATCAGGATTCTCGAATCCGGCCGAAGAGCGGCTCTTGCCACGATCATTTCCACGACAGGATCAACACCCGGCAAAGATGGTGCCCGGATGTTGATCCGTGATGACGGAACCACTGTGGGAACCGTAGGCGGTGGTTGCTCCGAATCCGATATCTGGCGCAGTGCGATGGAAGTCATCGCCACCGGTCGGCCAAGAAGAGAAAAACATCGACTGACAGCCGCAACTGTTGCGGAAACTGGCTTACTTTGCGGAGGAGAATTCGAAGTGTATATCGAACCACTAGGATCGCCTTGGGTCATCATCCTCGGAGCTGGACACGTGGCTCGTGCTCTGGAGTCGGTCCTCTCCACCCTGCAATGGAGAATCAGTGTCATCGACGATCGAGAGGAGTTTGCATCAGACCAACACTTCTCAGAATCCACTGAGGTGACCTGCGTTCCTTTTGAAAACTGCCTCGACCAAATGGAAATCACCGCAAACTGTGCCATCGTCGTCGTCACTCGTGGACACCAACATGATGAACTCGCAATTTCCAGATCCCTTCTGACGCCTGCTGGATACGTAGGATTGATCGGGAGCAAAGGAAAGGCGGGAGCCATCATGAAAAATCTCCGTGAGCAGGGCTGTGACCCGGAAGAACTCTATCGTGTGAGATCCCCTGTAGGTCTCCCTATCGGCTCTCAATCCCCTGAAGAAATCGCTATCTCCATCTCTGCCGAGTTGATCGCCCACCACAGAGGACTTCTGGATCCACCCCAACCTCCCTCTGGGAGAGCATAAAAGAGTGCTTCACAGCCGACTGAATGATCAGCGTCCATTGCCCACGGCCTTCCCTCCGCTTAGAATCCTCGCCTGAAGGCAGTTACATCTGGAGTCCTGCCCTTTACTTTCGAGACATTTTGGGGAGTCGGGCCCTCATGCCCCCCCATTTGATCAACTGTGGGGCAAGTCAGGCTTTGACCTGATATTCGCACCCTGACCTGAAGACCTCCTCTACTCCGGGAAGTCTCCTCTGGAAGGAACCCTGATGTCGGCCAAGACCGCATCCGCAAGCAGTACCACCCCGTCCAAGCCTCCCAAAGGCGGGAGTTTGTCATCGATCGTGGAAACCGCTTATTCGAACAATTCGACTCTCAAAGAGATTCAGGACCTGAACGTCATCGACTTGATGATGATCGGAGCATTGTCCGCCCGAATGTCGCTCAAAGAAGTCCTCAAAACATGGGATCTCTTCAAGACGCAATTCGTGGATTGGAACGAATTCAGGATCTCCTCTGCCGCGGAACTCGCAGATACTTTTCCAAAAGCAGATGATCCTCTGAAACTGGCGATTCAATTGAAAGAAATGCTCACAAGTATCTTTCATATAAGACACCAGGTCAGTCTTGAGTTTCTAAGAGACAACACTGTTGCTGAAACTCGAGAGTTCTTCAAAAGATCACCCGGCGTTCCTGATCTCTCCAAACTCCTCATCCTTGCAGCCGTCAAAGAACAAAGTGTGGTGCCACTCGAAAATTGGGCACAGGGAGGTCTCGTCCGATCGGGACTTCTTTCAGCAACAAAAACTTCTCCACAGAGGCAAAAAGATCTCTTTGAAGAACTCGGTGATATTCCTCTGGTACACGCCGTGCTCGCACTTCACGACGAAGCGAGAAATTACCCGGATCCAGCGATCGAAATTGCACGAAAGAAGAAGGCTGAAGCGGAGAAAAAAGCAGCGAAGAAGGCTGCAGAGGCCGCACGCAAAGAAGCCGCCAGAATCGCCGCGGAAGAAAAGAAAGCAATAGAAGCCGAGAAGGCGCGCGTCGCTGCGGAAAAGAAAAAAATCGAAGCTGAGAAGAAAAAGGCGGCAGCGGTGAAGAAGGCTGCAGCTCTGGCAAAGAAAAAAGTGGCGGATGCCGCTCGTAAAAAGGTAGCTGCGGAAAAGAAAAAACTCGCAGCCGCTAAGAAGAAAGAAGCGGCGGCTAAGAAGAAAGAAGCGGCGGCCAAGAAGAAAGAAGCGACTGCCAAGAAGAAGGCCGCTAAGAAAAAAGTAGTGAAGAAAGCGACGAAAAAGATCGCCAAAAAGACGGCGAAGAAGGTGACCAAGAAGACTGCCAAGAAGGCTGCCAAGAAGGTCACTAAGAAGGCTGCCAAGAAGGTCACTAAGAAGACTGCCAAGAAGGTCACTAAGAAGACCGCAAAGAAGGTCACTAAGAAGACCGCCAAGAAGGTCACTAAGAAGAC
>JAACCY010000245.1 GCA_009937185.1 Planctomycetia bacterium
AAAGACTGCTGTTGATATAGACGTATTCAGTCAACGTGCTCTAGAAATGCACCCATATGACTGTCCCGAAATTATTGCCCTTGAAGTAACTGGCGGTCTTTCGGGATATCTTGAGTGGGTCCACAACATGACGAGAGGTACTTCATGATTTCTCTTGAACAAGTCCGCGATACGATCCTCGTAAGAATTCAAAGACTTCCAGAGGAGCAGATTGCAATCGAGCACGCCACGGGAAGAACATTGGCTCATCCAGTTATGACGAGAGATGCGATTCCGCCTTTTGATAACACCGCCATGGATGGCTTTGTTATCCAAAGTCAGGACTTAAAAAAGGCCTCCGCTGAAAATCCTGTGACTTTACCCGTTGCTGGTGTCATCGAAGCGGGAATGCCAGGGAACATCCCCCTACTTCCAGGACAAGCCATGCGTATTTATACGGGTGCAGTCGTCCCACCCGGCGGAGAAGCCATCGTTCCCTTTGAACTTTGCGAGCAAGTGGGCAGAGAGTCTGTCACCTTTACTCAAGAAGCCCCAATGGGTGTGCACATCCGTAAAAAAGGTGAAGACGTTGAAGAAGGTGGTGAAGTGTTAACAACGGGCTCGAAACTGACCCCAGCCGCCATCGGTCTCCTTGCGAGTGTGGGCGCCACAGAGGTCTCTGTTTTCAAAAAGCCCGTCGTCGCAGTCCATTCCAGTGGAAATGAACTTGTCCCCGTAGGCTCCAGTTTAGAACCGGGAAAAATCCGCAATTCAAACCTCTATTCACTTTGCTCAAGAATAGAGCGTTGGGGAGCCACAGCACTCCCTAGACCCGTCCTAATGGACGATCTCGACGCCATTCGAACCGGTTTGCGTGAAACCATTGCTCAAAAACCAGATGTCATTCTCACGACTGGGGGCATCAGCGCTGGAGATCTTGATTTTATACGTGACGTCGCCAAAGAGATGGGTGAGGACGTTGAAATCAGGAAGGTAGCCATGAAACCGGGCAAACCTCTCGTAGATGGCACTTTAGGAGGCATTCCATTTTTTGGCCTCCCTGGAAATCCTGCAGCCTGTCTCGTTTCCTTTGAGATGTTTGTGCGTCCAGCTTTAGCGGTTCTAGAAGGCCGACAAGATGGAATACCACCCCAGAGAAACGGGGTTCTCAAGGAAGGTTGCCGTCTCCCAGCGGGTCAAAGATTACGCTGGCTGAGAGGACGAGTACAACCCGATCCCTCTGGAGGATTGGACAAGATTGAATTACCCGGAGGTCAAGGCTCTCATCTTCTGACCGGGTTCGCGACAGCGAATTGCCTGGTTCAGGTTCCGGCGAGCGAGACCGACCTTGCCCCAGGATCACCCGTGACTTATTGGTCATTGACCGAGGAAGACGCATGAACAAAGAAAACCGTTTCCTGCTCAACATCAGAGATAAAAACGGAGCCCGGCAACATCCATTAAAAGGCGACGGCCCATGGCTGATAGGTAGAGGAGAACTCCCAGAAATCGGCCTAGAAGAAACTCTGTGTTCACGGCGACACGCAGAGATCATTTTCGCCAATAATAAATTCTTCATTAAAGATCTCGGCAGCACCAATGGTACACGAGTGAATGAAAATCTTGTTGAGAAGGAAATGCCTTTTCAACAAGGAGATGTCATTGTGATCGGTCAAGCTCGATTAAGTTGGGCCAATAACCGAAAAAAACCAGCCGTCACTTCGAGTCCACAAACCTCTGATAAAACACCACCGAAGACGTCCAACAACTCTACCAAGAAAAAGGCTCAACCCTCGAAAAGTCCCAAGGGGCGCACCAGTCGTCCACAACGCTCCCCAGTAGGATCTATTTTGCTCATCATAGGGGCCCTCTCTCTCGCAGGTTTCCTGATCTTTGATTCGATAGACTCTGCTACTCCTCAAGAATCCACCACTGTGGGTATATCGAGTGAAGCGACAAATAAAGACATCGCTCCCGACTTCAAGCCCGTCAGCATTCCCATCCCCAAGCCTCTCGATATCACCCCACCCCTCGTCAATACAGAAGAAGAGAACACAGACTCAAAAGCGATATTGATTCAGCAACGTAAGTCTTCATTTGATGAAAAATCTCGATTTGACTTCGACTTCGAAGATTCCGAATCTGACGATGAAGAGTCGATTTCCGATTCGAGCATCCGCGAAATCTCTCCTCCCGCAGAACTCGCAGAGACTTTGAGTTTTAGGATTATTGACGAGGCATGGCCGCCATCAGAAAGAGTGATTGCGTACGAGTATCATCAAAAGGATCACCATGGTGGTCCCGATTTCATTGATCGCCGTGGAGGTCAAATCACTCGACGCGGATCCGGTAATCGGAAGGCATTTCGAGTCATTGCCGTGGAGGTATCGAACAAAGAAAAGTCTGAACGCCTTGTTCAATTGACCACCCCATTACGAAAAGACCTAGAAATGAGATTCCGGGTTCCTGCCGGAGATAGCCTTCGTAGATACATCGCCATCGAAGACCCAGGAGACACTGCCATTCGGGTGGAAATGTTGGACGAAGAAGGTGAGATTGTACAATCTATTGAGAGAGTAATTGCTTCTGGCCATCGTACAGAAAACCTTCGAGAAGCTCTTGCCGTTGCAAAAGAGCGAGAGCGTGAAGAATGGATACGGGAACAATTCAAATTGCGTCCTATCGAAGTTCAAGTGCTCGATGAAGGACGGAATCCAGTCGCAGGTGCCCAACTGATACTACTGAACAAGGAAAGCCTAGCCGTCGTTGAAGGAAA
Source organism: Planctomycetia bacterium (assembly GCA_009937185.1). Lineage (GTDB taxonomy): Bacteria > Planctomycetota > UBA8108 > UBA1146 > UBA1146 > UBA12191. The sequence continues at coordinate 2,756 of JAACCY010000245.1, forward strand.
AACCAATGCGAATGGCTTCTGGAGCTCAATGGTCGTTCCGGGTGCATGGACTGTCGTTGCACACGGAGAGATTGAAGATGAAATCGATCCAGATGCGACGACAGCAGTCTTCAGATTACCCAGAGTATTCCTACTACAGAGCACTCTTGCTGAAGATGCAGATTCCTTAATCCTCGCGCCCCAAAAAGATACCGAGATTTCGGTCATGGACGAGAGTGACAAACCCCTCTCTGTCGAGAAGGTCTGGATCACGCCTGAAAGTGTTGCCCAGGCCTTCACAACTGAAAGAGTCGCCAGGGAAGTAGGCTCCAGAGCACGACTCGAAACTCAGAAAGAGGTCCCTTCTGGGCGATTCAGGCTATTGCTTTCAGGCATAGCTGTAGAACTGTGCGTCCTAGGAAGAACCTCGGATGGAGAACCCGTACTCCTTCGTCAAAGAACAGCGGGCGACCGCCAAGTTGTCCCGGTCAGGTTCAGCAAATCGGTGATGGGTCGCCTCGAGTATTCCTCTGCCAGCGCATTCGGCGGAGCGAGTGATGGACGAATCGAAATCGTATCGATCGATGGTTTCCGAGAACGTTTCTCACTCGAGACAAAGGACGCCAGAAGAGCATGGGTGTTTCCTGGAACCTATCGTCTAGAAGTGAGAAGTCAGTTACCCGGCGGAAAAAGTGCAAGGTTTCTTCCCTATAGGGTTTCTGTAGCGAATGCTGGAAAAATTGACCTTGAACCACGAGGTCCATGGAAATCAATCCTTCATTACGAACGCAAAGACGGCACTCTTCAAATGAGACTTTCCCTGAGCGATGCGAATGGAAGAGTACTGGATTCAGTCCCCAGTGGAGTGGGTTCACTGGCGGCAGTGGATAGCAGAGGCACAGTGCTCATCGAACGCGAACTGGGATCGATGCGCTGGCAGGAACCCAGAACCCTTGACCGGGTCGATCTCTCAAAAATAAGGATTCAGGTCGATGTGCCTTACGGAGATTCGGCTATTCAGGGAATCGCCATTGCAGAACCTCCCATCACCGTCAATGACGCTGGATCCAGTGCCTCTGGTCCTAGTGTTTTCCGACAGCGCATGACAGACATGATGCCTGAAGTCTCAAGAAGCCTTGAGGGTTGTAGAGTTCATCTCGGATGTGCTGACGGAGTACAAAGACTGTTTATGGATTTCGACATCTTTATGCCTCCCGGCGTTGGAGGACTCGGTGGAGGTGGAGTTATCGTTCTCGATGCTGCAGTTCTTCATGAATACACAGGTATCGGAGACATCTTACCGGGTCCATACACTCATGAACTCGGACATAACATCGGTTTTGGTCATGATCCTTATATGCTGCTCGCCGATAGCGGAGTGGACGAAGGTATTTATGGAGAACTCGGCTATCGCCTCCTGAATATGTCTGCTTTCCAGCACACCATGGATTGGTTACTCAACCGCTCTAGTGACCGAATGCAGCCTTGGCAGCCCAATGCTTCCGTCTTTGCCGCCATGCGATTCCTCCATGGCCTTGGAGTTCATCACAAAATGTTCACGGAGAGAAGAGCCTCAGAAGTAACACTGTTACTGCATGGCCTCTCCAGTATAGAACGAATTGCAGCTCTATATTCACTGGCCCTCGGACAGAATGTGGCATGGATATTCAGAGCGAATGGTTGGCCTGTATTCGATGATCGTATCGACCTTGGTGGATCGTCAGTGAAGTTCATCAAAAGACACCCCAAGAAACTCAACTATAATCGAATCGATGGAACCATTATCAATGGTTGGTGGGTTCGGGGTCCTGTCGAAGGAAAAACAGACGAGACCAACTCTTCATGGAAACGTACTGTTTGGCCCACTCCGTTTACAGACCTCGCCTCAGATCTGGAACCTGCAACGGAAACCCGGCAATGGATCCTCTTCAGAAGAATCGCTGTCAATAAAGATATGGAAGCCCGCTTGGCAGTGGCAACAGATGTCAAACTACAAATCAGGGTTAACGGAAGCCCTGTTGGTTTTGTCGATGCGAGCGCTCAAATGTTTCAACCCATGCATGACGAACTCATGCTCAACCAAAAAAAGCCATTCCCTGTCACTCTCCTAAAAGGTGAAAACGTCATCGAAATCGCAGCCACCCAAATTCGAGGAACACGTGGATTTCGAATCGAGTTAATGACTCCTGATGGTACTCCAGTTCCGATGGGGGTTCTCGACGAAGGCCCCCCAGGTGAACCTCTTCTTGATGACGTGGTTCGAGTCGAAAATCACACTCCCTTACTCAATGGTGATTTTGAGTCCCCTGAATATCTTGATGGCTGGATCAACGGAGAAGTTGATCCCGTTGGATCTATCCAGTTTCGCCCAGAAACAGAAGTTATTGGAACCGGAACCTGCGCACTGAGAGCTCAAGTTCGTGAACCTGGTGCTGGAGGAATCATTCAGAGAATTGTCGTAACTCCTGGAAAGAGATACGAGATCAGTGCGATCATGCGCTCAGAAGGTTTTAGAGGAGAAGCTCATCTGGGATTCTTCACTGGAAGACTAGGGTCCTGGACAGGTCGTTCTAAACCACTGCGGACAGATTCCGACTGGCGTCGAGTGAAATTTGAATGGTCACCCGGCCAAAGTAGGACAACTTATCTGGCATGTTTCGTACAAGGTCTTGAAGGAACTGTTTGGTTTGACGAAATTGAGTTCAAGGAGTTGCCATGAACATACAACAAAATCCATTTGAAGATCGTTGGCCCGATCTACAAGACATCTTTACTGCTTCAGGAGCCGAAGGCTTAGTCTCCTACATTCATGATCGAGAGGAATCGATCGAGAGACGAGCGCTCTTCCTCATGCCGAGTCAGCGAATTTCAAGGGGACAGAACATAACTCGGAATCTCGATGACGTCGTCACGACTTCACGAGCAGCCATCGATGAGTTTTTCCAACAATCCCAAACAGAGCAAGATCCGGAACAATCTCGACTCCGTCTTGAGGGAGCAAACATTCTCTCTTATAACCTCGCAGCGGATTTAGCTCCTTGCTGGGTTGACGATGACGAAACCCGAGAACCCAGACATCATGAAGAAGGTATTCGGTGCGCCAACGATTGCCTCAAGTGGAGAGAGGAACTCGAAAAAGGTTCAGTGGCATTGAGTATGGCTTGGTGGGCCCTTGGTGTTCATCAGGCTGGACTCGGAAATTGGCACAACTCATGTGAATCTTTTCAAGGAGCACTAGAGACCGCGTTGGAAGATGCAAAAGACAACGCCACTCCAGAATTGGCAGGCCCCGAGTCTAGTTTTTCTGTCAATATTGCGACAGGCTGGCTCGAGTTCGCAAAATGGCGCAGTGGTGACGCTTCCTCCTATGACCGCTTCCTCGAAGTCATGAGCGCATTTTCCCTGCAGTTAGATAGGCAAGACGAAGGTCGAGAAGAAGCCCTCGCTGGCATTCAGCAACTTGAGATTGCAGCCCAAAGACTACCAAAGAAAGAAATCTCTTCTTGAAACCAGGTCGCCTCCCCCGCATAGAAACACTTTTCTCAGATGACGATTTCGTTGCCGTGTCTAAACCTGCGGGATTTAGCACTGTCAGTGAACGCTGGGATAAAGATAAAAAATGTCTTATCGACCTGCTCTGGGATGAGTGGAAGAAAAAAGACCCAGATGCCCCCAAACCTCATGTCGTCCATCGACTTGATAAAGAAACTACGGGAGTGATTTTATTTGCTCGAAATGGGCAAGCGCAGTCTTCACTTCGAAAACAGTTCATGGACCGAACAACCTCAAAAGTATACCTCGCCCTTGTCGAAGGATTCCCTGAGCCCGCAGAAGCTGAACTCACTTTCCATGTCGAGGAAAACCCGAGCCGTCTTGGAAGTATGCGAATTCGAAAGCAGGGCAAGGAATGTCAATCCAGCTACTCATTACTTGAATCCTACGATCAGCATTCATGGGTCGAAGTACGACCACTCACAGGGAGAACTCATCAAGTCAGGCTGACGATGAGCCAAGCAGGTTCTCCTTGTAGTTGTGACCCTTTGTACGGATCAGGGAAACCTGTTCTTCTTTCAGATTATAAACGATCTTACAGCCCCGGAAGAGGAAAGCAGGAGCGCCCACTACTCTCTAGGCTTGGATTACACGCCTTTCAGTTGACGATCTCCCACCCTACCACCGGCGAAATGATGACGATCGAATCTCCCCTTCCTAAAGATCTCCGCACAAGTCTTCGCCAAATCAAACGTTGGTCCAAAAGGTAGTACGTCGATCTCATTAAGTTGAGTTTCTATCCAATGTATCGTCCTTAACCTGTAGACTGGATTCAGGGGAGGAGCCCTATGAATCCACCATTTGAAGAGGTGAATCACAATCCGATTCAGGAAGTTTCAGATTGCGTGGTTCTTGCAGGAGGAGCCGGTCGCAGAATGGGTGGACCGAAGGCCTTTCTGGAATACGAAGGCCAGCTTCTCATCGAGCGAATCCACTCCAAGGTATCACCGCTCTTCGATCGGACCTGCGTTTCTGTAAAAACCTCTTCAGCTCTGGACCAAATCCCACATTTAAAGTGGCATGCTATCATCGAAGATCCACCTGAATGTTCTTCTCTTCACGAGGCTCTCGAAAATATCATCGAAACTGTTCAAGCCCCTGTATTCATTGTCGCAGTCGATCTCCCGGAATTGACCGCATCTATGATAAGAAAAATCTGTTCCTCTTATACGCCGGGTACATCCGTTATTGTCGAGGCCGATGACCGTCCGCAACCACTAGCAGCTGTCTGGGATACCACTGCATTGGATTTCTCAACTCCGCAGGATGGAGATTTAGCTCTACTCGCCTGGGTTCGACGCGCACCATTCCAAACACTCACATGGCCTCAGGATTTCCCAGAGGCGGTTGAAAGTTCTCCATTCAGGAATCTTAATGAGCCTGGAGATATCCCGAGGAAAGGCATAGATCTTTGAATTCCTCCAATGAATCAACACGAACTCGATTACTACGCATTCAGAAGGAACTAGCGGAGAACTCCAGACAAGAAATTTCTTGGAATAGCGGTTCTATCAAAGATATAGAATCCGTCTATCAAAAAAGCACTCACCAACCTTTTGAACCCGCTGAGTTCACAGAACTCGTCCAAGCCGCCCTCGAATCCCGAATCATATTCATTGGTGATTATCACACCCTGAGGGAATCTCAAAAAACCCCTCTACGACTCGCTAATCGCCTGTTGACTAAAAACAAAGAACTCGTTTTTTGCACCGAAGCATTCCACATCGATGACCAACCTCATCTTCAGCGTTGGTTAGAAGATGAAATAGATGACAACGCGTTACTCAAAGAAACCGACTGGAAGAGCAAATGGGGTTTTCCTTGGAGAAACTTTGGAATGCAATTGCAGTACTTCAAAGATCGGTCAATACCCATAGTCGCACTCAACTCTCATGAAAAAATTGTTGGAGATTCTTTTGCTGCTAGAGATCGCATTGCTGCGATGCGCCTTGTAGAGATTCTCAAAGAACATCCCAATGCTATCCTCATAGTTTCATTTGGCGACCTGCACATGGCTCCAGACCATCTTCCATCTGAGGTCAGCAACGTCTTAGCATCTCTTGGACATCAAGCAGTCCAACAGACTATTCTTTTTCAGAATGTCGATGAGATTTATTGGGAACTCGCGCAACAAGAACTAGAACAGACTGTATCTCTTGTTCGACTGGAGGACGGAAACTTTTGTTTCCTAGGAACGACTCCACTGGTCAAAGTTCAATCGGCACTGAACTGGTATTCAAATGAACTCGAACTTGAAGAATCTTTAGGACTCGAACAACCTCCGACTATCTCATCATCGGTAATGAATGACCAAATCTGGCTGATCATTGAAACGCTTTGTGAATTCCTTGAAATAGCACCTGAGGGTTTCCAAGACTTCAGCGTGTATACCAGCAGAAACCTAGGTCTCCTCGATGACTTGACAGGAACTCGAAAATTAACCGAAGCCGAGATCAATCGTATTCAGGAACAATACGAACGAGAAGAATCATGCTACCTTCCAAGACCAAGAATCATCTTCTTAGGCAACCTCTCCATGCGACATGCTGCAGAAGAAGCCAGTCACCACATCAACTTCGTTCTGTGCAAAGACACTTCTAGCCCCAAGAGCCCTATTGAAAACTTCTACGAAACAACGATTCGAGAATGCCTTGGATATTTGGGAACAAAAATCGTCGACCACAACAGAAGGCCTTTAGGACTAAAAGAAATCGATCGAATCCTAGAGGATCTTGAAGAAGGATATTCTCACCCATTTCATGATGAAACCCGAGAGTCACTTCTTGCGACTCGACGCTTCCTCAAACTACTCTCGTCTGAGAAAGTTCCTTCAGCGATGGACTTTCTCCCATCAGAAACTAATGCCGAAATCATATCTGGTTCAGCCCATCTCATCGGATATCTGTTGGGCGACGGAATTTATAACGGCCTGATGGAAGGTCGAATATCACGATCAGAGGTCTGCCAATTATTTTCTGAATCATTAGCAAAGCCAAACTCAGGTTCTCAACTATTCGAGGCTTGGATCCTCAGAGCCAAACCTCAAGCCTGATCAGAGCCGTCTTCCGGAAGTTCAAGACGTGGGAATATGATACCGGGAGGATGGAGATCGCAGCCCGTACGGAGAATATTCTCAGTCCCCAATAACTCAAGAGCATCTGACGCTGAGGGTGCGCAAGAAACGAAAGTACTTAATAGTTTCTCGCTGGAGGTTGGCAAATAAGGCTTCAAGAGAACAGCCAAAGCATAGACCAGCTCCAAAAGCACCGCGAGATCGGCACCACAGCGTGACAAATCTGATTTCCTGCTTTTCCAGGGTTCAGCCTGATCAAAAAGTCGATTTCCCTGACGCGTCATCTTCAGAACCTTCTCAAGTCCTTCTCGGAATTTTTGGCGATCGAGAGCGTCGTCCCAGCCTTCTTTGGCTTCTCGAATTACCTGAAGAACTTCATTTTGAAACTCAGAGTTCTCGGCTCCTTCTGGAACTTTCGATTCAAAATTCTTGGCGGTGAACGTCAACATCCTATGCGCGAAATTGCCCACCACGTCAGAAAGCTCGTCATTGTTTCTTTGAATAAAATCTTCCCACGTGAATGAAGTATCACGGCCTTCAGGTGCGACCGTTGTCAGATAATACCGCACTCTGTCAGCATCGAATGACTCAAGGATCTCTTCCGCAGTAACACCTACTCCACGGGACTTGGAGAACTTTTGGCCCATGAAGTTGAGATACTCATTTGCAGGAATAGAAGTCGGTAAATTAAATTCACCTTGCCCCATCAACATTGCAGGCCAAATCACGGCATGGAAAATGATATTGTCCTTGCCCAGGAAATGAACCAACTCAACATCTTTATCACTCCACCACTCACGCCATTCCTCCGGGTTATCCGTCCCTTTGAAATGTTCTTTGGTAAATGATATGTATCCAATGGGAGCATCGAACCAGACGTAGAGAACCTTGTCTTTAGCCTCTTCGAGTGGGACGGGAACTCCCCATTCAAGGTCACGGGTGATGGATCTAGCAGGTAGACCCTCTCGGACTATTCCCCGTGCGAAGTTCCGAACGTTGTCACGCCAGCCTTCGCATCCCTCTAACCACTCCTCAAGCCGATCTTCATATCGATCTAACCGAAAGAACCAGTGCTTAGTAGGAACGATCCTCGGCGTCGATTCACAAATCGCACAATGTGGCTTATCTAATTCGGATTGCTCGTAGGATTGTCCACAACCATCACATTGGTCACCCCGTGCGCCCTCTGCTTCACAGTGTGGGCAAGTTCCTTCGACATATCGATCGGGGAGAAACATATCGCATGACTCACAGTAAAACTGATCGGTGACATTTTCTTCGATGTCTCCAGCTTCAAGAATTTTGGAGAAGAACTCCTGCGATAACTCTGCATGACCCTCACAAGTGGATGTTCCACTGTAGTGATCGAATTCAACTCCGAGTGAGGAAAATACCTTTTCTTGAATTCCTCGGTAACGTGCAACCACTTCAGTCGGTGTGCAATTTTCTTTCTGAGCAGAAATCGTTACAGGAACTCCATGATCATCGCTACCACAGATGAATACTGTCTCGACTCCTTTGAGACGTAAGTATCTGTTGTAGGTATCAGCAGGGAGATAGACACCTGCGACATGGCCCAGGTGCGGATGATCATTTGCGTAGGGTAGCGCAGCGGTGATCAGAACCCGTCGAGGCGAGGTCATGAGTTAGTCCACATCATTCTGAAGGAGAATCGGCCTCTGAATCCATGGCTGCCTGATTCTCAGCGGCAGCAACCTGCGTGTAGGCGACATGGAGATCTCTCAGAAGGTTCTTGATCATTTCATCTTCCTCTTTTGAGAGGTTGCCTTCTGTCTTTGCATCGAGGACTCCCAGAAGGTCGATGGTGTCTCTTGCTAGATTCAGGTCGAGCATTCGCTCACCTGTTCTTGGGTCAGGAATTTGTCCCAAAGCCATCAATGCCGGATATGCAATCTGTTGAACTAATCCAGGAAAACGTGGGTCGCTTTCAATGGGAGCTCTCTCCGCTGAATCAGTTGAATCAGCAGTCTCCTCAACAATCCCACCCATCTGAGAGGCTAGCTTTTGCTTCTCCTCAAATGCACGTTTCTTCCAATCGTCGTCAATACGCTTGTCATCAGACACTCTGGGTTCTCCTTTCAAGAGCCGCTTTTACAAGACCTCTAAAGAGAGGGTGTGCATCAAACGGCTTAGATTGGAACTCGGGGTGGTACTGGCAAGCAACGAACCACGGATGATTCTCTACTTCGACAACTTCAACGAGATTTCCATCTGGAGAAGTACCGGAAATACTTAATCCCGCTTCGATCAACTGGTCACGGTAGTCATTGTTGAACTCATATCTGTGACGATGTCTCTCGGACACATCCGAAACACCGTACTCTTTTTCGCAAATAGAACCTTCTTTGAATTTACAGGGCCAACCACCAAGTCGCATCGTTCCACCTTTTTCAGAAACCTCATGCTGTTCCTGAAGAAGAGTAATAACGGGGTGTGGGGTGTCCTTGTGAATCTCGGTCGAAGACGCCTCTTTGATGTCCAATACATTTCTGCAGTACTCGATGACTGCTGCATGCATTCCGTAACAAATCCCGAGGAATGGGATATTGTTTTCACGTGCATACTGAATGGTATTAACTTTGCCCTCAAGGCCACGCTCTCCAAAGCCACCGGGAACCAAAACGGCATCCACTCCGCCGAGAACAGACTCAGGATCTCCATTTGCCAGATCCTCTGCTTGAACTCTCCGGAATCGAACGCGCGTATTATTGTGAATTCCACCGTGAGTCAGGGCTTCGTAAATCGATTTGTAAGAATCGGTCAATTCGATGTATTTACCGACCACCGCTACTTCGATTTCATGCTTCGGATGACGCAATGACTCGACCACTTCGATCCAGTTGTCCATGTTCCCAGATCCTGGTTCCCTGCGGAAATGATTAAGGATTTGAGTATCGAGCTGCTGTTGGCGGAGCACGAGGGGAAGCTCATAGATGGAAGTCTCGACGTCTTTTTCAATGAACACTGATTCGACAGGGACATTACAGAAAAGTGCCAACTTCTCAGTGACTTCTTTCTCCACATCCATCTCAGTTCGACAAACAAGGAGATCAGGAAGAATCCCAATCTCGCGGAGTCTTCCGACTGAATGCTGAGTAGGCTTAGTCTTGATCTCGCCACTGGCTTTGATAAATGGTAGCAACGTGAGATGAATGAAAAGAACATTCTCACGACCATGCTGATGACCGAACTGACGTAATGCCTCAAGGAATGGAAGACTCTCAATGTCTCCTACAGTTCCACCGATCTCGGTGATCACAACATCGACATCTGTCGACCCAACCTTTGCGATACTATCCTTGATCTCATCGGTGATATGCGGAATCACTTGAACCGTTTTACCGAGGTAATCCCCACGACGTTCTCTTTGAATGACTGCGGAATAAATTTTTCCGGTCGTGTAGTTTGAATGAGCGCTGATCTCACAAGAGGTGAATCTCTCATAATGACCAAGATCCAGATCAGTCTCTGCCCCGTCCGGGGTCACGTAAACTTCACCATGTTGGAAGGGGCTCATCGTTCCAGGATCAACATTGATATAGGGATCAAATTTCTGTAGCGCGATCTTGAGCCCGTGGCTCTCGAGCAGCGTACCTATCGCCGCACTCGTGAGACCTTTTCCCAGTCCAGAAACAACACCACCTGTGACAAAGATGTACTGCGTCATAACCTTCAGTCCGTTCCCCCTCGAGTAATCTGAATTACTCGCACACCCAATTTCGCCCATCAGTAAAATCCGGACTCAACGAAAAGCCCGGATTCTTCCGCTTCAACAATTTATTTACTCCGTGCATCTTCCCGCATCTGGAGTGTCTTCTCCACGAATCGTTCATAATCTTCTTCAGTATCGATGCCCGGCATGGCTCCCGAAACCTCCCCAACCCTGATTTCCAGCCCGGATTCGAGCAATCTGAGCTGTTCTAGGCGTTCTTGAGATTCGAGACCCCCTACCGGTAATCGCGTAAATTGACGGAGAGAATCGGGTCTGAATCCGTAAATTCCCAGATGTTGGAGCCATCCGGCGGCAGGGATCTGCCCCACAGGACTCGAGGGGACGGGTTCTCTGGTAAACAAAAGTGCTCGCCCTCGCTCGTCGAGAATCACTTTGACCCTGTTCCTGTCTCTGAAAGAACCCTCAGAATCAACATGAACATGTCTTGTCGCCAATGTCGCAGCGGCACAATCGGGATGATTCTCAAGCAATTCGAATAGTTGAGAGACATGCTTAGGATCCAGTTCGGGTTCGTCACCCTGCACATTCACAATATAGTGATCATCCGATAGCCCTAATCGCTCGCATGCAGCAGCGACCCTGTCGGTTCCACTCGGCAATTCCGGAGAAGTTTCAATCACCTCTCCCCCGAATGATTTCACCGCTGAGCCAATTTCAGCGCCATCTGTCGCCACAACCACTCTCGACACGCCCGGCACCTGAAGGCAACGGTCATGCACATGCTGGATGAGAGTCCAGCCCGTTCGGTCGAGAAGCATCTTCCCGGGGAGTCTCCGGGAGGCTAATCGTGCAGGAATGATGATTACGCGCGGCATCCCAATAAGTTAAAGCTAGAGAAGCCGATTGTCCAGCCTACGAAAACCGTGACATTTAATGAACTGACAGAGTCTCAACAAGATTTGCCAAATTCTCAGGAGAGCACCTGATTACAAATGTTTTCATGAAGAGCTTCCAGATTGTCTAACATGGTTCTCATTGGGAAATGGTCCCTGACATGATCGATCCCTTTTTGAACCTGCTGACGAGCTCTCTCCGAGTCAGAAAGCAGTCCTTGCCCCGCTTCTGCTAGAGCCTCAGGATCCCCCGGCTTCACGAGAGTACAAATGCCATCCTCACCCAGAAGGGAAAGAATTTCTCCCCCTCCTGTCGCAATCGTCGGAACCCCCCTGGCCAGCCCTTCCAGAAGATGAAGACCTGATCCTCCCCAGTCGCTCACCAGCATCAGCATATCAACAGCACGATATACCGAAGCCAAATCTGCAGGCGGTGCAGCAAAAGTCAGTGAACCATCTAAATCCAAGGACTTACTCACCGCTCGGAGACGATTCTCGTCGGGGCCTTCTCCCAAAATGGTAAACATTTTCTCTCCGGGAGCTTTCCTCATCAGGCTAGCAGCGTGAATGAAATCATCCAATCGCCGCCCCTTCTCCAACCGACCCACAGTTCCGATCACCGGAATCCCTGAGAAATCATTACGATCCCGGTCGATGACTTCTTGTTCGATTCCATATGGAATAACCCTGATCTTATCTTTAGGAATACGCAACTCATTGACCAGATGCTCGCGAAGGTCCTCGTTCACGACGACCACCGCTGCAGCAGATCGGGTAGATCGAGCAGACCTCTCCGACTTCAGCCATGAATGAACAGTATGAATCAATGGACGATCGAGGACCGTAGACAATCGGTGACCGATTCGTAAGGATCCCGCTCCCCCCGTGGCATGGATAAATTGGGGGTCGAAATCTGTGAGATAACTACACATTCGACGCCGGGCGAGCCATGAGACAGGATCCTCATAAACCTCAATCCCCAATGACCTGAACAAGGGCAGAAAAACTCCTCCCCGACAGACCATCTGGACCTTGTATCCACGCTTCAGCAGACCCTTTACCATGCCAAGGGCATAGGTTGTGGGTACCGACCAATCTAGTCGTCCAGAAACCACCAGCATTCGCATGAATTCCCCCTCACCCTTTCGGGGTCCAGAAACTGGGACTTGTTGTCCTCGAGGTGTCAGGATATACGACAGAACACTGATCGACCAACAGGAGAAAGATATGCCTGAAAATACAAATCATTTCGAATGTGACTCGATCGCTCTCTCAAGTGGTGGGCTCGATTCGATCACAGTGCTCGGGATCGCGGTATCAAAGGGGTACAAGCCTCTGCCTCTCGCTTTCCGCTATGGCCAGCGTCATGAAATAGAACTGGAATGCCTTCAACGCGTCGCCCGATCGCTCGATCTTCCCGCACCTTTGATTCTGGACCTTCCATATCGTCAAATTGGAGGATCCTCCCTCTTGGGAACTGAGGAAGTTCCTGTTGAGCCGGAAAAAGGCGCGCAGGAGAGGGATCAAATCCCGTCTACGTACGTCCCAGCTCGTAATTTGGTCTTTCTCTCCATCGCCACTGCAGTTGCTGAAGCCCGAGGAGTCCGCGATATTTGGATAGGCGTGAACGCACTCGATTACAGCGGATATCCCGATTGTCGCCCCGAATTTCTCGCCTCCTTTCTCGAGACGATTCACCGGGGAACGCGGGATGGATCGAGTCATGAGGCGGATGGAGAACCTTTTTGGCGAATCCATGCCCCCCTCTCCGACATGTCCAAGGCGGACATCGTCAAAACGGCAAACACTCTAGGGGTAGACCTCTCTCTGACACATTCCTGCTACAACCCGGATCAAAAGGGCCTGGCCTGTGGAATTTGCGATTCTTGTGGCTTACGCAGACGAGGATTTGAAGAAGCAGGAGTCGAAGACCCCACCCGCTACACCTGATTCGTCAAAAAAACTGCAATATCCTGCCAAATACACCTGCTGAATTTCCTCTTGTCGAGTTAGCATCCACTCGGAACTATCAAACTCAACAGGTCGGGATCGTCTGCAGAACCGATCGAGTGAGAATCAACAAGGAGAGGAAGAAGCCTTGTCAAGAAGCGTACTCGTAACAGGTGGAGCGGGCTTTATTGGAAGTCATGTCTGTGAGAGGCTTCTCTCACGGGGTGACGAAGTCATCTGCCTTGATAATCTTGATGATTATTACGACCCGGCCATCAAAAGATCTCACCTTCATCATCTCTCGGCACTTGAAGGATTCACTTCTGTGACCGGAGACATCCGAGATCCTCAACTTTTGGAACACATCGCCCGCAATCATCGCATTGATGGAATTATTCATCTCGCAGCAAGAGCAGGTGTTCGTCCATCCATCCAAGAGCCGGCTCTCTACGTGGACGTCAATCTCAACGGAACAACACAACTTTTAGAGATGGCCAGAAATCATTCGATTGATCACTTTGTTTTCGCCTCCTCTTCTTCCGTCTATGGCGACCGCAACGAAGTACCATTTAGGGAAACTGATCCTGTTGACCAACCTGTTTCTCCCTACGCTGCAACGAAAAAAGCGGGGGAGGTGATATGCCATGCATTCCATCATCTTCACGACATCAACATCTTCTGCCTCAGATACTTCACCGTATACGGACCACGTCAACGTCCTGAAATGGCGATCCACCGATTCACTTCGATGATCCAGCAAGGACAAGCAATCCCCATGTTTGGCGATGGATCTATGGAACGGGATTTCACTTACATCGATGACATCGTGACAGGAACAATTTCAGCCTTAGATCGAGTTTCCGGTTTCGAAATACTCAATCTAGGAAATCATCGCAGTATCCGTCTGGATGGGCTGATTGAACTGATCGGAAAGTCATGCGGGCTTCCAGTCGAAATCGATCGTCTCCCCGCACCTGCAGGGGACGTATCCCGAACATGCGCCTCCATCGATAAAGCAAACCAGTTCCTGGGCTACTCACCACAAACCTCCATCGAAGATGGTGTCGAAAAATTTGTCTCTTGGTTTAATGCCCAGCAACAGAAGAACAAATGCTAGAAGAAAGCTCTCCATGAACGAAGATCAGAGAATACGAATGGTAGCAGTCGGGCCAGACGATGCGGCAGAGAAGGCCGCCTGGCTTTCAGCAGTCGAAGCGGTTATCGATCAAAATGGCTATTGCCTGGGATCAGCAGTTGAGACATTTGAAAACTCCTGCAAAGAGCAATTGGATGTCGAGCATGCGTTCGGGGTCTCAAACGGAACCGATGGACTTAAGATTTGCCTCAAGGCCTCCGGAGTCCAACCCGGCGATGAAGTGATTCTCCCTGCATACAGTTTCTTCTCCACCGCTTCCGTAATTCGCCAGCTAGGAGCCCACCCGATTTTCGTTGATCTCGATCCGGGAACCTTATGCATCGACACCGCTCTCATCGAGAGTGCCATCACCGACCGAACTCGAGCCATCATGCCTGTTCAACTCTACGGACAGACGTCTGACATGGATTCGATCATGAAGATTTCTTCCACTCGAAACATTCCAGTTGTCGAGGATGCAGCACAGTCATTTGGTGTTCGCTACAAAGGGAAATCTTCAGGTGCGATCGGATCTGCGGGAGCTTTCTCTTTTTACCCCACCAAGAATTTGGCCGCTGCAGGTGATGCCGGAATGGTCGTGACCAACGACGATAAGATTGCGACACAAATCCGTCAGTTACGAGTTCACGGAGATACGGGTGGTTACTGCCATGAAAGTTTAGGCTGGAATGCCCGCATGGATGGTTTCCAGGGCGCCATACTTTCCGTGAAATTAGGAAGACTGAAGCAGCAACAAGATATTAGGGAACGAAATGCCACAGAGTATCTACAAGCATTGAGTGAAAATAATCTGCTCGATCGTATCAAACCCCTCGAGCGAACTCCGGGGTCAGAACACTGCTGGCACCAGTTCATTATTCAAACAGATGCCAGAGATCTCCTTCGAGAGCAGCTTGCTTCCCGTGGTATCGATAGTGGCATTTACTATCCTGGCACCCTTCCTTCGCAGCCCTGTTTCGCAGATCTCCCTTCTGCTCAGAAACACTTCCCTGTCGCCGACAATGCGGCCCTCAGCGTATTGGCACTCCCGGTCCATCATCGTCTCAACGAGGGAGATCCCTCACGAGTGATAAAGGCCATGGCTGATATTTTGGA
>JAACCY010000246.1 GCA_009937185.1 Planctomycetia bacterium
CCCGTGAAGAGTCGACGCAGTTCAATCACGCCATGTGGAGTTTGAACATACTTACCGTTCGCCGACCGACTCACCGTCGAAATATGCACACCCGTCGTCTCGGCGATCTCTTGCATGGTGAGCGCATGAATACGTGAAGGCCCATGCCGGAAGAAGTCTTCTTGGCGATCGACCACCGCCTGAGCAATGTCGAGCAAGGTCCGGCGACGCAAGTCGATAGACTGAATCAAGGAGCGGGCTCCCTCAACGCGTGTTCGAATGTATTCCGCGACTTCCGGCTTCAGTTGAGGTTCTTCAAGCATAGAGCTACAAGCAGAAGAGATTCTCAAATCGGGCAATCGATCGTTGGCCAAACGGACCACAAATTTATCCCCGATCTCATCGACGGCTATCTCTGGAACGATGCCCTGATGTCCCTGATCTCCAAAAGCTGAACCCGGAGTAGGGTCGAGCTGGCGAATGACATCGCACGCCTCTTGGATTTCGGCGAGGGGCAATTCTAATTTCTCAACGATTTTAGGAAGTGCGTTACCCAGCAACTCATCGAGGCACTCTTCAATGATGCGGTATTCAGCACTGCCGACGACGCTATTCAATTGAAGGAGTAAACAATCTGCAAGATTCATAGCCCCGATACCCGGAGGATCGAGACGACGCACCACTTCCAATGCGCGCGTCAGCACCGGCTCTGACTTGTTGATGCAACGAGCGAAATCGGAAATCTCTCCGATAAACCAGCCACGGTCATCGAGGTTACCGCAGATCGATTCACACCCCTGACGCAATGCAGGACTGAGATCGAGCAACTGCAACTGACGAATGAGGAATGATTCCAGGGATTCGGGGCGATCGATGGTGTTCATCAACGCTTCGTGTTTGGCATCGGAAGCTTCAGAAGAACCGACCTGTCGACGTTCACCCGTCATTGGACGATCCCATTGATCGACGATATCCAGCAGGCGGCGTGCCTCAGAATCGATAGGCTCTGTCGAGGAATCTCCCGTAGGAGCCGGATTTTCTACCAGCTCTAAGGCGGGGTTTTCGGTGAACTCTTTTTGGATACGAGCTTCGAGATCGGTCACCCCCAATTGCAGGATGTCCATCGAGAGAATCAATTGTGGTGTGAGTGTCTGCTGCTGTTCGAGTCGGCCTGAAACCTGAAGACGCACACGTCCCCCTCTCTGATCCGGATTACGGATCGGGTGGTTTGATCAACCATGCGAGAGACGTGGTGTGGACGAAGAGACCCAAAGGTCTCCCCTCGCTTCCAATTGGGCAACATGCCCTGTCAGTGTTTGTACGGCGATCCCGGTCGGGTCGCTGATGGCCTCGAACTAAAGCGCGGTCGCACCCATCGGGTTCCCGGTGGCGGGATCGATAAAGACGCGATCGAGTCTTCGCTCGACGTACAAGTTTCCATCATCCGGAGCAAAGAAGATCCGCTGTCCCCCCGAAAGGGCATCGACCAGCTGCTGATGCATGCGGGGCGCTGTCTTTTCGAGTTGGCCCGTCAACACGAGACGACGTGATTCCCACGAGAAATCGTAGGCGTGATCGACATCATGCATCCGGACCTCCATCCCATTCACGGTTTTCAAACCGTAGCAGATCTTTAGTCTCCGGCAGGTCTGGTCGACTTCGCTCTCTCAGGCACGGCAGTTGCCCTGTTCCTGAAATCGCATGAATCGCTGAAGACCCGCAGAAGATTACCCTTCTCTCGCCAAAGGCGTCAAACCTAGCGAGCAGTGCTCTCGGGGATCAGGAAAATCTTGCCGTCTCCGATGCGGCCGGTCCTGCCCCCACGGATGATCGCTTCAGAGACTTCACTAGCGGAATTCTCCTCTACGAGCACTTCTAGTCGTATTTTCGGCAGAAAATCCATGCCGACATCATCCCCGGAATAATCCTCCAGGTGTCCTTTTTGCATACCGTATCCCCGCACCTCTTGAGTCGTGATCATCTCAATTCCGGAACAATCCGCCAGCAGTTGACGGGTTTGTTCGAGACGAAAAGGCCTCAGGATGGCGACTATACGCATCATCACTCTGAATTGTCCTCGGACGAGATCTCTTGCCAAAGATCCTGCTCCTCCAAAAGGTCTTTCAGCTCTTGGGGGTGTCCTTCGACCCGAAAGCCGATATCCCTGTCACGTGCTTCGCGGGCAAGTGCGACGATGCCCAATGCACCCGTGAGGTCGATATCGGTCAGGGAACCCAATCGCATCTCCATACGACTGGCTTCACCGATCGCTTCAAATCCAACATGGGCCAGTTGCTCGACATTGTTGGCATCGAGGACTCCGCGAATTTCGATCACTTGAAGATCACCTTCGCTACGTCTATCTACAATCAAGTCCGTACTCATTGTGTTCACTCCCGTCTCGCGATCACCAGGGTGATGTCATCAGTGGCTTCGGCTCCATCCACATGGACGGCCAAATCTGCAAGAACACCTTCGACCAACTCATCAGGGGTCGCAGAACTCATATTCTGGAGCACCCGGGCAAAGGCTTCGAGGCTATATTCTACACCGTCATGGTTCATCGCTTCTACGATTCCATCGGTGTAAAGAATCAAAGCGTCTCCCCGCTCCAATTGGACGTCGCTGATCTCCAATGATTTTTGGAAAACCTCTCCGCCATCGATTCCAAGGGCGATCCCTCCGGGCTGAAATTGTTCGACACGGCCACTGGACCTCAAGATCAGAGGAGGATTGTGCCCTGCACGTGCGATGCGCACCCGTCCCCTGTCCGCTTCGATTTCAGCCCAAGCTAACGTGACAAACATTCCACCGGTCATATCCCGAGAAAGGCTGGCATTGATACTTTCCAGCATCGATCGGGCATCTGGGTGAATACGTGCAGCCATGCGCACCAAACTGCGCGTCATCGTCATCACTAAGCTACCGGCGAGTCCTTTTCCCGAGACATCCGCCACCACGATGCCTGCTCGATCTCCATCGAGAGGAATCACATCGTAATAGTCTCCGCCCACTTCTTTTGCGGACTGATAATAACGGGCGATCTGGATTCCTGAAATCGGCGCCAGTTCACGTGGGAGTAAGGCATTTTGAATACCGCTCGCGATGTTGAGGTCTCGGGCTACAGCCTGAGCGGTCATCTCTTGCTCGCGAGCCTCCGCCAAAAAGCGGGTCATGCGATTGAAAGATGAGGCGAGAGCTCCGAGCTCATCGGTGGTTCGAACCGATGACTGATGATCTAGGTTTCCACGGGCCACTTGAGTCATGTCTTCACGCAAGAGACGCACCGGTCGAGTCAGCAAGAAGCCCATCAACATGACGAGCGGAATTCCGATCAACAAGACCGAAAGTACGAGTCTCTGAGTGGACGACTCCAACTTTTGTTCCAACGCCGCCAAGGCTTCGGCACTGAGTAGGAGTTCTACGTACCCGGCATTATTGGGCAACTTCTTTTGGAAAGAACGAATCGGGATCGATCCATCTGCCCCCCCGAGTATTCCTTCTTTGATCACGACGCCATCTTCGGCACCGGCGTTGAGGTTTTGGGAATCGAAACTCATCTTGAGACGGTCTCCTCCACGAGCACTGGCGATCAACTGAGTCCCGGCCTCATCGGTAACGATCAGATCGAGCACTGGAGTTTGGGCACCCTCTCGTAGAAAAGATTGTAGACGTTGCTCAAGAAGAGCCTGCTCTTTCGCTCGTTCCTCGGCAGGTGTCTTTATGCGAGTCCAATAGGGGTCGACAAATGCGTGAGCCAACTGAACCAGTTCAAGCCCATTTTGCTGCAATAAGCGAGTCGTCGATTCCAGAGAGGAGCTCGTCAGAGATCGAGAGACTCCGACGACAAAGGCCAGAAGGATCAGTCCCGTCACCACACCGTACTTGACCGATATGGGGAGTATTTGTCGCGGTGGGCGTTCCGCAGAGCGACCTCCCCGTAATCTGGACTTTGCTGCTGCCATGTTGAAATCGCCTCCAGAGCCGACGAGAAATTAAACTGCTGCTTGCCGCCGGCGGGCTACCCCCCTACCGTAAATTCATATGGGGGCGAGTCCACATCGTTTTCCTTTTCCAGTACCTGTTCTCGACGCCCTTCTGGAGTTTTCTTGACCGATCTCACCCCCAATAAAGACCCTCGCACCATCTGGTTACTGGCTACCTGTCGCTTTGGCGAGGCTGTTGCAGTCGGCATGCTGATTCCTTCCCTGCCACTCTTTCTGGGCCAGTTGACCACCCCTGGAGTGGATCGCTTCTGCCAAAATCTTGCTGAATGGCTTCCCGGGTTTGCGAATACTTTTCCGGATCTGATCGATCCCAGTCAAGAATTGCTCACTGCGTTACTTTTCAGCATCACGGGATTAGCGATGGCTGGGGTACAAATTGTCTCCGGGCGTATCTCCGATCATTTTGATACCCGTAAAAGTTTGATTGTCCTCGGTATGTTCCTTGGTGCGTTTTGCTCCTATGCGATGCATTTTGTAGATAGTTACTACCAACTGGTGATCGTACGGATTCTTCAAGGTACTTTTCTAGGTATGACCTTTCCGCCGATGATGGCGATCATCGCCCGCAACGCCCCGGAAGGGGGTGGAGGAAAAGTCATCGGATCCTATTCCACGATTCGGCTTCTCGGATTTGGAATGGGGCCGGTCTTGGGTGGTTTTGTTGGAGATCGGGGCGGTTACGACCTGGTCTTTATCGTTTCTGGTTCACTCCTTTTGCTCAGTGTTCTTCTCGTATCCATTCGCATCAACGATCCCAAAGAATTTCCCAGCAAGCTTCAAAACAAATCTGATCGTCCCGCTGTGGAACCCGTCTTCCGGCTTCTCGCCCTCAGTATTTTTGTCATGATGGTCGGCATCAGTGCCGTGATCTCACTCTTCCCTTTCTATGAAAGGGAGTTCGCGGCCACTCAATCTCAATTAGGGATGATGTTTGCCATCTTTGTCGGCAGTCGCTGCCTCTTTCAATATCCCTGCGGCTGGGCGGGAGACCGCCTCGACAAAAAAATACTACTGCTCGGAGGCCTAGCCCTCTTTGTTCCCCTAGTGGCCCTCCAGGCCCATGTGGAAAATCTAACTTCACTGACATGGATCCGTGCTGGCCTAGGCGTCGTCTCTGCTGCCATTAGCACTTCGGTAGGGGGAATCAGCGCTGAACGAAGTCAGCCGGGAAATCGTGCACGCATGATGGGACTGAACACGATGTCCTTCAGTCTCGGGACTGCTGTCGGCCCAAGTCTCACAGGCTTCATCGATACACAAGCGGTCGCTTTCGCCATTCCGGCAGCCGCTGGAGGATTGTTATTTTTGACACTCGGTCTGTTGTTGCCGTCCGACAGCAAGTTTCAGCAATCACAGGTTAAAGCTTCCGCAGCCTAGAAGCGTCCGAGTAGATCGCCCGGGAACTGCTGAAGAATCAGCAATAAGATCGCAGACACAGCGCCTGCCGCGACATCGTCGAGTAAGACTCCCCATCCTGCGGGTCGTTGCTCCAACTTCCGGATTCCCAGAGGCTTCGTAATATCGAAGAGTCGAAACAATAAAAACGCTGCGACCCAAGGTGCCCAACCTTGCGGTAGCCACGGCACGACTGAAAGAGCCATGTATTGGCCCGCAGCCTCATCGATCACTACAGCACCCGGATCCTTGCGACCAAAAAGGTCTTCGATTCGTTCCCCCGGTAAGACACAACCCGCCATCGCTAAGACGGCCAGAACTGGAAAGAGAAAAGGTTGATACTCAGGGGGCAATACGTTGTAGATCGCAGCACCTAATAGGAGTGAGGCTAATGAGCCTGCAGTTCCGGGTGCCACCGGGAAATAGCCTGAACCAAAAAAGGTCAATAGGATGCGATCCCGGGTGTCACCCACGATCAGGCCACCTTGTCTTTTTGATCCACTGACGTTCCTTCATCCCTAAAGGCAAACGCCATATAGTCAAAAGCCGACCACAGGGTCGTCACGAGAGTGCCCCAAAAGAGAAACCCAGTCAGTCCTTCAAGTAACTCGTAGATAACACCGAGGCCCGCCTCTTTATTGGCAGCAACCAACATCACGGCGGGTATGAGCACCGATTGAAGAATCATCTTCAATTTCCCACCGAGACTCGCCTCCATTTTCCGACCCTGTGATTCCAAATAGGATCGCAGGCCACTGACCAAAAACTCGCGGGTCACGATGATGACCACAAACCAAGGCTTGATCAGTTCAGGAGTTAATATCAATAGATAGATCAATGTTCCACAGATGACAATCTTGTCGACAAATGAGTCGGCGAGGCGGCCGAAGGTCGTGACCATCTTCCACTTCCGGGCCAAATATCCATCCACCGCATCTGTGACCACGCAGAGAATAAAAGCGACGGTCGCGATGTTGAGAGCGAGGTGCTGATCACCAATCCCCCAACCATGAATCTCCAGAGTAAGCATGGCAAAAAGTAGCATGGCGATACAAAACCGACTGATCGTGATCAGATTCGGTAAGTTTCGCCAATCTTTTGAAGAGTTTGCGGCTGGTGCGTTCATCTTCTCTCCCAGGCGGCTCAAGAGGTGACAGGCTCTGCGATCAGATCGTATTCATCCATCTCAACGATGCGACAGCGAACGATGTCGCCGATTTCTCCCGCATTTGTTGGAATGCGTATCACAGAGTCTATCTCCGGAGCCTCCGCAAAGGAACGACCGAGCCACTGACCTGTTTTGTCACATTCACTATCGAGGAGGACATCCACTTCAGTCCCGACCCGTTCCCGGTTCCAGTCGAAGGCGACCTGCTGTTGAACCAGATAGAGTTCTTCCCGACGACGCTCTTGTTCTTCACGAGGAACCCTATCTGGCAGCTTCTCTGCAGGGGTTCCTTCTTCCGGTGACCAGGTAAAGACGCCCACGCGCTCAAGGCGGAACTCTTTGACGAAATCGATCAGTTTTTGGAACATCTCGCGCGTCTCGCCGGGAAAGCCGACGATGAAAGTCGTCCGCAGTACCAAGTTGGGAATGCGATCGCGCATCTTGCGGAAGAGCTCGACGGTATCTTTCTCACCCATACGACGCCCCATACGCTTGAGCATGGTGTCATCGATATGCTGGATCGGCATGTCGATATAGGGAATCACCCTTTCCAAGCGAGCGACCGCATCGATCATCTCGTCAGAAAACTTATACGGGTAGGTGTAGAGCAATCGAATCCAATCGATACCCTCGACCTTATCCAACTCCCCCATGATTTCTGGTAACAGATAATCGCCGTCGATGTCGCTCCCGTAGGAGGTGAGATCTTGGCTGATGAGATTGATCTCGCGAGTACCGCTGGCGACCAACTCGTGAGCCTCTCGAATCACGTGTTGCGGATCCTTCGAGCGGAAGCGTCCACGAAAGCTGGGAATCGAGCAGAAGGTACAAGGGTTGTCACAGCCCTCACTGATTTTCAAGTATGCACTATGCCCTGGCGTCAAACGCAGGCGGGAATCTTCAGAGTATGCGGGATGAGTGATGTCACCCACGTGGACCCGATCGGCCTCACGCGCTTCACGCACCTCGGACATCAATTTATTGAGGATCGCGGGCATCTTCGGGTATTCGGACATGCCGACGATGGCATCGATCTCAGGAATTTCTTTCGCCAACTCTTCGGGGTAACGCTGACCCAGACAGCCCGCGACGACCACTCGCTTGGCGGGGTCTTCTTCCTTGAGCTTGACCAGTTCAAGAATCTCATTGATCGATTCCTCCTTGGCACTCTCGATGAAGCCACAGGTATTGACCATGAGAATATCGGAGGTCTCCGGCTCCTGGGAAACAACGAAGCCCTCAGCACCAAGACGTCCGAGGATCACCTCGGAGTCGACGAGGTTCTTGGGACAGCCCAAACTGACAAGATGTATGGCCACAGGTTGCACGGCAGTGCCGATCCTCTCGACCGACTTGAGTTTTCACCGGGGATAAAAATCCCGGGAAGCCGGTTCCTGCACATTCTAGCACCTCCACCAAAAAGGGCTATGGAACCGAAGCATGGGACAAGCCCCCTCGACGGGGCCCTTCCGGGATGCTCCCATGAAGTCTCTAAACCCGGAAGGGAAGCACAGATGGCTCTACACGGCACACTTCGAGAACTCACCGAACTGGCACTGATCAGCATTCAACGGCCCTACCCCTTCTACCACGGGCAGGTTTACGGCAGTGCAGAGGAGGTTTCCGTTCCCGGAGAACTGACCCCGGTCTTTAACGGTGCTTTCGATTGGCACTCGGCGGTTCATGGCCACTGGACTCTCGTTCGTGCCCTGCGTGTGGACCCGGATCGATCACAGCTGGGTGAAGCCCATGCCCGGGAGATCGAGGAATACCTTGAAGGGGCCCTGAATCCAACGGACCTAGCCCGGGAAGTCGAATACGCCCGATCTCGACCGGGCTTTGAAGTGCCCTATGGTCGTGCGTGGTTGTTGACGCTGTGTGCGGAAATGCGACAGATGCAGCACCCGCTGATGGATCGTCTCGAAGATCTGGAGAGTGAGGCCC
>JAACCY010000247.1 GCA_009937185.1 Planctomycetia bacterium
ATTTAGCGGCCGCTATTCTCACTTTCGAATATCTGTCTGGAGTTCCCTTTGCTTTCCTCATAGCCACAACGGAGGAACAACGATGAATACGCTACAGTTCCCCTTTATGACGGTGACTCTGATTTTGTTGCTGGCCGCAGTTTCTTCAACCCTGCTGGGGCAAACTGACAAATCGACGAAGACAGAAGACCTCGTCACAGCGATGCAACGCTGGGATTCCATGGAACCTGAAAAGCGGCTACGAATTAGAAAGACTTTCGAGCAGCTTCAATCCCTCAGTCCAAGTCGTCGAATCAAAGTGATCAATGAATTGCGACGCATGACACCGAATCAGATTCTCAAACTTCCAGAGGCTTTGAACAAATTTAAATCTGAAGATACCCAGAGCCGGGCATCAAAGAGGGAGCAAGCCGTTCGGCACCACTTATGGTTGCTGACCCAAAACGAAGACACCCAAGACCGCTATCGCAATTTCGATAGAAGCAGCCGTCGCATGTTCTTACTAGATACTGTGAAACAGCAAAGAGAAGTTCTCCTCTCTCAAATGACTCCCGATCAGCGGGAAAAATTAGAGGCATTACCCACTCCCATGCTCAATTGGGAATTACTGAAAAGATGTGGAAAACTTTCCTTGCCGGAAGGTGATTCTGGTTCAGAAAAAGTACTGGATCTGGTGCAATCATTTACCGAGCTTCAAGAAGATCTTATTGAGGAGATGCGGAAATTGCCGCCCCACAAATGGGGTCCCTTTTTCACACAGCATTCAGATAATCCGCAGATCCGGAAATTGGAAGAAGGACTGCAATCTCTTTCAAAAGCCGACAAGCGCCTCATCATGCATATGTTCTCGAGAGTATTCCACAGGCCCCCAGGAAGAGACTTCAGAGGCCGATCTGGCAGGGGACGGCCGCCGGAACTCAGAAAACCAAACCATCCCGACGGTCCTCGCAGGGGCCCTCAGCCGAATGGTCCGCCCAAGGGGCCGTCTCGAAGACGGCACTCAGACTCCCCCGATTCACTGGGGCCTGACTCAAAACCGTCTCCACAAGAAGGATTACGCCCTCAGCGCCCCCCAAGAAGAGGCTCGCCGTCCTCGAAAGAGACACGCAAACAAGAATTGCGGAGAAAAGGTGCCGAGCCGTTTCTTCGTGATCCAGATGCGTTACCAGAAGGCTCTCTTCCGCCAGTAAGGCCTGATACGGCATGGCAGGAGCCGCTGTCCGGTTAATTCCGACAGACGAAGCTTGCTGGTCACTCGACCCGGCTTGGCCAAAACATCTACACACATGAGGTCAAGGGTCACCGATCGTTGAAATCTATAAGTCTGCCCTCAGGGCTTCTTGACGCTTTACGGTGATCAGATACGATGCTCCCTTGATGGAAGACCAACCAGAGGAGAACCAACATGGCAAAAAGAAGTAAGCCTGCCTCGAAAAGAGGCGGAGCAAAGAAGAAGAAAACACCACTGGCGAGCAAATCTGTAAAGACGGCATCAACAGCCGGCGGAATTGAAGTCGTGTGCAGTGAGTGCTATTCGGATTTCCTCTACGTTCCGAAAAGTTCATCTTCCAGTTTGAACTGCCCCGCTTGTGGTCACACAGGCGCAATGCCGGAATCGTCAGAAGTACAAAGACTGATCATGGCGAAAGCTGCGGAATCCAAAGCATTCCTGACAGCTTCTATTCCAGCAGTCTTGTTCCTTCTGGTGACGATGTATTAGCATTACAAGCTCAGTTCGGGTTCACTTGATACTGGAATGAACTACGGCCTCCTTGGAGGCTCGGTTGTTCTTTTCCTTGTGACGCTGATCTTCTCCGCTCGCTTTGAGAAAAGTCGTTGTGAAGTCTACTTCTAGGCCTGACGAACATTAAAAAAAAGAAACCAGATGTCTTTGTAGACGTCTGGTTTCTTTTTTATCTGAACAGAAAACGGCTTATCTCTCGACGAAGTCTCCATGGTTTTCTTCTGCGAGTCGCCTCATCAATTGAGCGGCCCCTGGATCCAGATGGAAGCCGATCGTATGAATCTTGACTTTACGATCGGCATTGAGTGCTTTGATCCCACTCAATATTCCTTGGGGTTCCGTGATTTTCCCCATTGTTGGAGATCCATCGCTGAGGAAATAAATCGTATTGACCTCCGGGTCTTCCAAAGCTGAGACCAAAGTATCAAAAACGTTTGTCATTCCCCGAGGTTTCAATTGCTGTACAAATTCAATCGACATGGAACGAACTTGGTCGTCCATTTGAACCAATGCAGGTCTCCACGGCGTAACGGAACTCTCGAATGGAATAATATTGAATTGAGTTCCGTCAGGAATCCCATCGAGAACTCGCACCAGTTCTCTGCGAGCGACTTCTATTTTGGGCAGAACTTCCTTTGTCTTACTTCCGCTGGGATTCTCTTTCTCAGCAACACCCGTGCCCTTTTTCCCCTTACGACCTCCCGGTAGTTTGATAGAGCCCACTTCGTAGGGCTCTTCCATACTTCCAGATATGTCGACGATAAAGGTGACAAATTTACTGATGACTCTCAAACCGTAATAAGTTCCGGTCGTGTTGTTACGAGACTTCTCACGGATAGCGTCGTATTCATCTCTATCGATCCCTCTGATCTCCGCGTCCTTACCCTTGCTTTCCCACCACGCCTTCCAAGACACATTGCTGGCTCCGAAATCTTCTCCCGTCAACCAGAGCAATGAATCACCGACATCGTCAAGAAGTCGCCCTTTCATCTTTGGAAGCCGTTCGATAAAGGCTTCAACAACATCGTGACCACCGATCTGTCGCAAAGCATGCGTCGCCGCCAACTGAACTTCTAGAAATGGGTCGTCGAGTAATGGTATGAGAGTCTTCACAATCTCTTGATCACGAGTGGCACCAAAAATGTCTGCGGCGACCGCTCTGACAGGCCAATGAGGACTCTTTAACGCTCTATGGAAGGTCTTACTCTGATCAGACGCTTCCAGATCTCTGAGAGCTAACAAAATCTCTTTTTGGAGATCTGGATCATCAATGCGAAACATTTTACCTAGTTTTTTGGTAGCCCCTTCAACGCGATTCCTGCGCACCAACTCCACGATGTAGACCTGATGCTTAGCGGGAATCTTCCTGTTACCGAGCAGTTTGAGTAAAACTTTACCAATTTCAGGATCTTCAACTTTTCGACCGATAGAGAGAACTATCCCCTGAGAAGCCATCGGCAGTCGACTCACCAAGCCTAATCCCGTATCGACAAGATAATCCACTTCTTCATCATTCAGATCTCTATCCCAACATTCCCGAATCACCCAATG
>JAACCY010000248.1 GCA_009937185.1 Planctomycetia bacterium
AGTTGACTCTCCAATAGGGTTTTACTGAGAGCTCCACAGTTCACAGCCACGTAAGGGTGCATTTTTTCAGAAACCTGATCACCGGCACGACGAAGGTGCTTTAGCCGCTGATTATGAACCTTATATGCGATCAGTTCTTTTCCGGGTCCAGGTTCTCCCTCAATCAATACGGGCGAAGGGACAGCCGCAAGCTTGGTGACCATATCAAGGACTTGCTTCATCTTCTCATCTCGATAGATGAACTTCCTTCCGCGACCTTTCACCTTTCGCTTACTACTCAAGGCGATCTCTATCGCATTGGGTAGAGCGATGTGAACACTATCGGCTTTATCAACAAACCCTTTCGCACCGGCAGCGATCAAATGATTTTTCTGCTTATTTCCTTCACCGGTAAAGACAATCACTGGCAAGTTGACGTCGAAATCAGAGACTTCATCGAGAACTTCTTCACCAGATTTCATAGGCATTTGAAGATCAGTCACAACGACATCAATGCGGTCCTGATTCTCTTCCAATACTTCACGAATCTTTGTCGAATTACTCAGGGTGATCACTTTGTAATTGAACTCCGGGTCTTCAAGTACCTCTTGGGTTGTTACGAGAAGATCCAAATTGTCATCCACCAAAAGGACACACTTCTTTTTTTGAGAGTTGCTCATTTATTCACTCCCCACAATTTTCTATTCCCCAGCCCTTATCCGTGGGAATAAACCGATAGAATTTTGACATGAGATCATTGAGCTCCGGCGGGGCAAGCACCTCGCCTTCGACATGTTGCTCAATTACGATTCCCGACTCGTTCACAGAAATGACGATGAGTGAACCTTTGATCATCCGGGGTCTCAGATATTCCAAACTGCAGACCAAGGGAGCCAAAAAACGATCAATGGTGGGGTTCTGATGGGGATACTCGATTTCGACTTCAGAGTTCGAATAACGTTTCTTGTAGTGCGATAGGATGCTCTGAGTATCCATAGATTCGAGTAAGCTGATGGTCTTGATCACCATTTCGGCCCTCTGGACTCCAAGAATCCCCAGCTCACTGCTCCGTTCCAACCGGTCATGCTGCCCCATATCGAGGGCTTTCTTCATCGTGAAATGTGCATTCTGAACGACCGTCAGATGATTCTTCAGTTGGTGAATCAATTGCGGAATCACCTGGAAGAGCAATCGGTACGCATCCAAAGTGCTCATCTGGCTATCCGGGTCCCGATTCTCTTCTGCTGAAATGTTATCCAGACTCATATTTCCCATTTCCCCACTTCTGCCAAGGCTAGAGGTCGCTCCACTCAAGAGATCTCCAGATTCGACCCCGAATACGGTGACGATGCGTCATTTCATTCTGAGCCAAGTAGACTGCTACAAAACGTAGCAGTCCAGCACAGGGTTCCCAAGACCCCAAAATAAGGGGATGACCTTCAATAGGTCTTCAGGGGCACTTTATGAGAAAAAAGGGAGGCGGAGTTCCGGATTTAACCACACCACGGTTTTTCCGGGACTCCGCCAGGGATGGCGATTTGAAGGGGAGAGGAGTCCAAAAGAGACCTCTCAGAGAGACGAGAAAAATCAGACAGCCGGCGTTATTCCTCTTCCAGCACACCAAAACAACGAAAATCCGGCTGTCTGAACTCAAGATTCTCATCATGCACGGGGAGCGAATCCCCGGCTTCCGGGTCACCCCGGCTTCAGAGAAGACTGACATCAAAAACAAAATCGCGCCAACTGGCACTGGTCACTCGTCAGCCTGCCAGAGGGGCGATATCCTTCTGGCTTGCTCTCGAGGCTAATTTGGGCCTCAAATTAAAGAGAAACGGGAGTCCCCATGTGTGGTTTTTTTGGCGTCGTCGGTAGTGAGAATTCGGCGTGTCACGAGATCTATGAAGCTCTGATTAGCCTGCAGCATCGTGGACAAGATGCCGCCGGTATCGTGACTCATGACGATCGATTCCATCTGAAAAAAGGAAACGGTCTCGTTCGGGATGTCTTCCGTCTCAAAAATATGGAGCGACTCACGGGATCGTCGGGCATCGGACAAGTGCGCTACCCCACCTTTGGTGGATCCACCACTGAAGACGCACAACCCTTTGTTGTCAATTATCCTTACGGCATCGCGATGGCTCACAATGGCAATGTCACGAATGGTGAAGAAGTCAAAAATTGGCTTTCGAGTCAGAAGAGAACCATTCTTCATTCCAGCTGCGATGTAGAATTGATCCTCTTCACTCTTGCCGTTGAACTCTCGGAAATCGGAGACCTTCAACCTGATTCAGAATCAGTTTTCGCCGCACTGAAAAAGGTACTTGAAAGAGTTCAGGGGGCCTACTCTGTAGCAACATTGATCTCACAATTTGGGATGGTTGCCTTCAGAGATCCCAATGGCATTCGTCCAATGGTGATGGGCTCAAGAGAAAACTCTGACGGGACTTTGTCATGGGCGTGTTCATCTGAAAACATACCTCTAGAGATTCTGGGATACAAAAATGTTGAAATGATCAAAGCGGGTGAAGCCGTCATCTTCCTTCCCGGAAAAGATCCGATACGAAAACAACTCGTGCAGAGAGCCCACAATCCTTGCATTTTCGAACATGTCTATTTCGCTCGCCCTGACAGCATCATCGATGATGTCAGTGTCTACGAAGCGCGACGAAATCTAGGAAAACAGCTCGCAAATCGCTGGAACGAAAGAGGCCTGAAGGCAGATGTCGTCATTCCTGTCCCCGACAGTGCCTGTACCTCAGCGAGTACTATGGCTCAACATATCGGCGTCGAATATCGAGAAGGACTGGTTAAGAATAGATACATCGGAAGAACTTTCATCATGCCTGGGCAAGGAGACCGAACCTCGGGTGTTCGCCGTAAGTTGAATTCCATTCGTAGCGAATTCGAGGGGAAAGACGTTCTACTCGTGGACGATAGTGTCGTTAGAGGAACCACATCTCGTCAGATCGTGGACTTGGCGAGAGCAGCCGGTGCTCGTAAGGTCTTCTTCGCGTCGTGTTCGCCCCCGGTCCAATTTCCCTGCGTATATGGAGTCGACATGTCGACTCGTGCAGAATTGATCGCTCGTGAAAAATCCGAAGAGCAGATCGCTGAAGCCATCGGTGCTGACGCCATGATCTATCAACCCATCAGTTCTCTAAGAAAAGCGCTGAAGGATGCGGGATCCGAACTTCACTACTGCGCCGCTTGTTTTGATGGGGAATACCCCACACCGGAAGTGACCGCCGAGACTCTCTCTGCGATCGAAGCTTGCCGCCTCGGTGAACAAGAAAAGTTAAAAGAAGAAAGCGCTGAGGATATGAGTCCCTCTCGCGGGTGATCGACAAAGGGCCTTCATGGGAAAAGAACTTTGTTTGAATCGTGAAAAATGTCCCCTACAACGATAGAATACATCTATATGGGTGCAGGAGATCGAATCCCGTCTTTCGTCAGTGTTGGGGATTCTAACTCGAAACTTGGCTTTTAATTTCGATATAAGTTTGGGTTCGACCCCCTTTCACACTGACTCTACTAGCAACGACTATTCTCTGGAGGAATGATGTTGCCATCTGTGGGCCTGGCTCTGACCGCTTCCTTGGTATGCTCCATGGTGGGTATGCTTGTTCTGATGGCTCTCGACTACGACCCGGAACTGGCTCGCAAAAAAAACTCACGCTCATTCATCCTGAGCGGACTCATTGCAATATTTGCGGTTCTTTGCCTGATCCTGTTCCGCCTCCGTCCGCCATTACCGATTTTCGGTCTCTTCTCACTGGGGACATTGATGTTCATGTGGCCGGCATTTCGGCGCTTGAACAATCCCGATTCACGAATGAGCAGAGACAGGAGTCCATGGCTTTGGCGGTGGAGAACACGTCTCAACAATAGACGCCCGGAATCCTGTTTGAGAAAACTGGAAAAAATAGAGAGGCAGTTCGCCGCGGCCCCTCTCGACCCTATCCTTCACCTGAAAGCGTTAGAGCTTTCACTCGCTTGCAATGAAAATACGCGAGCACTCTATCACTGCCACGTATTGGACGAGATTCTTGACCGGGGATCAGCACATGAACATACCTTGCGAGCTCAACTCTTCATCATGAGTCATCGGCAACGACGGAATGAAGACGCCGAAAAGGTGCTCAAGCGAATCGACTCACTCTATCCTATAGATTTCCAACATGACCTTCCTCCCAGAAGAGAAGAAACATCTACGCCTGGGAGTGATCAGGATTCATAAAAAATTCAGAAATCAGCGCCGAACCAAAGATCTAACTCTTAGGCTCGTTCACAGGATGCTGAACCTGACCCTCAAGAAGGAATGCGGCGACTTGACTAGCTGACTGAAGCCCGACATTGTCCTGAGCTTCCACAGTCGACGCTCCTAAGTGCGGTGTGCACAGAACGCCCGGGTGCGACCGGAGAGGGTCGTCAACAGCCGGCGGTTCCTCCACGAATACATCGAGTCCAGCACCGGCAACTTGGCCATTATCGAGAGCTTTCAGCAGTGCTGCGGAATCAATCACGGGACCACGACTCACATTGACGATTCGAACACCCGGCTTGCATTGGTTCAGAAACTCTTCATTCACCATTCCACGAGTATGATCGTTCAGTGGCGGATGCAGAGAAATGAAATCTGCCTGTGAAAGCGCATTCTCCAAAGGAGCGAGGGTTGCTCCATTTTTCTGACACACTTCTGCTTCAACAAAAGGATCACAGCCAATAACTGTCATGCCGACTCCACTGGCCTTGCGACAGACTCGCTGTCCAATCTTGCCCATACCAACCACAACGAGCGTCTTTCCTTCAAGTTCAACGCCCACGAGTTGTTTGCGATCCCAGCCACCCTGGCTCATCCCGAGATGACCCTGACCCACATTGCGAGCGACTGCAAAGAGCAACCCCACGGCATGCTCCGCAGCAGCATTCGAGTTTGCTGCCGGAGTATTCATCACCTGAACGCCCATTTCAGCGGCCGCATCGCAATCGATGTTATCGACGCCTGCGCCCGCACGGCATATGCACTTCAAGTTCGGAGCTTTCTCCAACAACTCACGCGTGATTTGAGTACCGGATCGCAATATCCAACCTGATATTTCAGGAAGACTACTGTCGAGCTGATCCGCACCCACGATGACTTCGAGGCCAACACTTCTCAAAATTTCGGCAGTGGCTTCAGGCAATGGATCTGAAATCAAGACGGGACCGGATTGAGTTGTCATGTAAAAACCTTTCGAAGTTTTTTCAATAAGAGTCGAGTGGGGTATCAGTCTTTAAAACGACCGACACAAAGGCAAGCATCATGGCCTCCGAACCCAAACGAATTGGATAGTGCAACTTCGATCTGAGCTTCTCTGGGTTCATTCGGAACCGTATCCAGAGGACATTCGGGGTCTGGGTCGATTTGATTGATGGTGGCGGGAACAACTCCCTCTTTGATACCAACAGCAACAGCCGCCAACTCAACAGCACCGGAAGCTCCCAGAAGGTGACCCACCTGGGATTTCGTCGAGCTCATCATCACCTTATCTGAATTTGCTCCCAACAGCTTACGCACGGCGTACTGTTCCATCACATCATTCAGAGGAGTCGAAGTTCCATGAGCATTGATGTAGTTCACTTCATCAGTATTGCGTCCGCCATCGACCAAAGCCAACCGCATCGCTTCTTGAGCCATGGCTGCTTCCGGATCGGGAGCAGTCATGTGAAAGGCATCATCCGTAGCTCCAAAACCGAGAACTTCGCAGTATATTTCCGCTCCGCGCTTACGCGCATGTTCGAGTTCTTCAAACATGAACATGCAGCCCCCCTCGCCCATGACAAAACCATCACGACTGGCCTGAAATGGCCTCATCGCAGTCTGGTATTCGTCATTGCGAGTCGACATGGCTTTCAATGCACAGAATCCAGCAATACTCACGGGTGTCACCGAAGCTTCGCTTCCCCCTGCGAGGATTGCGTCACAGCGATCGGCTCGAATCATGTCAAGAGCGATACCGAGAGCGTGCTGACTAGAAGCACATGCAGACACGGTAGCGAAATTCATCCCTTTGAATCCGTGGGCAATAGCAATCTGTCCGGCTGCAGCATTGATGATCATCTTCGGAATGAAGAAGGGGGACACCCTACTAGGGCCTCGCTCCCTTAGAATATTTGCCTGCTGCTCCATCTCAAGGATGCCTCCGATTCCGGAGCCGGTGATCACACCGTACCGATCGGGCGCTTTTGAAGGATCCAAGCCACTATCCTCGACAGCTTCCCCCGCGGCATAAAGCGCGTAGAGAGAAAACTTATCGAGTAGACGCGTAGTCTTTCTGTCGACACGAGACGAAGGATCAAAGTCCTTCACCTCCATCGCGAAACGAGTTCGAAAACCCTCGGGGTCAAACTGTGATATCAACCCGACGCCGTTGCGGCCTTCAAGGATCCCATTCCAGAAAGTAGCGAGGTCATTCCCAATGGGAGAGACCACGCCAATTCCTGTAATAACAACTCTTCTCTTGCTCATCTGGATATACCTCCGATGGAGCGACTAAACCTGATTCGAGTTTTTCTCGATGTAGGATATCGCATCTCCCACAGTCTTAAGGGTTTCTGCTTCCTCATCCGGAATCTTCATCGAAAAGCTATCTTCAAGCTTCATGACAAGTTCTACAATGTCGAGACTGTCTGCACCCAAATCGGTTTGCAATACGGCCTCATCCTTTACCTTTTCGCGGTCCATACCGAGTTCTTCGGCGATAATGTCTTTGACTTGATCTCCGACGCTCATCAGTACCTCCTTCTCTCGCCCCCTATTGGTTGAAGAGGGGATTTGCAGTAGTGACTCAGTTCAGCGACAACCCCGAGTAAAATGGGAACAGCCCCACTCCGGGTGAACGAAATGGGAGCAACAGCAACCATTCCGGGTTTAGATTCTATGCAACAGCAAGAATTCGTCCAGTCAGAATTACATCTAACAGGCTAATCCACCATCGACTCTCAGGGTCTCTCCAGTGATATATGAGGCTGAATCGCTGGCCAGGAAGAGTACGGAAGCCGCCACCTCATCAGGAGTTCCGGATCTTCGGGCAGGAATTCTCCCCTCGATCGCCTCCTTGGCTTGATCCGAGATATCTGCTGACATATCCGTGGCAATCATTCCGGGAGCGACCGCATTTACGGTGATATTTCGGCTGGCCACCTCTTGGGCTAGGGATTTGACGAACCCGATGACTCCCGCCTTGCTCGCCGCGTAGTTCCCCTGACCGGGATTTCCCGTCAGGCCAATGACGCTCGTGATGGCGATAATTCGACCAGATCTCTTTTTTATCATGGGGCGAATCACTTCGCGGGCACATAAAAATGTTCCACGAAGATTCGTTGAGATCACATCATCCCAATCCTCATCACGAGTGGCCATCACCAATTTATCTCGAGTGATACCGGCGTTCGCAACGAGAATATCGATGCCTCCAAGAAGCTCTATGGCTGCTGGGAAAAACTCGCTGACACTGGTGGGATTAGAAATATCTAATGCGAGTCCATGGACATTTCCATCCAACTCGCTGGCCACTTTTTTAGCCTGCTCTTCATTGCGCCCAGTAATCACAACTACGGCACCTGCACCCGCAAAGGCTTTGGCAACCGCTTTACCTATACCGCGAGTTCCACCAGTGACGATGACTGTTCTATCCTTGAAATCCATCATGACACGGTTCCTTCCAGCAGTTGCTCAATACTTTCCTTGCCCAATACAGATCTCGTAGGGATTCCACGGTCGACCTGTCGAACCAATCCCGCCACTACTTTTCCAGGACCCGGCTCTAATACTTCTGACATTCCTTCAGAGACGAGACTCTGAAGTGTCGGCTCCCAAAGAACTGGAGACTCCACTTGGCGAATCAAACCCGCTCGTATCTCTTCTGGGTCAGAGACCCTCGATCCAGAGACATTTGCATAGAAGGGAACAACAGGAGTATTGATCTTCAACTCAGCCAGTATAGGCCTGAGGGTTTCCGTGGCAGAAGACATGAGTGGCGAGTGATAAGCTCCGGCAACTTCTAGGGGAATCACCCTACGAGCGCCTTTGTCCTGAGCGAGTTCTCCCGCTCGCTCGACTGCCGCCTTTTCACCACTGATGACGATTTGTGTGGTCGCATTGACATTGGCGACCGCCACGATGCCTTCACCAGAGGCTTCTTCTACCGCTTCCCTGACTGTACTGAGGTCAATACCCAATATGGAAGCCATCGTCCCCTCGGTCTTGTCACAGGCTTCCTGCATCGCTCGTCCTCTAGCGACCACTACCTTCAACGCGTCTTCAAAGGTCAGGGCGCCGCTGTAGACGAGAGCACTATATTCGCCCAGAGAAAGCCCTGCGGTTGCTCTCGATTCGACCAAAGCTGCGCCTCCAGAGTTTTCTATCACAGCGAGGGCTGCCATTGAGGAGACGAAGATGGCGGGTTGGCTGATATCCGTAGCATTGAGCGCTTCCTGCGGACCGTTGCTGCAGAGACTCACAAGGTCGCAACCCATCAAGTCTCCTGCGGTCTGAAAAAGATCCCTGGCTAGGGTCTCACTCTCGACAAGATCTTGTGCCATTCCCACGAACTGACTTCCTTGTCCCGGGAATAGAACGGCTCGAGAAGATTCTGAATTGAAACGTTGATTCATTGATCCTCGCCTTTAACCAAGATGACTTTGAGAAACAGGGAATGTCAGACTTGTTGCTCGGAATCAGGGTTACAAGATTCGATTCGCGAAGTGACTTCAGCAACGGATTGAACCAAATCCGCTTCAATACCGGATTCGATCATTTTGAGAGTCCAACCGATCGCATTGCAGACAGCCTTCTCGTCACTCTTGCCATGCCCGATCGTACAAACTCCACGAGGCCCCAACAGTGGAGCTCCCCCATACTCTGCATAATCGAAATGGCTGGCAATACGCTGCAAACCTGAGGAGATCATTTCCTTGAATGGACCCAAATCGATGCCAGAGGAGGATTCTCGGGTCAGCTCTCGTGCGATGGTCGAGAAAATAAAGCTGGCGAGCCCCTCAGAGGATTTCAGAATCACGTTCCCTGTAAATCCGTCACATACAATGACGTCCAGAGAGGTGTTGTAGAGATCGTTGCCTTCGACATTTCCCTGGAAGTTCAGTCCACTATCAGAGAGAAGGCCATAAGTTTCTTTGGCAAGAGCGTGGCCCTTGTCTCGTTCAGATCCGACATTGAGAAGGCCGATTCTGGGAGACTCCACACTGTACACACTTTTTAAGAATGTGGACGACATCACTGCATTGTGAAGCAGGTGAAGGGGACGACTCTCAACATTCGCGCCTCCATCACAAAGAATCACAGGTGACTCTCCACGAGGCATCGGTAAAGCGATCGCCGGACGGCGGATGCCCTCAAGTAATCGAAGATGAATCGAACAGGCCGCAACAAATGCGCCAGTGTTCCCAGCAGAAAAGATTCCCTGAACGGATCTTTCCTTCTGCATATCGACGATGGCATTCAATGACGATTCAGGTTTGCCCCGCAATGCTTCTACGGGAGACTCATCCATGGTCACCCATTGAGGAGCATGCAGGAACTTCATTCTATCGGAGAGTCCACCACATGATTCGATCTCAGGAATCACCTGATCTTCAGGACCCACAAGGACAACTTGAAGATCAGAGTTTTCTTGCAATGCGCGGAATGCTCCCTTAACGGGAACGGAGGGGACTGTATCGCCGCCCATGGCGTCGACTGCGATCAGAGGCATGTCACTCCCACTCTGGGATTTAACTCTGGTATTTAGAAGTCTTCTACTGCCAGAAGTGCACGGCCCCGATAGGTTCCACAAACGTCACAAATACTGTGTGGCAACGTGAGTGAATTACAACGGGTGCATTTGGTGTGACGAATCGGCCTGACGGCATCGTGCGCCCTGCGCTTACGCTTACGGGCTTGGTTTGTCTTACGCTGTGGGACTGCCATCGGTCTCGCTCCGTGATCTCTGGTGCTTAGCACTCAACTTTTTACATTTGGTTCAAAAGGAAAGCCACCTATAGGGGATTCTCCCCGGGGCTCATTCCCGATCAAGCCCTGATGTTAAAAGTGCGGTGCAAATTGGTCAAGAACATCCGACGAGGTCACTGAGCAATTCCTGAAAGAGCATTGACCAGTTCGGAAGCCATGGCTTCGAGGGCCTCATCGAGCTTATCGAGGTCCTTACCCCCCGCCTGAGCCATATCCGGCCTTCCGCCGCCGCCACCGCCGAGGATTCCAGAGCCTAATTTGGCCACTTTCCCGCAATGAACTTGTCCTTTTGGGACCGACTCAGAAGTGCCCACGACGAATTTCACCCCGTCTGAGCCTGCCGAAGCCAGAATGAACCCACGGGCTCCTTGGCGTCTTTTCAATGCGTCCGCCACCACGAGAAGCTGCTCCTGTGGTGCATCTTTCCAGCACGCCCTGACGACTTCTGCTTCACCTGCAGAAATCCGATCTCCATGACCGCCATCTAGATCGGCCAACAAATCCCGGACAGGACCCGCTGATCCTTTTCCATCTTTGAGATCTTTATTTTCTTTGATCAAACTGGCGATGCGATCACCCAGCTCCTCTCGGGAGCTTCGAAGAATTCGGGCGAGATCCTGGATCAGATCTTCACCTTCCCGCACTCGACGACCACCTTCGAGTCCGGTGAGCGCTTCGATTCTTCTGACTCCAGAAGAGACACTTCCCTCGCCCGTGATCATCATCGGCCCAATCTCTCCTGTATTATTGCAGTGGATACCACCACAAAGCTCAACAGAGAAATCTCCGATCTCTACCATCCTCACTCGGTCGCCATACTTTTCTCCAAAGAGAGCCATCGCTCCACGATCCTTCGCTGCGTCGATGGGAACATCCGAATGTATAACGACCTCTTGATCGCGAAGAATCCAGCCCTGAACAATGCCTTCTACTTCTGCCAATTGCTCTGGAGAAACTTTCTCGTAATGACTGATATCAAAGCGAAGTCTTTCTGGTGAAACCTGAGATCCTTTTTGTTGCACGTGATCACCCACCACCTGGCGCAAAGCAGCGTGAAGCAAATGAGTGGCCGTATGGTTTCTTTGAATATGAAGACGCCGATCTAAATCGACTTCTGCGTGAATGGTGACCCCTCTTTGAAGGGCTTCCACGTCAATACCCGAAAGATCAACACTGTGAACAAAGGTTCCCGCTGCATTTTTCTGGCAGTCTAGAACTGGTATTTTTTGTCCCTCGAACTCCAGAAGACCTGTATCGCCGACTTGGCCACCGGACTCTGCGTAGAAGGGAGTTCTATCGAGCACTAAGGCCCCTGTATCACCCTCTGAGGTACATGACAACAATTGAGCCTCTGCGCGACCTCCGTGGTATCCGACAAAGTCAGTAGCACCGAGATCTTCAATCATCCCGAGATCTTCACCTTTGACGGCGACTCCTATTTTGTTCCCAATCCGACTCCGCGTTCTTTGCTGCTCCATCAAATCTTCGAAGCCGCCTCGATCAAGATCGAGCTCAACCTCGCGAGCCATCTGCTCAGTCAGATCGATGGGAAAGCCACAAGAGTCATGGAG
Organism: Planctomycetia bacterium; assembly: GCA_009937185.1. GTDB lineage: Bacteria > Planctomycetota > UBA8108 > UBA1146 > UBA1146 > UBA12191. The sequence goes on from JAACCY010000248.1 coordinate 11,560, forward strand.
AAAAAATGCAGCGCCGGCAGGAAAGAGACGGGATCCTGAAGTTCCCATCTGCTCGACTTCTTCGTCAAAGCGAGTCATTCCCGTTTTCAAAGTCTTAAGGAATTGTTCCTCTTCTTTACCGATGAGCTTAACGATCAATTCTTGTCGGCTGCGCAGTTCTGGAAAAGCATCTCCCATTTCTTCAGCCAGCAAGGGCACTAAGTTGTATAAGAAAGGACGCTCAACTCCGAGTTTGTACCCGTACCGACTCGCTCGGCGAAGAATCCGACGTAGTACATATCCACGTTCTTCATTGGAAGGAAATGCTCCGTCTGCTATCGCAAAAGAGAGACTTCTCAGATGATCTGCGATCACCCTGTGAGGAATACCTTCGGAGCCTTTTCTCGGAACAACCCCTGTCTCTTCCCCTATACCCTCAATCAATCGAGACATCAGATCCGTCTCGTAAACATCGTCTTTGTCCTGAAGAATCATGGTGATGCGTTCGAGACCCATTCCTGTATCAATACTCGGCTTGGGCAAAATAATGCGGTCACCAGGACTGCGTTGCTCAAACTGCATGAAGACCAGATTCCAAATCTCCATCCAGCGATCACAGTCGCAAACGCCCAAAGCACAATTTGGGCCGCAAGATCGGCTTTCGCCCCGATCGACGTGGAGTTCTGAACAAGGCCCACAGGGCCCGGTGTCTCCCATCGACCAGAAGTTGTCCTTGACCCCGAGACCGACAATCCGGTCAGGCGAGACGCCAACATGATCTCGCCAAATTTCGCGAGCTTCGTCATCATCTTCAAAGACTGAAATCCACAGTCTGTCTGCTTCGATTCCAAATGTTTCTGTAATTAATTCCCACGCCCAAGTGCAGGCTTCCTTTTTGAAATAATCGCCAAAGGAAAAGTTACCCAGCATCTCAAAGAAGGTGAGATGGCGTGCGGTATACCCCACGTTTTCAAGGTCGTTATGCTTACCACCGGCACGAATGCACTTCTGAGAAGAGCAAGCCCTCGGTGTTTCCCGGACCTCTTCTCCTGTGAAGACACTCTTGAACTGATTCATTCCTGCATTGGTAAAGAGCAGTGTCGGATCATCGTGAGGAACCACTGGACTCGAAGCCACCCGTTCATGCCCTCGTGCCTCGAAGAAATCGAGAAACTGTTTCCGGATCTCTTTCACGCGCATCGATGCCACTCTTCCAGATTCATGAGCCTCTTTAGACTCGGGGTAACCATCGTCATTCGCCTGAATTCATGATCGTATCCAGAGCTTATTTGTTCAAGAGAACTGAATGGATGGAATCAGGTGATTTGCGGAATCTCCACTGGATCCAACTCGAGCATATTCCTGTATTGCCCGAACCTTTCCTGAAGATCGGTAGGACTGATTTTCTTCAATCCCTCAACACCAAATCCTTGGCAACAGAATGATGCTGTCACTGTTCCCCATGCGACTGCCACTTTGATCCCTTGCAAATCGGTACGATCACTGCGAAGAAGGCAGCCCATCATTCCTCCTGCGAAAGAATCTCCAGCTCCCGTGGGATACACTACATTTTCGAGTGGGATTGCAGGAAGAGTCACTTCACCATCTGCATGAAAAATCATGGCTCCATGCTGCCCGCGCTTCGTGATCACGTAACGAGGGCCCATGGCGAGAATCTTGCGCCCTGCTAGAACAACATTCTTCTCTCCAGAAAGCTGTTGGGATTCCTCGTCGTTGAGAACTAATGCATCCACATTGGAAACAAGAGACTCCAAGTCTGGACGGGCGATATCGATCCATAGATCCATCGTGTCGACCACCGTAAATGGGCGAGATCCCATCTGGTCTAGCACACTCGCCTGAGTCACAGGCGCACCATTTCCAAGGAAGAGATACTGGGCATTCCTATAGGAGCCCGGCAGATCTGGCCTGAAATTTTCGAAGACGTTCAGATCGACACTGAGGGTTTCCCTGCGATCCATGTCATCAAAATATTTCCCTGACCAGCGGAAAGTCTTTCCGCCCTCCACCACTTCGAGTCCATCGATGCAAATCCCACGATCCGTGAGCAGTTGTTTATGCTCAACAGGGAAATCTTCGCCGACGACTCCCACCAATTGAACGCCTCCGAAATATGAGGCGGCCATGGACAAGTGGACTGCGGATCCCCCAAGGGCGTTCTCTAGAGCGCCATCCGGGGTTTGAATGCTATCAAAGGCAACACTGCCGACGACGACGAGCGACATGAGTCGGTCCTCTCTCTAAAGTCCTGGATCAGGGATTCTCTGACTCTGCATTTGGGTCGTTCGCCTCGTCATCACTCACAAGGCGTTCAGCGACCTCTTGAACACGAAGTTCCGCTTTCTTCAAACGATCTCCACAGATCTGCAACAGTTCCGCTGCTCGCTCGACATCATCGGCAAGGACGTCAACATCGATCTCCCGAGAATCCTCTATTCTATTGAGGATAGCGTCGATCTCTTCTGTTGCTTCCCGGTAACCGGGTTCTGTGTTTTTCTTCGCAGACATCAGTTTCCATTTCTGTCACGAAACGATCTATCAAGAAATCTGTAAAAATCTCCGCCAGCCAACGTCGGCTCGACAAGACTCGTTTCTCCAAAGTGCCAATATATCGCTCTGATCGGAGGTCTGACAGGTCCGTTAAAAAAGAGATCCAGGAATCCTGCTCTGTTTTCACTCCACTCGGGCATCTACAGAACCGTCCTGAAGCCTTACAACGATCGTATCCCCCACCTTGACCTCTCCCGTACGGCGAACCGTCTGACCCTCCGCATTTTTGACCCATGCGAAGCCCCGGGCAAGGATGTGGACCGGATCTAAGGATCGAATCCTGCCCGAACGTGCACGCCAGCGCTCCATTTCCCGCTCAATTCGATCTTTCGGTAAGGTGCTCAAGCGATCCGTCCTGAGTCGCAGCGCCACGCCCTGACTCTCGACACCCCTGAGAGCAGACGACTGTAATTGCTCTCGTTTCATTCGAAGCAAACTCTTCTCCCGAGAGACCCGGCCTTCTGCTCTGCTTCTCCACAACAAAACCCTTTGTACGAGCGCATTCCGTTCCTGTTTCAAAGCTCGAGTTCCCAGTCGTTGCCAACGAACTCTTGAACGATCTTGCTCATCCGCTCGGATCTCCACAGCCCTGCGTCCTCTCGAGACCAAAAAGTGTCCCCGATCCACATTCCGCGTTCTCTCTCGATCAATACACTCGATGGAACTTCGAAGAATACGCCTGGCTTTTTCAAGGATCTGTTGCCAAGAGTCATCGACCCAACTCACGAGGAACTGTCCGACAGCTGTAGGTGTCTTTTCAGAATGCGCTAACTCATCTAATACAGAACGGTCAGCATGGTGCCCGATTCCAACGAAGACCTTGAGGGGATGCAATGCGACAGCCTTTGCGAGTTCAAGGGTGTCAAAGGCCATCAAATCTGTCTTTGATCCTCCACCTCGGATCACCACGACAGCATCAAACTCATCGTGTCTTTCAGCAAAGTACTGGAAAGCTCTGAGAAGATCTTTCTCCGCCAGTGATCCTTGAACCCTCGCATTGTGGAGACTGACTTGAAATGCATAGCCCGAAGATTTCAACTCATCATGAAAGTCTTTCCATGCATCACTTCCCTGACTGGTCACGACACCTATTCTCAACGGAATCATGGGCATCGGAATATTCAGGTTATTCTGCTCGATCCCCAGACGTCTCACCTCCGCCAATATCTGTTCCCTGCGTCGAGCCAACTCGCCTAACGTGTAGTCAGGATCCATTTCTTCAACAACAGCCTGAAACTGCCCGCGAGCCATGTAGAGATCCACACGAACCCTCACGCGAATTTTTAGACCATCTTCAAGTGGGGTGTCATTCGATTGAAAAGCTTTGAAAGAGGGGTCCGCCTTGAAGTTCCACAGAACGGCAGAGACCTCAGCGAGCGACCCTTCTCCGTCAGGGTCTTTCTCCACTAGCCGGAAATAGAGATGAGCCGCCCCAGATCCACGTCCCAGACTGCGGTCGACCCCCATGATTTCTCCGACGAGCCACACCGTTTCCGGGAACCCCTTCCGAAGAATCGATTGGGCTTCCTGATTCAGACGAGACACCGACCAGTCGGTAGGATCTCCAGAGGCCACCGTTTCCTGATCTCTATCAGGTCCCGATTCCCTCACGACCGCAAACTCCTCGCTGAGTCCCGAGATCCCTTGGACTTCGCCATTGAGGAGTTTCTCCACCTCGGGTGCCGCTTCGAAACCTAAAGGAAGAAGTATTCGTGCTGCTTCTCCGGCACTAGAGACGGGGACTGACCAATATTTGTCTTCACGGTGCCAACGACGACCTGCGACCTGTTTCACCTGATCAACAAGTAAGGGATCGTATTTAAAACGAACCCTGATTCGCCCCTGTTCAGGCCACCATTCGAGAATCTTCAATCCTGATACTCCTCTCGGCTCGCTGGACCATGACCAGGAACCGGGCTAACATCCCCCTTCGAGTGTGCGAGCAGCGAGACTCGACCTCAAGGTCTGGTCCGGAATCAAGAGCAAGAATTTTCGAAAATTCCGATTCCTGCCATTCGCGTTTCTTGGCACCTAGCAATAGAGACCTCAGGATAACTCCTGAATCATGACGGCTATGAAGGGTTTGCACGACATGTCTAGTACTGAAAATTCCTCTCCTGAGGATACCGATCCCCGGATGATTCGTAGGGCTCTGGTCACCGTCAGTGACAAATCAGGAGTCGTCGATTTCTGTCAGGAACTCGTGCATCTGGGAGTGGAGATCCTCTCCACGGGCGGAACGGCAAAAACCCTGAGAGAAGCGGGGATTCCTGTTCGCCCAGTGGAAGATGTGACCGGGTTTCCGGAGATGATGGATGGTCGTATCAAGACTTTGCATCCCCGTATTCATGGTGGCCTTCTGGCGCGACGCTCCGTGAAGGGTGACCTAGAATCCTGCGATGAATATGGAATCCCGCCCATCGATCTACTCGTGGTGAATCTATACCCATTCGAAAGAACTGCGGCTTCAGGGGCCAGTTTCTCTGACACCATTGAGCAGATCGACATCGGTGGTCCGGCCATGGTACGAGCCGCCGCTAAAAATCATCTCGATGTCGCCGTCGTCGTCGACCCTGATAGTTACCCTGCTTTGATTCATGAGTTGAAAGAAACGACCGGTCAACTGAGTGCCGAAACACGGAATCAGTTGGCTTTAGAAGCTTTCCGGAGAACCGCTGCCTATGACGCATCGATTTCGAATTGGTTCGGTCAACAAATGGACGGACCCTTCCCCGGAACAGTCACAGAGCAATGGCACCGAGTCGGTGATTTGCGATACGGCGAAAGCCCACATCAAGAAGCCGCTTGGTATCAGCGGAATGACGGTGACAGTTTCTCTATCGCTGAAGCGATATGTCACGGCGGTAAGGAACTCTCCTACAACAACATCCTCGACGCCTCTGCCGCCATCGATTGCTGTCGAGGACTCCAAGGTTCCGCTGCTGTTATCGTCAAGCATTGCCTCCCATGTGGAGCGAGTGAAAGTACCCATCTCGAATCCGCTTTTGATCTCGCTCTCGCAGGAGATCCCGTCAGTGCCTTTGGCGGCATCCTGGCTTTATCGGGTCCTTTAAGTGTTGAATTGGCGAAGAAGATCAGTACCAAAGATCACTTTTTTGAAGTGATTCATGCCCCCTCTTATGAGGATGGCAGCATCGAAGCGATCCGTGAGGGTGCCAAATGGGGTCCATCATGCCGGATACTCGAAGGTGGATTCTTCGGGGATGATGGTGGAGTACCTATCGAAGCCCGAGCCGTTCCAGGAGCGGTGCTTCTGCAGACTAAGGATATATCTGTCCGTGGAGTCGACGACTACGAAACCGTCACAGACAGGACTCCTACGGAAGACGAATGGCGAGATCTGCTCTTTGGTTGGAGAGTTCTTCCCCACGTGAAATCCAATGGCATTCTTCTCTCTCAAAATAATGCTGTGACTGGAGTCGGCGCGGGGCAACCTAGCAGAGTCGACGCTGTCCACATCGCCGTCCGTAAAGCAGGCGAAAAAGCCACAGGATCAGTTCTCGCTTCAGATGCGTTCTTCCCTTTCCCAGACGGTGTCGAAGCCGCCATCGAAGCGGGAGTCACTGCCGTGATTCAACCGGGAGGTTCCCGTCGAGACCCAGAAGTGATCGATGTCGCCAATCAGGCGGGAATTGCTATGGTATTTACGGGAGAAAGACACTTCCGCCATTAGGAGGCTTATGAAAACACTGGTGGCCTTCACTAAGGCATTGAGGTTTTTCTGGATCTCAACTCTGTTTGCGACATTGTTCACCATTATGGATCTGGGCTTAGGGATCTATTCTTGGGTGACCACAGTCCTCTTCTCTAATACTGAGGGATTTCTACGTTTCGCACTGGGAATCACCCTTGCTGGGGTGTTGCTGGAGAACTTGCTCGGTTCATGGACCCGACGCAGACAAGGCATCATGGCTCGCTCGCTGATTCGTCTTCAGCCAGGACTGCAACATGTCGCTGCTATTGAAATCCTGATTCAAGCGATGAAGGGCTGCTCCCATGAGACCGCCAAGACGATCCATCAGGAATTAGTTCGCCTCTCTGGTAAAGATTTTGGACCAAACCCCGCCGATTGGCAAAAATGGCTGAACACCCAAAAAAAGTTGATTCAAGATTCCAAACCTCCTGTCGCTTCCAGGCAAACCTCAGAATCAGAACCGAGTGACTCCGATCTGCATGGGAACTCCCCGACAAGCTCCTTCAAAGAGGGGCAATAATCTCCTATGAATGGCTTTGAATCCCCTCCTGATCCTCTGGAATCGACGTCCACGCCTTCTGGGACCTCTGCCTCCGGAGACTCTCATGCTCCGCACAGTCGGCAGAATCCATTCAGGCGACTGGCCCTCGAGGTCCTCCTTGTGCTCTGTATCGCATTCCCATTGGCATTGCTGCTCCATACTTTTGTCACACAGGTGTACGCTATCAGCGGTCATTCCATGGAACCGACCCTTTTTGATGGTGAGCGGGTCATGGTCGACAAAATCAGTCCAGCACTGGTGAAAGTCGACAGGGGAGATTTGGTGATCTTTAGTTCGCCGGAGGACTCCAGCAAAAACCTCATCAAGAGAGTCATTGCCATTCCAGGAGATACGATCGAATTGATCGGCGAAAAAGTACACCTGAATGGTAAACCGCTGACAGAGGACTACACGCGGCGCGTCATTTTCCCACAGCGCCCCGGAGAATCACTCCTTGTTGAAGAGGGCACCATGTTTGTCCTCGGAGACAACCGGCCTCAGAGTCGGGACAGTAGAGATTTCGGCGTGGTGCCTCTTGAAAACGTGAAGGGCAAAGTACTCCTGAGACTTTGGCCTTTGGATAACCTCACACTCTTTTAGGTCGTCAGCAGCCCATAAAAAAGGGAACCCATC
>JAACCY010000066.1 GCA_009937185.1 Planctomycetia bacterium
AACTCTGGTGGTAATAACTCTGGCGGAAACAACTCTGGTGGCAACAATCAGGGTGGCGGTCCCGCCGGAAGATTCTAATCTCTTTCGAGTGGATCATTAGAACCCCGGTCATCGTGCCGGTTCTATCATTGGAAAATGTGGGATTCCTGAATGCTTAAGACTGAAAAAGACTACACGGATCCATATGTCCGACAGTTGAGTCTCTTCCTCGATAATCGGGTAGGCAAGCTCAGGGAAGTCCTCAGATACCTCACTGCAGAGGATATTCTGGTTCATGCTCTTTCTGTCGTCGACAGTGCAGATCACGCCATCGTGCGACTCATCGTCGATCGAGTAGGTACCGCATATAAAGCTTTGGAAGAAGATGATGTTCCGACATCTGTCAGCCCTATTCTGGCAGTAGAGGTTCCCAATGAGAGGGCTGGAATCCGGATGATCTGCCGCAGTCTTATTCAGGCTGAAATCAACATCCACTATGCATACCCTATGCTGACTCGCCCCCATGGATTCGGCGTGCTCGTTATCCATGTCGATGAAAATGAAACTTCCCGTAACTTGCTTCTCGATGACGGATTCAACCTTCTCGATGAAAGCGATCTAGGCCTCGCCGGAGTTTAATTTCGACAGTTCACAAAAGGCAAAATTTAAGGCATAAAAAAACCTTCCGGCCCGAGAAGTGGACCAGAAGGTAGGTGACGATATTTAGTCGTCACTTGTGTCCCCCGCTTCTCCCGCGAAGTGCTGCGGTGAGGAACCGCAGTGATTGCTTCTGTCTGCTGGTTACAGCGAGTCGGTTGACGTCCCCCGAAGTCAGACCGAAGAGCAGAAACACGCGTAAGAGAAACTCAATACGCCTAGGTTATCTATTGCTATTTATTTCGACTACCCCTGCCGAGTCCTCAGGTACTTGAGACAACAGAGGTATACTGTTTCACCTATTTAACTAAGATCCGCAATCGCCATTCATCGTATGACTGTCGGAGTTGACAGTTGAGTCCGATGATATATAGGACAGTAATGTCAGTCTTCGAGTGGCGTTTCACCCTGTTGATAGCCCTCAATAGCGAGCTGGATGACATAACAGGCAAGTTGATCCACTTCTACAGGTTTGAGAACTTGCAAGGGCATTTTTGCCTGTGAATTATCAAAGGTCGGCCGCCTCAGGTATCCACTCAGCCAAAGTTGCATTTTTCGCAGGACATCTGCTTCTGCAGTGATCTTTTCCAAGAGGTCTCTCTTTGAAGAGTAACGATCGGGGTCACTGGTCCTGAGCTGGTCCAGATGTGAATCATACGTCTTCATACGGTCTAGCCTTCGCATAGAGACCTGGATCAGTGGAGGCTGCAATATCGCCCCGCGACCTTCGATCTTGTGGCAAAGAATGCACCTCTGCCTCGCAACCAATCGCCCCATCTTCGCATTTCGCTGAAAACTGTCCTCTGACATTAATGACAGGTCAGGAAGAGGATATGAAGAGGCTTCCTCAGGAGCTCCTGAGAGGCCCTCGATCTCTTCCGGCTGTATTCCCTGCGAGTTCCCCCCGGCCTCTTCTGGCTTGCCAGAGCCGCCTTCTAGGGTGGTTGTTTTTTCGTTGGAGGAGTTTTGGCGAGCAGGCACGGGATCTGAGCCAGGAGAGGTGGGTCCACAGGAAATCAAGCCCAATGGCATGACCACAATGATGATCCATATGTAGATCGCTGAACCGTTCATTGAAACCTCTCAAGGACGTCTCTGCCGCAGTGCTTAGATTTGAGATTCGATGAATGAGACTATTCAAAATCACCTGAGCAGTCGGATCGAATCATTCGATATTATCTTCTGTTCGATTTCCTATCCACCCACTCGACGCCAAGTGTACAGATCTATCTTCGCCTGAGAGTCAGGACAGTCCAAAGCATCTTCATCCCATCACGAATGAATCGAACTTTACTCTCTCCGGAATCTGACCACGTAATGGGAACTTCTCTGACCACGAGGCCTAACTGCTCTGCTTTCAGCAGTACTTCCACATCGAACGCGAACCCCTCTGTCTTCAAACCCACAACAACAGGCTTGAGGTGCTCAGACCTAAAGAGTTTACAGCCACACTGAGAATCCTGAACCTTTATGCCACAGAAGAAATGGACCAAACTCCTGAATACATATCCTGCACATCTACGGTGCCACTTTTGGGGAACAGGAAGATCCACACCCGGAATAGATCTGGATCCGCAAACGATGGAAACTTCTGGTTCCATATTTTTTTGCAGCACTGATATCATTTCCGGGCGGGCTGAGAGATCGACATCTAACATGGCAACAAAGTCTCCCTTTGCTGCAAGGACCCCTGCTCTGACTGCCGCTCCTTTGCCGCGATGCTTGTCAAGGATGATGAATTTGGCTCTATCATCCCGATGAGATATATGAGCCATCACCTCCTGGGGATTATCGGTGCATCCATCCGAAACAACGATGACCTCTGCGTCCTCGTCTAGAGAGTCCACATATTCCAGAGTGGCCTCGACAGCTGGCCCCAGAAATTTGGCTCCATCCCAGACAGGAATCACTATCGAAAGCAAATCAGTTCCCAACCCATCAGACTCATTGATCATTGATACAGATCACACCGAAATACAGCCTTTTGAACTACGCTGCCCTACCGTTGAACTCCTATAATGAAGACATGATCACCCCACGCCCGCAACCAGCAGACCCCCGATGTGCCAAGAATTCATAAAGATGGAATCCTTTGATGAGGTATTTCGTTGATGAAGTGACACCGGGAAGTGGCTTAGAGATGTCAGGTAAAAGGAAGATCGCACTAGTTCTTGGTGGTGGAGGAGCCCGATCTGCCTACCAGGCCGGCTTCCTGAGGTACATCGGCAAACGAATTCCTGACCTTCGATTTTCCATCCTTTGCGGAACTTCGGCAGGAGCCATCAATGCCGTCCACTTGGCGAGGCATCAAGGATCCTTAGCAGAATCCTCCTCCGATCTAAAAAAACTGTGGTCAAAGTTAACCGTAGATCAGGTTTTCGAAGCGAGTACTTTCTCACTCGCCAGCATGGTCACTCGATGGGGACTCAAACTTCTCAGTGGAGGAAGTTCCCTTGCGCCTACCATTCGTGGCCTCGTAGATACAAATCCTCTGCGTAAATATTTGACCAATGAAACCCAATGCCTAGCGAATGGTAAAATTCCTGGCATCGAGGAAAACATATTGCGAGGAAAACTCGATGCCTTAGCCATCACTACAACTGACTATAATAGTGGTCGTTCTGTAACTTGGATTCACGGCAACGACGCCCATCCTTGGCAACGAACAAATCGATCAGGTATTGAAACAAAGATTCGCCTAGACCACATCCTCGCTTCGTGTGCTATCCCGCTGGTATTCCCGGCGGTCAAAGTCGAAGGTTGTTGGCACGGTGACGGCGGGGTTCGATTAACCACGCCATTGTCTCCAGCGATGCACTTGGGTGCAGAGAAAATACTCGCGATCTCTACTCGATATCTTCCAAACGGAACACTTCCTCCCATCGAGACGGAAGGTTCCTACCCTCCCCCAGCTCAGGTCGCAGGTGTACTGATGAACGCCATCTTCCTAGATTCCCTCGACTACGACGCCACGAATGTTCAACGATTTAATAAGCTGTTAGAAAAGTTACCAGAAGAAGACCGTATGGGCTTTCGTCCCGTGGACATGCTGACGGCACGCCCCTCAGAAGATCCCGGATTACTCGCAGGTCAATTCGAACCTGAGCTGCCGGGTCCATTCCGATTCATGGAGCGCGGATTAGGAACACAAGATTCAAAGGGCAGCGATCTGTTGTCGCTACTCATGTTCCAACCAGAGTATGTTCAGGCCCTTATATCCATGGGCGAAAAAGATGCCCGAGAAAGAGCAGACGAACTGATCCCGTTTCTTCAAGATGAACCCAAGACTGTTCACAAATCCTGACTCTATCGCTGAATCATTTTCGCTTTACGTTTAAAGGTCTCTTTTGGATCGATTCTCAACGGAGATAATCCGGCTCCTTCGATCAATATGTTTCGGATGACACCCGCATTATCCTGATACCAAAGAACCGACTGCTCAACTCCTCCGGTGACTCCGACGAGAGAACCGTAGTGACTTGGTACTACCAATAGTTCGCGTCGCTCTTCAAGTGTCTTTCGAGATCTTTCCTTGCCTGAAACATCATAACCAACAGACATATCGTGGGTTTCCTCTACCACTCCAGCCTGCCATACACCGAACAATCGCGAAAAACCATCTTGCCCATTCTGGCTTGCCACGACAGTTCCTCCCAGAAGGCTTCCGACGGCGACACCAAACATCACTCCCATAAATAAAGCGAATACTGGCTTACTGATCTCGAATTTCATCTCGGCTCCTGTTCGAATCGGGTTGTCTGTTGCGCTTATTCAATCAAATTTCGTCAAATCGGGGAAGAACTCCTCAAGACTCTGTGTTGCCTCCATCGCTGATTGAAGCGACGATACCGACTAAGGAATTGATCCTTGGAAACGAGAATTCACATGAATCTACTGATCTCAACACTCCTGCTCACTATATCCTGCTCCAGTAACTTCTACGAGGCAGACCCCCATCAGGCGGAGCTCCCCCCTGCTAGTCATACCGTTACATTTTGGAATCTGGAAAATCTTTTCGATTTCGAGGACGATCCCGATAACCCTGGCGACGATGAGTTCCTGCCCGAGAAAGAATGGGACGAAGCACGATACCTTCGAAAATTAGACAATCTCGCCAAAGCTGTGAAATCGATGGAGACCGATGTTCTGGCCGTCTGTGAAGTCGAAAACAGACGTGTTCTTGAAGATCTCATACAGCATTCTCTCTTAAAAGATGATAACTGGTCGATCCTTCACACTGATTCGCCGGATCGTCGCGGGATCGACCTTGGACTTCTCTATAAGGCCCCATTCAAGATTGAATCAGGGCCGACTCTTCACACCATCGATCTGGGTGAGGGAAATGGAACGACACGAGGAGTCTTCGAAGCGGAACTGTCCATCTCTGGAGTTCCTATCACATTTCTCGTCAACCATTGGCCGTCCCGATATGGCGGCAGAGAGAAAAGCACTCCTCGCAGAATTTTAGCAGCATCCACTGTCAGGAAAATCGTCGACAACCTATTACAGAAAAACCCAACTAAAGAAATCATCGTTCTAGGTGACCTGAACGACGACCCCTGGGATCCATCGGTGAGAGAAGTTCTGAAAGCGGTGCGAGAATTACGCCCCGTCATTCACCCTTCCAATATCTCCATCAATAAAG
>JAACCY010000249.1 GCA_009937185.1 Planctomycetia bacterium
ATTGAATCCCAATGGATTTTCGTAGATTCCCAGTTCTTCTAACAGGCCAGGCCTAACGATACAGACTCTCGCAAGTTGATCCTCATCCTGAGAACTCAAGCCTCTCCCCAGTTCGATATTGAGGCCAAAGGTATCTAAATACTCGGGCTCTACGGCAAAAAGCGTACTTTCAAGATAGCGGCTTCCATTCCAAACCTTCTTCTTGTTCAAGTGGACAGGAAGAACTTTTTTAATACCAGGAATCGTCTCAAGGATCTGCCGATGATCTTTAAATTTCAAACCATAGAAATTTATCATGCCTCCGCGGCGTCCGCCGCTGGAATTCGTCTCTTCCGGTTCTTCTGATTCAACAGAATTAATAATGATGTTTTGGATCCCTAGTCGCCCTATTTCCTGAAGCACCTCTCTCTCTGCGCCAGCACCTAATGCGAGCATGGCGATCACTGATCCGACTCCAAAAACGACACCCAACATCGTAAGGATAGTCCGCATCGGATATCCCAAAAGACTCTGGAGACCCATGCGTAGCATCTCCTTTTTCTTCCTGGATATCATTTTCGCTCCTCCATGATGAGTCCGTCTTTGATTTTGACCTGTCTCTCCGATCGACGAGCCACTTCAAGGTCATGCGTAATCATTATTATCGCACGTCCCTGTCCGTGAAGTTCGTCCATCAACTCAAGAACCTCGTCTCCTGTTTTAGAATCGAGATTCCCAGTAGGTTCGTCAGCGAGTAGCAGTAAAGGATCATTGACAAGAGAACGGGCGATGGCCACCCGCTGACACTCTCCTCCTGACAACTGGGAGGGTTGATGGGTCAGCCTGTGAGACAACCCCACTGAATCGAGTATTCCTCGGCAGTAATCCTCTTTTTCAGAAATGGAATGCTCACCATATAGCAAAGGAACCTGAACATTCTCAAGGACCGTCAATTGAGGTATCAGTTGAAAACTTTGAAAAATAAACCCAATGTCTTCGTTGCGGATTCTTGAGAGCTCGTTATCGGTTTGCTTTGAGACATCACGTCCACCTAAGAAATATGATCCTTCGGTAGGAATATCCAGACAGCCCAATAGGTTCAACAGAGTAGATTTCCCAGAACCGGAGGTTCCAGTGATGGAAAGAAACTCGCCTTTACCGACTTCGAGATTGATCCCTTTAAGGACATGAAGTCGTGGTTCCAAATCTCCGTAGTATTTGTGGATCCCCTGTAGGGAAACCATCGATTCACTCAAACCGCATTCATCCCTTGGGTGACGGGGAACCAAGATGTCTCCATGACCGAATTAGGATTTGAAGCGGGTTCCGCCCCCGTTTCTTCGGGTTTGTAAAGAAGCACGTCTTCACTGCCAATAAGACCATCCGTAATTTCTAGAAAACTCTCGCTGGCACTACCCACTGAAACAGATCTTTTTTCGTAGGAAGATCCCAAACGAACAAAACAATGAAAACCACCGGCTTCGGCATGAACCGCTTGGATAGGCACATAAATAATGTCCTCCAAAGTTCCCGTATTGATCACCACCTCGGCAGAGGTACCTGGCTTCAAATCCAGATCGTCACCCCGCATTTGGATTTCAACATTAAATCTCCGGACACGATCACCCCAGCGTCGATCCCCAGCGTTTGCGACAGAATCGATTTTCACAACCTCACCCTGATAGATCTTCCCCTTGCTCACATCCGATTGAATCTCAGCAGTCATACCTTCTTTGGTCTTGTCGATATCTGATTCATGAATCTTGATCAAGACCGCCATTTCACTGGGGTCAGGAATCGTTAACAAAGTTTGATTAAAATGAGCATCTCCACCCGCACGGATTCCATCCCTGTCCCATGGACGGTCAGGATTCCCATAAAAGACGATCCCTTGGGTAGGAGAAAAGACCGTCATCAATTCCAAGTTGGCCTTTTCGCGATCGAATTCCTCGCGTGTTTCCGCCAAGCCTCTCTCGTATTGACTGACACGAAGCTTGAGATTTGCAAGTAAGGTCGCCGCACCACGGGTTTCCATTTCGACATTCCGCTGTGCTTCTAGAACGCCTGCATTTTTTTGTTTTTTGGTAAGCGGTTTCTCGTACGTATCGTAGAGCAACTGATTTTGCTCGGCCGTGACGAGAGCGTCCCTTCTTTCTTTCAGGTTGATTCTTTCCTGCTCGAACTGATCTTGAGTCACGAACCCTTTCTCCAACATCGTGGGCATGTCTTCCCACAAGCCTTCAGAACGTTCTAACTCAGAGGTGGCTTTCTCAATCGCAAGGCTAAGCTCACGTTCTCTTCGGGGAATATCCCCTAAAGTCAATTTCTCCAACTCAACCTCGGCGACCTCGAGATTCAACTTTG
>JAACCY010000067.1 GCA_009937185.1 Planctomycetia bacterium
CGCTTTGCCCAGAGTACTCGTGATGATATCAACACGATCCTGAACTCCGAAATACTCAGGAGTACCTCTACCCGTTTCTCCGATGAAGCCTGTGGCATGACTATCGTCGACGACCAATATGGCATCATGACGATCACAGAGTTCGGCAATCTTATCCAAAGGAGCTAGCACACCATGCATGCTGAATGCTCCATCTGTAACGACAAGACGAGTTCGACAACTCGCAGATTCCAGGAGGCATTTTTCAAGATCTTTCATGTCACAGTGGGAGTACCTGTGACGCTGAGCTTTGCACAACCGCACTCCGTCAATAATGGAGGCGTGGTTCAACTCATCCGAAATCACAGCATCTTCTGGACCCAAGATCGTTTCAAACAATCCAGCATTGGCATCGAAGCAGGACGTATAGAGAATGGTGTCTTCTGTCGAAAGGAAACTGGCGATACGTTCTTCGAGTTGCTTATGAATATTTTGCGTTCCACAGATAAATCTGACGGAACTCATCCCGAAACCATGCGAATCCAAAGCAGATCTTGCCGCTTGTACGATTTCAGGATGACTTGAAAGGCCTAGATAATTGTTGGCACAGAAATTTAGTGCTTCGCCTTCTGCTGTAGAAATACTCGAGCCTTGCGGAGAAGTGATCACCCGTTCTTTCTTCCAAAGCCCTGCTTCTTCGATCCCGTTCAGTTCTTCGGCGAAACGATCTCTAGCGGAAAACATCACTTCCCTCTCCATCGACAGTCAATATCTTCAAAATGCTCAGCTTGAGGCTGGAATCCCGTTGGGAAACATGACCACTTTGCCACATTGCCCTTCCTGAATCAGTTTAAATGCCGTTTCGTAATCTTCGAGATCGATCTTGTGGGTGACGATGGGAGATAGATCGAGCCCCTCTTCGAGGAGTCGGCTCATATCTTTCCACGTATCCCACACTTTTCTGCCAATGATGCCCTGTAATCGAGCTCCCTTGAAAATCACATCTCGGGCAAGGTCTACGGACACTCGATCTGAGGGAACACCAAAGAATCGGTAGTCCCCACCTCTGCTGAGGCAGCGAAGACTGTCCTCGATGGCTTTTCCGTTTCCAGACATTCCAAAGACAACGTCTGCACCCATGCCGCCGGTTTTTTCCATATACTCCGAGACGATATCGACCTCGACAGGATTCCATGCACCGTCAGCTCCGAGTGCTTTCGCCAACTCCAAACGGTAGGACTGCACGTCGACAGCGATGATGGATCGTGCTCCACACTTTTTGGCAATGGCAATACTGAAAAGTCCCGTCGGGCCACAGCCCATGACTAGTACATCTTTGCCAACGACGCTTCCTGACATGGCGACATGAACAGAGTTCCCCAGAGGCTCTTGAAGAGTAGCGATCTCGACAGGGAGACCTTCGGGAGTCTTCCACACACATCTCTCAGGCATGACGATCTGTTCCGCAAAGCAACCATCTCTCTGAACACCAATGATCTTCTCATTTTCGCAGATGTGAGCTTGACCCTCCCTGCAGTAGCGGCAAGTCCCACAGAAGACATGAGATTCTGCTGCGACCCTCTCGCCCACAGAAAAACGCGTCACAGCGGAACCCACTTCGATCACTTCGCCACAAAACTCGTGTCCGACAATCAGGGGTTGAGCCACCTTGGATTGCGCCCAGGTATCCCAATTGTAAATGTGGAGATCTGTACCGCATACAGAGGTCGCCTCGACCCGAATTCGAATCTCATCAGATTCGATTTTCGGAATCGGTCTTTCAACAAGGACAAGCCCGGGACGAGGGCCTTCTTTGACCAGTGCTTTCATTTGTTCACTCATGTCTGTTCACCTCTGATTTAGGATCCCCATGTCTGGTAGAGCCAATTCTGACTCTATTGCTACTTTCACGTTGGCAACCATTCGTGATGGTATCGCTTCATGGCGACTTCGGAAAGTCATACAGAAGCTTCCCACCTCGCTTCTGGATCATATTTCCTGCGGAAACCACCGCCTATTTAGGCCTCACGAGTCTACAAATGGCTAGCACTTGCCTCAGCCCCTTATGAAGGGTCAAATAGAGGGGATATCATTTTATTCAGGGTGTCTTTCACTACCCGTCTCTTGAAATCACCTATGGGGATTCTGGTTCCAGGTTCTGGGATCACCTCATGGTTCAATCAGTCCGCCTCAATCGACCAAATTTTAGGTCAGGAGTTTTCATGAAAGTGCTCAATTTTCTGGCAGTATTTGCCTTAATGGGTCTCACGAGTGCAATACAGGCTCAAGATTCACTGAACATCGGCCAGTCCATTTCCGCTGCTGGAAGTAACACTAGCGTTTCTATCACGATCGATAATTCAGCGGCTGTTCTCGGCTTTTCATATGGAGCAACTCATGATGCCAATGTATTAACACCCATTGAAATCACTCAGGGAACCGTCACTTCACAACTGAATGGCGGAACAGGCGCTGAATATTTCTTTCAGGAACTGGCTCCGGTGAATGGTCCAGGAGTCATTCTCGCATGCATCACAACCTTCGGAGGAGCTCTCGATTCGATTCCTGCAGGAACCAATCAGGAAGTCGCAGTGATGACATATGCTGTCTCTGGTGCTGCGGCACCAGGAACAACGACCGCCATCAACCCGGTTACGACACTTGGAAACCCTCCTACTAATATTGTCTTCACTGTAGGAGGCGTCAGTGTCTTTCCTGCGAGCTCAGCGGGCTCTGTCAGTATTTCGGTTCCTCCCCCGTCTCCACCCACGCTTGGAGCTGTAGATATCTGCACTTGTTTAGCAGACATCTCTTGGACCAATGGTACGACCTATGACTCTGTAGAAATCAGAGTTGCAGGAGTCCTTGTTCAGACTGTGGCGGGCAGCGCTACTTCCTCGACTGTGACTCTTCCAGTTTCCGCGGATACCATTTGTGTTCGTGGTGTCGTCAATGGAACTACCTCCTCCGAGGGCTGTACCATCGAGAGTTGCCCGGTGTTTACACCACCGCCTCCCCTCAAAAACCTCGCCTGTGGTCTGACCTCTAATGTCCCAGGATCAGGATGCGAATATCTCCTCTCTTGGTCGGCACCCGGAACTTACTCCGCTATCAACGTTTTTGCGGGTGGAGTGCTTCAAGTGACCCTTCCGGGAACAGCGACCAGTGCGACAGGGTCGATGCCTTTTTCGCCGACCGAATTAGATTTCGTAGTGGAAGCCATCGACATTTGTGGAGGAACTGTCAACCAACTCAATTGCTCTCTTCTCTGTGAAGAAGGTCCCACTTTTGTACGTGGTGATTGCAACGCAGATGGCTCGAACAACATTGCAGATGTCGTGGCAGCATTGGGTTTCCTTTTCGGAGGCACCTTTACTCCACTTTGTGCAGACTCATGCGACCTGAATGACGACGGAGGTTTGGATATCAGTGATCCGGTCTTCCTGCTTTCCAATCTGTTCAGCAGTGGTTCAAATCCTGCGGCTCCCTATCCGAATTGTGGACTGGATGGCACCGACACGGACGCCCTTGATTGTGCAAACTTCCCTGTATGCCCCTGATAGTGATCATTTGAGTCCTTTCCCAGTAAGAACCCGGAGATCGTTACGATCTTCGGGTTCTTTTCTTTACCTCAGAGGTTCCCTTTACACCCGGGCTACTATTCAGGACACTCAAGTCATGACAAATCCTTCCCAGCCACTACGCCAGACAAAAATCATTGCTACTCTGGGTCCCGCATCTTCCGATCCGGAAGTTCTCTCCCGCATGGTGGAGTCCGGACTCGACGTTATTCGGATCAACGCCTCTCATGGAGCACATGAGAGAGACAGCGCAACGATCGATATGGTTCGTGAAGTTGCCAAGCGCGTGGGCAAGCCACTCGGGATTTTATACGACCTACAAGGGCCGAAAATCAGAGTGTCCGATTTCTCTGGTGAGCCCCACTCTGTTCAAGTCGGAACTGAAATCGCTTTCGCAGTAAATCGCCCCCCAGAAAAAGGCGAGATCGGAAGTGACTATGATCTTCTTGACCAAGACATCCAAGTCGGAGAACCGATACTGATCGACGATGGAAATATCGCATTGGAAACGACTCATGTTTCTAAAGGCCTCGTCATTGCCAAAGCATTGAACTCGGGGTTGATTCATCCTCGCAAGGGCATCAACCTTCCTTCAACAAAAGTCTCTGCTCCTGCAATCACTGATAAAGATCAAGAAGATGCTCTTTTTGCCATTTCTAAGCGTATTGATTTTTTAGCTCTCTCCTTTGTTCGGAAATCAGCAGACATACAAAAGTTGCTCGATATTCTCGATAGCGAGAACTCGAATATCCCGGTGATCTCAAAAATTGAGAAGCCCGCAGCCGTTACAAATCTGACTGAAATCATGCATAAGTCATGGGGTGTCATGGTGGCGAGAGGGGATCTCGGAGTCGAGATTCCCCCACAACAAGTCCCTCTGATTCAAAAGCAGATCATCTCTGAAGGATTGAGACTGGGAAAACCCACCATCACCGCAACCCAGATGCTCGACAGCATGACTCACAATCCTCGTCCGACCCGCGCCGAAGCCAGTGATGTCGCCAATGCCGTTCTCGACGGAACAGATGCTGTCATGCTCTCTTCAGAAACCGCAATCGGACAATATCCAATTGAGTCCGTTCAAATGATGTCAGACGTGATTTCTTATACGGAGAACAATTCCGGGCGCATGACACAAAGAAGACGCAGAGAACGATCCGTCGACTCCACACCTGAAGCGATCACTGATGCAGCATGCCAATTGGCCCATCATGTGGAAGCTCATGCACTCGTGGCCTTTACTCAATCCGGATCGACAGCCATTCTTTCTTCAAGAAGACGCC
The DNA here is from genome assembly GCA_009937185.1 of Planctomycetia bacterium. GTDB lineage: Bacteria > Planctomycetota > UBA8108 > UBA1146 > UBA1146 > UBA12191. Next base: position 4,844 of record JAACCY010000067.1, read on the forward strand.
CAGAACGTCCGATTATGGCGTTCACGACCCATTCGGATGTCCGTAACCGCTTAAGCCTCGTTTGGGGAGTTCGTCCCTACAAAATCCGCCCGGCAAGATCGACGGACGAGTTGATCGACGTACTCGACAAAACTCTTCAAAAAGACGGACTCGCTCACCTAGGAGACAAACTGGTTTTGTTGATGGGAGCACCTACATACAAGATGGGGAAAACAAACCTCATGCTTGTCTACCGTGTAGGCTCATGGCCGGGGCTCGAAACTACTTACACACTTGACGACGAAGACGAGTGATCCTGCCCCCAAAGGTCTCGGAAATCTTCCAGAGTAGCAGGGGCATGACCCGCATAGTGATTATTGAAGTACCCGTAGACATCTCCCCCTGCTTGAAGAAATTTATTCATAGGTGCAATCCATCTCTTTAGTTTTTCACGGGGATCTAAAATCTGCCGATCCCATGTATCGGTCATGGCATCCAGTGCCTTGTGGTCACCCAGAAATCTGAAATAGCCTATTTGCCCTGATGGAGATCCTAATCTTTCCAGCCACTCTTCAGGATCAGGCATCCATGCTTGATCAACCCAAGCGAGCGAGGCTCCCAACGATTCGATCAGTCGGGAAACCTCTGGTTGAATCCAGGTCTTATTACGAAGCTCAACCACAAGTTTCACTTCCCCTGAGAATCGGGGTAAAAAGTTCGCCAGTCGATCGAGGAACTCTCTTTTGTCACTAAATGCTTTTTTATTGAAGTATGGAAATTGAAGAAGAAGAAGCCCCAGTTTGTCTCCCAACCATTGCATCGTCTCCACAAATATTTCCATCTCTTCTTCAGCCTCAATAAGAACTTTGTCATGGGTCACGATCCGGGGCACCTTGGCTGAAAAGGTAAATTGATCAGGAGTCTTCCTACGCCACCCGTTCACGGTGGATACCCGGGGGATGGCATAAAAAGTCGAATCAATTTCTACCGTGTCATATACTCGAGAGTAGTGTTGAATATAGTCGGCGGGTTGAAGATTGTCGGGATAAAAAACACCTCTCCAACTCTTCTCTGACCATGAAGAAGTACCAAGTCGGATTTTGGGTGGTCCTTGATTCATAAAAACACCCTTCTCCCAACGAGGCGGAAAGGACTGCGACATGGCAGATGAGAGTCCCCCGCTACGCGAGCGCATGCTGGCACTCGAACAGATTCGAAGTATCGAAACCCGAATCATTCAAAGATCAGTACCCTTGATCAGACGTCTCTTGCATGACGCCACAAATTTCGAATGGGATTCCAAGGCTCTTGAAATCACTTCCGAGGTTCTCCGGAGAGGTGAACTGTGGTGGAGTCCTCTCGACGAGGATTTCCCTTGTCCTGATCCACGGTGTTTCCCGGTTGTCGGTCAATGGCTAGCGACAAGCAACAGCACAGGAGGAAGCGATCATTTCTTACAATCGACTCGAGTGGAAGGACAGACCTATTTAGATCTGGTTTCACCACTTCGAGATCTTGTTTCCGAGCGTACCCGGTTAGCCCGGGTCGCAGGAATCACAAGAGATTAACCTTCGTAAGCAACAATCTTTCCCGCCAAAGCACTGGCAGCAACCGTCAGTGGACTTGCGAGATACATTTGACCAGTACCAGATCTGCCTGGGAAGTTACGATTGATCGCGCTAACACTGACTTGGTCCGGTGATCGACTGATTCCAGGTCCCGCATTAATACATGCGCCGCAAGATGGCTCGATGACCTGTGCCCCCGCTTTTTCGAAGACCTCCAGATATCCTTTTTCCCTGCAGTATTCTTTCACCTCTTGGGATCCGAACTGAATCCAGAATTCCACGTCTTCAGCCACTCGTTCACCGCGCTCAAGTCCTGCGATGAGAACTTCAGCGTACATATCCATGTCTTCTTTTTTCCCTGCAGTACAGGAGCCCCCATAGGCGATATCGATACGCACATCAGCTTCGAGTTTCGATATCTCAAGACCATTCCCGGGATCACCAGGGAGAGCCACGAGGGGTTCTAAGGCTTCAGCATCGATAATGATCTCATGGCAATATTCGGCTCCGGGGTCACTCACCAGCCCTTCACAATAGGCTTTCGCTTTCGCCGGATCCATCCCCCGTTCATTGACCATGAACTCTACGGCCTTCTCATCGGGGATAACGATACCACTGAACGCACCTACTTCTGCGGCCATGTTTGTCATCGTTGCTCTCTCGTCGATGGAGAGTTCTCGAACCGCTTCACCGCAATACTCCACCATCTTTCCGATAGCATGACCATCCGCCACATAAGGCGTTCTGAGTATTGCCAACATCATGTCTTTCGCTGTCACACCATCGGGACGCTTTCCTTTGACTTCAACCCTCACCGACTCAGGCACGAGCGAATAAAC
>JAACCY010000068.1 GCA_009937185.1 Planctomycetia bacterium
CCACGATCTCCACCGCGTCCACGATCTCCACCACGACCACGATCTCCACCACGGTCAGATCCCTGACTCACGGCAGAAGGTTCAATTTTACCCTCATCGATCAAAACGGCTTTATGCGAAAGACGCAGACGACCTTGAGGATCACTCTCCAGAACCTTCACTCGAAGAGCATCTCCACGCTTGACGACAGAACTAACGTCGTCGACATATTCAGCAGAGAGTTCTGAAACGTGAACCAGACCTTCTTGCCCAGGTAGCACTTCGACGAAACAACCGAAATCTTTGATGGAAACGACCTTGCCGTCGTATATACGTCCCACTTCGACATCTTGAGTCAACATCTCGATTTGTTCGCGAGCTGCGCTAGCACTCTCGTTGTCTTTACCCCAGATGGTGATGGTACCCGTGTCTTCGATTTCGATGGTAGCACCGGTGGATTCTTGAATCCCTTTGATAACCTTGCCTGAAGGGCCGATGACAATACCGATTTTTTCGGGATTGATGTTGATTCGCATTATCTTGGGAGCAAGAGGAGAAACCTCTTCTCTCGGACGATCCAACTTCTTCAACATTTCTCTCAGGATATGAATACGACCCTCTTTGGCTTGCTCAAGAGCACGACCCATGAGTTCTCGACTCAATCCGGAAATTTTCACGTCCATTTGAAGGGCAGTGATGCCTTTCTGAGTACCGGTAACTTTGAAATCCATGTCACCATGGTGATCTTCGCTACCCAAGATATCAGAGAGAACGAAATGGTTATCACCGTCCTCGATGAGGCCCATGGCGATTCCAGCCACGGGTCGCTTCAAAGGAACTCCTGCATCCATCAGCGCAAGGACGCCACCGCAAACACTCGCCATGGAGGACGATCCGTTTGATTCAGTAATGTCACTGACAACTCGAAGGGTGTAAGGGAAGTCGTCGTGATCAGGCAATACAGAGCGAATGGCTCTCTCAGCAAGCGCACCATGACCGATTTCGCGTCTTTTAGGACCACGGTTAGGCCATGATTCTCCCACACAATATGCTGGGAAATTGTAGTGCAACATGAAACGCTCACGCTTCTCATCAATGAGGCCGTCAATACGCTGCTCATCAAAAGAGGTTCCCAAAGTTGCAGTCACGATCGCTTGAGTTTCACCACGCGTAAACACGGACGAACCATGAGTTCTTGGGAGAAAACTCAATTCTGTATCGATATTACGAATATCTTTGAGACCACGACCATCAGAACGCTTTGACTCCTGAATGATCAGATCTCTTTCGACTTTCTTCTTTACGCCATTCAGGAATGAGCTGATCTCTTTAGGATCAGGACAATCCCCGGATGCGATCTTGTCTTCCGGGCAAAGTGATTCAATCACCTCTTTGCATACGACAGACATGGCACGGCTCTTCTCGTGCTTACCCGTAATCTTAATTGCTTCGCGCAATCGATCGTAAGCAAGGCCATGAACTTTACTCTTCATATCTTCATCGACCTCTGGAGCAACAAACTCCATCTTTGGCTTTCCTGCCAAAGAAACCAGTTCGTCGATCATGTCGATCACAAGTCGGCATTCAGTGTGCGCCAACTCAAGTGCATCGATCATCACTGATTCATCGACTTCGAGTGCGCCCGCTTCAACCATGACGATGGCTTCACGAGTAGCAGCGACAACGAGGTCGATGTCACTTTGGTCACGCAATTCGTGATTTGGATTGACGACGAACTCACCATTTACTCGTCCAATGCGGACAGACCCAATAGGGCCCTGAAATGGCAATTCAGAGATGGACAGTGCTGCAGAGGCACAAATCATCGCCAAGATGTCTGTATCGTTCTCTCGGTCAGCAGAAAGGACAGCCGTAGCAACGGACACGTCCTTAAGGAACCCATCTGGGAACAAAGGCCTGACAGGGCGATCAATCAATCTGGAGGTCAGGACTTCCTTTGTTGTTGGACGTCCTTCTCTTTTGAAAAATCCACCCGGAATTTTTCCAGCGGCATAATTGTTCTCTCGGTAATCGACAGTCAGTGGGAAAAAGTCGCCTCCATAACGAGGCTCTCCCCAAGTAACAGCACAGAAAACTGCGCAATCGCCCCAACGAACAATGGTCGAACCGGCAGCTTGCTTCGCGATGAGACCGGTTTCTATGCTGAGGGTTCTTCCCCCAACTTCTTTCGATACGATGTGTGTCATCAATCCTCCTGGTAGCCCTTGCTACCGACGCTTCTTGCGCCTCATTCTTTTATCACTACTTTTCTTTAACTCTTGTTCGGAGGAAACCCAGCCACGCACGATAAAACGTAACGAATATGCAGGCTGATTCTCAAACAACCCGTGAGGTTGGAGAATCATCTAGGTTTCCAGGTAGATCGTCGGGTGACGAAAAGGACAGTTATCACTGGCTCGCCGAAACAGAAAACTTGACGAATCAGGCTTTGCCAGTCCTAGCGACGCAATCCCAGAGCTTCGATCATACGCAGGTACTCATTACGGTCCGTGCGTTGAAGATACTGGAGAAGACGGGTTCGTTTTCCTACGAGGACAAGAAGACCGCGACGACTCGCATAGTCTTTCTTCATCGTACGAAGATGATCCGTAATGTTACGAATTCTCTCTGTAAGAATTGCAACTTGTATCTGTGAAGAACCTCGGTCATTTTCCGAAGTCTTAAACTCTTGGATCAATTCGGACTTGCGTTCAGCTGTAATGCTCATCGATCGACAATACCTTGTCTCTAGTGGCCCTCACTGGCGTGGAAACACTCTAACAGCTCCAGCTTGAACCTTCCCAAGCACTGAATGCTACAGGGAGGGCTCAGAAGGGCAAGAAATTGCGGGTATTCTCTTCAGAATTGCCCTTTTCAGGCAGAATCCTGCTCATTTTCGGCCTCTAGTAATCCTGGAGGGTCTTCTGCAGGTGGAGTTCCAGCGTCCAAATAGGACTGGAGCAAGATAGCAGCAGCCTTTTCGTCGATGGCCGCGTGCCCCCCATACCCTTGAGCCTGACTGGTTGTTAAGCGTTCATCCCATAGAAATACCGGAGCTGAAAGCTGATCTCTCAACCAGCGAACCAATTTCAGTGACCGTAATGCCATCGGCCCAAACGAACCGTCCATGTTTCTGGGCCAACCCACCATAATTCCTGAAACTTCATACTCTTCGTCCATCTCTTGAATCCAACGGAGGAGATCTTCTTTCTTGGGGACGACACCTCTGGGTGTCGCTAGAATGCCCAAAGCATCTCCGCGTGCGAGACCGATTCTTTTCTCTCCTGGATCAACACCCACCCAAACAGCCATTTATACCTCCCGGGGTAATTCAGCATCAAGAATCAGGGACGCAGATTTCAATTCCCCGGATATCAGAGATGTTTCTGAACAAATAACGATGATGTCTTTCATGCGCGCAACTAAACCACCCGGCGGAAGTTCGAAGCTCAACGGCTCACCGGAACTATTGAAAACGATCGTCGAATGGCTGACTCGATGCGACAACTTATCATTGAACTGGCCCGATTGGATCTGAAGAGTTTCACCCGATTTCCGGATGGCCAAATCGTCTAGGCCCAACACCACGACACGCTCCCGAACTGAATCTTCAACACGAAGACCTTCACTCTCAATGACGACAGGAGAACCTGCAGGATATTGAGCGATCCCAGGCTGCTCTGAACATTGAATAGACAATCGCCCAGAGTTGAAGGATTTCCCATGGAGAGATCGAATCGTTGCCCAATCACCCAGATCACTCCAGACATGATCCATCGTCCGAACCTTTAGGAAAGACTGGAAATCAGGATCAGAAATCAAAGCGTGATCAATCGACATCCCTGGAGCAGAGTCGTGACTCTTAAACCCTTTGTCGATCAATTGCTGGTGAAGAAACTGGGCTCCAAAAGCAAAGATTCCGCAATTTCTTAAGACACGGTGAGGTTCCGCTGGAGATTCAGATTCCAAAAAAGAAGATTTTTGATATTCCAAAAGCGAATCGATTTCTGCTTCATCGGGTTTCTCCACAAAATGAATCACATTTTCAGAATCGTCACTGACGATACATCCATACGAAGAATCTGGAGTAGCAGGAGTTCCATGTAGCCAGAAACGTGCCTGATCGGAAAGCAACTCCAGCATGGTTTGCTGTAATCCAGTCCGGAGAGCATCGCGGTTTCGGAAATGGTGATCGGCAGGAAGGGTCAAGATGACCGCCTCCGGATCGACTTTAAGAATAGTCTCAACAGCCAAGATCAATGCAGGGAGAGTATCACGGCCGTGATCTTCACGAATCTTTTGGAAAGGTCCGGAGGTCGTGATCACATCGTCTGCCGCGACCAGATGTAATCGAGTAGGTGGAACGAGGGTCAATCCGCATTCGATAGATTCTTCAAGGGGAGATCGATCGCCGATGAGAACCAATTCGGGTTTACGCTGCCCGGCGCGACTCCAAGGCCAAAGCCTTCGTCCCGCACCACCGGCTAATATCACGACGTGAACCCGTTTATCCATCAAGGTATCCCGTCAATTGATCCCCTAGTTCTGTAAGCATCTTTGTCTTTGGCAGTATTCGAAATGCTTCCGAAAAATGTTTCCCGGCTTCCACCTTCATATCCATCTTCAGGTAACAAACAGCACGACGACGCGCCACTTCTCCACGCGTCTGTCGGTCTAAACCCAATTGTTCAGCTCTACGTAGATATTCCAATGCGACTCGAGGATCGGTCCCCGTTCCGACTTTCTTAAGGAGTAATCGACGAGCCTTATCACGGGCTTCGGGATAACAAGGCCGATTATTCTGACGACGAACCTCGGTTCTCAGCAAATCCTCATACCACTCCAGTGCAGAAGATTTTTGGCGACTTTCTTCAAGGTACTCACCGATCAAAAAACAAGAATCAACGAACTCGTCCGAAGTCAGATGCTTGTTTAAGAACAGTCTGGCCCCTGGGCCTAATTCATTCAAGCGGCTCATCGCTTCAGCGGTTCTCTGCTCAAGAAGCAGGAACAAGATAGAACGAGCTCTCGCAGCCGGACGATCACTCTCTGTCACATGAGGTGTTCTGCCCGGAAGATCCTCCGAGAACACGATGTTCCACATACGATCGTACACATCGCGGCGATCAGGATTGGAGAGCACTTCGTGAGCTTCGAGAAGCCTTCTCATTTCATCAGGATCTCTGGGAAACTCCGATTTATCGGGGTGCACTTCCATGAGACGTTTTCGGAAGGCCTGCTTTATGGCTTCACCGGAGCAACCTACCTTGACACCTAGAACAGTGTAGTAGTCCTGAAATTCAGACATCGGATCCGGTTTCTTTCTCGAGCCAAAAAGTCACGGGTCCATCATTGACCAAATCGACTTTCATATCAGCACCAAAAACACCGGTCTCCACAACAACTCCAGATTCCTTCTTAAGGATTTCGACGAACTGATCAAATAAGCGAGAAGCGTCCTCAGGATCGAGGGAAGATTCAAAGGAAGGTCTTCGACCCTTGCGGCAATCGCCATACAAGGTGAACTGCCTCACAGCCAATATCCCACCCTGCACTTGCAAAACATCTTGGTTCATTAAACCTTGATCATCCGCAAAGATTCGTAGCCCACAGATTTTCCGAGCCATCCACACGAGATCGCGAGGATGACTATCTTTTCCCAAGCCTACGAAGAGAAGAAGCCCACTTCGGATGGCCCCGACGACCTCTCCAGAAACTTCAACTTGAGCAGAAGAAACTCTTTGCACCAGAACTCGCACCTGAGCCTCCAAGATTCGAAAACGGGGATCCAACGATTCCCATTTCTCCATCATATCAGCAGAGTGCATTTTCGGGAAATAAAGAGGGAAACTGGAGGGTTAAGCGGTGTAGAAATCGTGACAGAATTGTCCTTCGTCGGAATCGGAAACATCCACCGGACGGATTGAAATACACTTACCCGTTTGTTTCTCAACTTCTAAGAGAACACCACAAATATGAGCATTGTCCTCGGCCACAGTAAATGAGGCATGCATCGAAGTCAGAAGTTTATGCAATACAGGGGTGGCATTCCTACCGATAACTCCATCATAGGGGCCGGTCATTCCCATATCCGAAATGTAACCCGTTCCTCCAGGAAGAACACGGGCATCCGCCGTTTGCACATGAGTATGAGTTCCAACGACAGCCGAGACACGTCCGTCGAGATGCCAGCCGGCTGCCTGCTTCTCACTTGTCGCCTCACCATGGAATTCAACTATTTTGATTTTCACGTCTTCGTCGACGCTCTCCAACCACCGATCGACAGCCGCGTAAGGACAATCGACAGAATCCATAAAGACACGTCCAAGCACGATGATGTATGCGACTTTTAATCCAGGAGCGAACTCAACGATATAGCTTCCTGCTCCGATGGCAGCACTCGGATAATTGTAGGGTCGAATGCAATCCTCATGTTGATCAAGAACGATGAGGTTCTCTTTACGTTTCCAGGCGTGGTCGCCGAGAGACATCATATCAACACCTGCGGACTTGAGATCGTTATAGATCTTCTCTGTAATGCCCGAACCCGCTGCTGAGTTCTCTGCGTTAGCAATCACGCCGTCGAGTTTCCACTCGTCACGCAAACGGGGAAGACATTCACTCACGATCCGACGACCAGGTCGCCCGACAATATCCCCTATGAGCAACAATCGTGCGACTTCATCACTATCTGGCATATTCGACGACCCTGGTTTCGCGAATGAGTGTAATTTTGATCTCACCAGGGTAGGTCAACTGATCTTCGACTTCTTTAGCGATGTCGTGTGCCAAGCGAGTTGCCTTTTTGTCATTCACCTTGTGAGCGTTGACAAAGACTCGGACTTCTCGTCCCGCTTGAATAGCCTGAGCATTGGAAACTCCAGAGAAAGAATTCACGAGACCTTCAAGCTTCTCAAGTCTTTCAATGTAGCGATCAAGCGATTCACCACGTGCCCCCGGACGACTACCGCTAATGGAGTCCGCAGCCTGAGTCAGAACAGCATAAATGCTCTCCTGAGGAACATCGTTATGGTGACTCGCAGCGGAATTCACCACCTCAGGAGCTTCGTCATAACGCTTCAGGATTGTGGCACCGATTTCTGGGTGTCCACCTTCGAACTGGTGATCCACGGCTTTACCGAGATCGTGGAACAATCCACAACGCTTCGCTAAGGACTGATCAAGACCGAACTCAGCGGCTAACATTCCGCAGATGTTGGCCACTTCTACAGAATGAGCCAGAACATTTTGACTGTAAGAGGTTCTGTACTTCAATCTTCCGAGAAGTGTCACCAGCTTCGGATGGATACCTGGAATATCAAGATCGTAGGAAACCTGAACTCCAGATTTCTGAATCTCTTCATTGAGGGACTTCTTCGTCTCTCCCACTATTTCTTCAATACGACTGGGATGGATTCGACCGTCCTGCAACAATTTGCTGAGAGCGCGAGAACCCATCTCTCGTCGAATAGGATCGAAACAAGAGAGAGTGATCACCCCAGGGCTGTCATCGACAATGACATCGACACCCGTAGCTTTTTCAAAAGCACGGATGTTTCGACCTTCTCTACCGATGATACGACCCTTCATATCATCAGAAGCGATCTCAACACTGGTCACAGTGGACTCTTGACAATAAGTCGCTGAGATTCGCTGAAGAGTGGAAGCCAGGATACTCTTACATTTGGTATCTGCAGAATCCTTCACTCTTTCAACCATGCGCTGAATCATTTGATCACCTTCGTGATCAACTTCTTGCTTCATGCTATCCAGAAGTGTTGTCCGGGCTTCATCGCGAGACATATTTGCAGCACGCTCAAGATTTTCTCGCTGTTGGTCAACGAGGTCTTCAATCTCGTTTTCCTTCGTCGAGATTCGGCTTTTACGCTGATCTAGGTCCCCCTCGAGTGACTCGAGGTTTTGCTCTTTTTTGGAGAGAAGATCCATTCGCCGATCGAGACTATCTTCACGCTTACGAAGATCTCTCTCAGCCTGCTTGATCTCTTTACGGCCCTCACGGACTTCCCGCTGCACGTCTTCACGTTGCTGCTGGGCCCAGTCCTGAGATTCCGTACGGCTTTCGGAACGGATTCGCTCCGCGTCTGACCGTGCCTCAGAAAGGACTTTTTCCTTCTCTAATTTAGCTTTGGCAGATTGTTTCGTCACAATTGCGTAACTGATGGCGAACCCACCTACGATCAGTAGGGGTCCAATCAATTTTTCTAATTCTCCCAAGATTCCTCCTGCAGAAGGTCTGCAGAAACACAAATGAATCTAAGAGATCAACGTGAAAGGATTTCTATCTTCTGGATAACCAAGAGCCGCGCCCCTGTACTGGGGTCCTGCTCCTGTATCGTGCCGACGATGCCTACTCTTTTATTCACGTATTGATCAAGATTCAATTTTTCCCCATCGAGGTAGTAAAGGAGCTTACTCCCTTTCATCAACTTATGTGATGCCTCGACTTTTCTGTGTTTCCCCAGTGGCACAACCCAACCTACAGCCTGGTATTTTTGGTCTGTGGGTGAATTCCTGTGCCCTGTCCTTCTTAAAATTTCTTTGTCCCGAGTTTGCGCTTTTTCTCGCTCAACTCGAGCCAGTTCTTGTTGACGTTCTATTTCGACGAGTCTCCGCTGAAGCGGAACAAAATGCTCATTTATGGTACGGGCGAGATCTTTCACGACTCTGATCTCTCCCAAATCCTCGCTAGTGGTTTCAAAGACTTCAATCTTACGAAAAATCGCAGAGAAGTTCCAACCGACTGGAGGTTTTTCGGTTTCCGCGCGGAAACTCTCAAAGAGTTCCTTCAGGCGCGGAGATTCGAAAGAAGGAATTTTAATCGCATTGGGATCCTCATTGATGATCCCAGCAGTATCGGATCCAGAAGTCTTTTCTTCAGAAACCGATTCTTTATCCGAAGTGTCCTTTTCGATCACCGGTGAAAGAACAACCGGATTCCCTTTGGACTTCAACTTATCGTGTAATGCGGAAAGACGCAGTGTATTGATCTCCTGGTCTGACCGACGAATGTAATCTCCATGGATCCATCCTCGGGCATTCAGGGGAGCGAATATTTGAACCCACTTACCGTCGTCAGATAGCTTCCCTGTCGAACGCAATATTTGCCCCTGCTCGGTCATTCCGAGCGGCGTGTACTTTGTGTTCGATTGCGCGCGAAGTCGCACGCTTTTCCCCCTCACCTGGAATTTGTCGGAATCCATGGGTTCCACAAAGTCCCCATGAATCCAAATCGGAATATCCGAAGGAATCACGATCTCAACCCAGTCTCCACTGCCGCCCATGGCGATCACAGAAACTTCCTTGGTCAGTCGCGTAAAGGCGTGATGGTTTGTGGAGGGTCCGGTTCTGAGATTGACGGAACTGCCATCGACTGTCGCTAACCAAGGCTTGAGAGTCGGTTTACCGAAAGACTCTGAATCTTGGGCCTCGAGACTTCCGAGACTGATCAACGAGAGCAACTGAATCAACAGAAGCAACACCCATGCCTGTCCACTGAAGGCAGCAGTACGGACGGAACCGGGATAAAATTTCATCAACAATGACATCGGTACTCCCTTCAAAGTGAAGACTGACCCTTTCACAGGCGCACGCCTGCAACGGGTCCAGCACAAGGACGATCAAGGTACGCGGAGAGTTCCCTGATCGAAAATACGGCTCTACAAAGGACCCGTACTTCCTGGACAGAGTAAAAGCGAAGCAGTATTGAAAAATCCAACACCGCAAACTCAAATATCCCCCATTCACTGCAATACCGCAAATTGCGGCAAAACAACAACATGGAGAGAAGAATCAAGTTTTAGCTCTTCCCCGTGAAGTCCTCGAAAGAACTCAGCATCAATTCGCTACGAAAATGCCGAAGGCGATTTCGAAGAATTGATACAGGATCGTAGTTTCTGGGCTGAGACGTGTCAACGAACCGCCATGTGAATCCGCACGAAAGTACTGAATTCAGGCCAGATCAAAGGAATTAAAGGGTGATTAGATCTTCACCAGAAGAAGGTCACCTATCGAGCACTGCTGAATCGACGCGGTGACGGGGCATTTGGCACGAAACAATCCAAAAAGCGGCAGGTCATGTCCTTGCAGCATTTGGAAATGAGAAGCCCCCTTTGAAAGAATCAGATCGGCGGATTTCATGGCCGACTCCACTTCAGTCGGCCAATTCTCGGTCGAAATACCCAACCCCGCCTCGATTTCAATGATTTGAGTCTTCAATGACTCCATTTTGAGTTCGGAGACATGTTCCGAGAGAGCATTCATCGTCAATTTTGAGGATTTCACCATTTGCAGGATCTCGAGATCGGGATGCGACGATTGGATCTGTTCGAGCAGCACCATATCAGCGGGGACTTCGGGAGCAGTATCGTGAATGAAGACAAATCGACGCGCTTTAGAAAGTAACTGATCAAAATATGACCGGTCTTCATGCCGAAATTCAACATCAGCATGCTTCGGCTCACGCAGGCCTAATTTCAAAAGATCTTCACGCATCGCTTTCGGAGATAAGATTTCATTGGCGAAAACATTACTACGAGCAGAAAGTAATAAGGCACGTCCCAAAGGATCGGCATCATTCAAAACTCGATCACGCAGATCCGGCATCGCTTCGACCATCTCGCCGAACCACTTCTCTCGATCTTCCTTCCAGGGGTCTCCTGTTCCCAGCACATCATTCACCGACAGAAGAAGTTCGCCGACGACTTCCGCAGCAGGCAACTGGCCTTCCACTTCCGCCAACTGACGCATCGCTTCGTCAATCACCTTATGCTGAAGCCATTCATCATCGCTGACCTTCTCCGCAGTGCAAAGAGCACGTCGAAGAGCGCAGGGATAACACTGAGGAAGAAAACGATCCAAGGGTTAAGGTCCTTTTGATGATTCGTCGGGTAAAAACTTCAAGCGAGCGAGATAACAATCGGCAAATCGAACTCCCAGAGTGTTACGCAACTGGATGATTTTCGTATATGCGCTTTTTGCTTCAGCTTTAGTATCGTAAGGACCTGCGATCACGTCGTAACGCTTATGGTCTCCTTTGTCACGAACTCTGATCTTGGTTTCACCCGGGGATAATCCGGAATCGACGTATGTCAAAAGTTGATCGATGATCTTCAGATCAACCGTAAGTTTTTGTCCAATCATGACTCCCCACTTCGGGGATTCGACAGGAGCAGCGGCAACTGTTAAAGACGATTCGTCGGGAACGTTGAGAGAAGGATCAGAAGAAATCTGATCGACAATCGGCTGACCATTCTCATCGAGAACATTCCGGATCGATTCAGGAACGACAGGGACTGGATCCAAAGTCGGCAACCAGTCTTCTGATTCCGACATGGCCACCATTCCTGCAGGAGGTGCATCCGGTGCACTGTTTCTTCCGGCGATGAATGCAAGAAGGATCAATAGCACAAAACTAGCACTCAACATGACAAGAGTCGTGACCTTGAACTCTACGAATTTTGGATGCTGTGCGTGAACAGAACCACCCCGACCCACATCACTTCGATTTTCAGCGGGAGGACTTTCTGAGAACGGTCCTATTCGAGATGGCGGAGTATCCAGAGAAACAACACGACGAGTACGTGCTCCCCGAACAGGTAAATCTTCGTTGGATGCTTCTGGTTGGGGTTTCCCCATTCCAGGCCGATCCTTGCCCACGCCATACATGACGGGCTTTGATCGTCTTTTTGCCAAATCGATCCCCCTTTATCTCCGACACACGAGTGTCGAAATTCCCCTCAAATGACGGGTATAAAATGAACGACACCCGTGAAATCCCTGATGTGGAAGAATAGGGGACTCAGAAGGCGTGGTCAAGATAGGCAAAAACAACCCTATACGGTTTTGCACATGAACCGGAGAGTCTCCTGCATTATTGTAGTGAGGACCCGAGAGGAATAAAAATAATGAGTCTCACTTCCCAAACGATCTTTCCCATGAATCTGGTGATCAGAGCCCATGGATCCCATTTCGGATCCC
>JAACCY010000250.1 GCA_009937185.1 Planctomycetia bacterium
AGGCCGTGACTTTCGCGGGATCATGGCAAATCCTACCGAGACAAGGCTCCAGAAAGTCCGGGATGCCATCGGTGCGCTCCTTGAGAAGATATTTATAGAGTACTATTAGAGCTGTCTGTCACTGAGGGTTTGACCTTGGGGGGCGTTTGTTTTTGAACTTTTCTTTGATGACGTGCCAGGGCTGCTGCGACAAGTTGCCGTGTGAAACCCTCGTGCCCTGCAGGGTCCAATGACAGACAAATGTCGGCACTTCCCCAGTCCGCCTCGGGATAATAAATACCGCAATTCGCGTTGATCTCCAGCATGTAGGTCGTGCCGTCCGGAGCGACGCGAATATCACACCGGCCAAAACTTGCGCCATTGAGTTCTACGAAAAAACGAGCCGATTCATCGCGAAGACGAGCGGCAAGGATGGGATCTGGCACGGGGAATGAAGACAAACCTTCATATTCCACCCACTTTAAATCGGAGTGCTTAAAACTTTCGCCTTTTGGAAACTGATATTGAGCTGGGGTGTACGTGATCGGCTGGCTGGGATCAGCAGGGTTCTCTGCGACGAGCACTGTACATTCGATGCCCTCGATATATTCCTCAATCAACGCTGCACCATGTCGTGACATGATTTTCTTGGCCTGAATTCGCAATCCTTCAGGAGTCTTCACGCGTGATCGTCGGCTGATATCCACGGATGCGTAACTACTGTAATGCTTCACGAAGAGTGGGAATTTCAAAGTCTCGGCAGCTCGTTCAACATCTTCTAGGTTCCGGGCAAAGACGTAAGCGGGAGTGGCGATGTCCAATTGCCGACACGCGTTTTTCATCTCTTCTCTTGTCGGCTCATAGCACTCTGACGATGCACCAACAAATGGCACTCCATGCTTCTCAAGAGCATGAATCACTTCGATACCCGGGGTGTCTTGATCGGCTGCGCCGTCACACAAATTGAAGAACAGGTCAAAGTCCTGATTCAGTAACTTTTCAACCTGCGTAACACTTTCGTGCTTCCCCTCCAATGTCGCGACATGCCAATCAGCCTCGGGTAAAAAAGGACGAGGATCACAGGGCCAATCATCTTCTGGAAAGGGGTCAGCATCGAGGTCCTGAGTAGTGAGAAGGCAGATACGCATCCTGTGAAAGAATCCTGACTATTTTCAGCGACAAACCACATGAACTAAACACATGAACTAACCACGACAATATGGCACATGAGTCCCTGCTCGCTCCGCCATGATTTTACAAAATAATACTATTGCAGTATCAAAAATGACAAGAGTGATTGGTGATCAATTCATGGCTGAACCTTGTATTCTATTGAGCACAGATAATGGTTATGGCAAAATTCTGTTACACTGATACGCAGACATTTATTTAACGGCATCATAGACAACTTTGAAAGGTGTCCATGCTTCTCTCTGCGAGCCATGAACAAACAAGAGCATTCGCCTCGCTCATACTCCTCTGCCTTACGGTCTATCTCTCAGGTTGTCAGTTTGTGCAAACCGGGGTTGTTCAAAAAAATACCGAAATCGACAAGGAAAATCCGATGAAAACGAGAATCTTATTAGTCCATGGACTTTTTAGAACTCAAAGAGCGATGAAACCGCTCCATAGGCCTCTCGAGGAAGCGGGCTACGAGGTTCTCGATTATCGTTACTACACGACCCAATTGGACGTCGAATCTCATGTTCGGGATTTAAGGAAAACTCTCTTAGAAATGCAGGCTGAGAATCAAGGGCGACCCCTCATGGTCGTCGGTCATAGTCTGGGAGCCGTCATCAGTGTTTTGGCAACAACTCCTAGGATTGAAGGAATTCAAAGAGTAGTTCAAATCGCGCCCCCCAATTTTGGATCTCCTGTAGCGGATCTATTCGATTCCTTGCTGGGACGCTTCGTTGTTCCATTGAAGGAACTGAGCACAGAGGCAGGAGGCCCACTTCCTGAGGGCATTATCCCAGCCACCCCTACTGGCGTTATCGCAGCAGAGAACGACCCTATGGTTCCGATCTCGTGCACACGTTTGCCAGGGGCGGTGGATCATATTCAAGTACCGGGGGCACACACGTTTGTTTTTTGGAAATCGAAAACTCAGGAAGAATTGATTCATTTTCTTGAGCATGGCCGTTTCTCAAATACGGCCCAACGAGTTGATTTCGACAACTAAAGTTTATGAATCAACCTGGTGATCGAGGAATGTGATCACTTCCTCAGATAAGTCTTCAGGCTCCTTGACGATCAGATTCAACTTCACTTTGTCAGCTTTCATATAGTGTTGATATCGAGAATCATAGTGATGCACGAGGAGATACTTCACTACTGATTCAGGTTCATCATTCCGAAGATCCCTTATCAAATTTTCAATATCTTCCTGAGATAAATCACTAAACCTCGCGAAGTCACCCAGCTTTTTAATCAAAGGTTCCCAGCCTTCTGAAGTTCGATATTCTTCGACAAGAATACGGGCTCGAGTATCGAGATCCGAATCCAATTGGATTCGAGGAGCTGGAATCATCTGATTCCAGAACTTTGTAGGTATCTCGCGATTTCCTACTTTGCGACTTTCCGCTTCGACCAGATACCAGTTTTCGTTTGAGAAACAGTGTCCATGCTGAGCTAAACTGGATTCGAAACTCTTTTGACTACATGGGTTCAAGCCCACATCGCCCAAGATAGAACTACGATGTTGAGCAAAATCCTCGAGATCGATGACTGAACCGGGACGAGACTGGGATATCGCATGTAAGAGTCGAGTTTTCCCTGTACCTGTCAATCCATCGAGAACCCAAAGATTTGAGTACTGGGTTTCATTCAATTTTCGTCGAACCCAATCTCTGTATTCCAAATAACCACCCACTAACTGGTGTGCGGCTTTTCCGTTCTTGAGCAGAAACTGAACAACATGACGAGAACGATCCCCTCCTCTTGCACAGCAAATCAACAACCGCGATTGGGGCTGGGTTTGAGAAACCAACTTCTCCAAAAACCACTTCAAGCGCGATCGAAGTTGCGACAAAGCCCAGTTTGAGGCGGATAAAGGTCCCTCAGTGCGGTAAAGTAAGCCCACCTGGGATCTTTCCATATCATCGAGAAGTGGAACGTTGATCGCCTTTGGAAGATGATCAACCTGGTATTCGGAAGGACTACGAACGTCAATGACGACGTCATGGGAGTCGATATCGGTATAAGAAACCCCCGGAACAGGATCAGATCCTGGAGTAAAACCTAAATCCGGGTTCTCGAATCCGGAATCCAATGGAGATATCCTCCTGAAAAGTACTTCAAACAGCCTCGATTAGGTGCGTGAACCTAAAATACTACAAAAATGAACAACCCGGGAGTCTTCCCGGGGTTTTCCTCTTAGGAGAGGTGCATTGTTGGACTCATCGGAATCAGAAAGCGACGAAGAGTTGATGCGCCGCTTTCAGAACGGGGATGAGGCAGCGTATGAACACCTTGTCAAAAGAAATGTGGATCTTGTCCAACGGCAGGCACTGCGGTTTATTCAAGACCCTGCCAGCGCAGATGACATTTCTCAGCAAGTATTCATGCGAGTATGGTCCAGCAGAGACCGTTTTGCGAAAAAGATCTCATTTAGAGGTTGGCTAATGACCATCACCAGAAATTTAGCTTTGAACGAACTTCGAACTCGTAAGCGCAAGAACTGGACCCCCAGTTCCTCGTTACTGTCCGATCAAGAACAACATGAAGACCCGAATGTATGGATCGGCGGAACGCCTCGATTCTCTTGCCCTGAAGACTCCCTGCTCCTCGAAGAACAATTGGTCTTTCTTCAACTCGCAATCGACAACTTGCCAGAGTTGGAAAGAGAAGCGATCTACTTGAGTTACTTCGAAAATTGGCCTCTCGAAAAGATCGCTCAGCATATCGGCAAATCTGGTAATGCAACAAAGTCATACCTGTTCCGCATCAGAAAGAAACTCTCAAGTATTTTGAGCACAAATTCAAAAAGCCTCGGCGATAAAACCCCCCCCCCATTAGACGAAGGAGATGAATCATGATGAAGCCCGACGATTTTGAAGATCATGACATCCAGGAAAAACTAGATCTCTTACGCAAACATGAACAAAGGCAGACAACCCCAGTTGATAAAGATCTGTTCTTTAACTCCTTGATGCTTAATTTGACTCCCTTGACCCCCGCCCACCCCACCCCGCATTTTTGGAGTATGCCTCGAAGTTTGATGGCGGCGTCCCTGATCCTTTTTGTGGTATTGGCCATCAACTTTATTCCTCGTTCAGATTTCAAATCGCCTTCAACAGAATCCACTACTGAAATCCTTCAATTTGGGGGAGAACCAAAATCAGAGATATCAGAATCTATAAATTCTAATTTTGGATCATTTGAAAATTTCAAAGATGAATTCAGTAAAGC
>JAACCY010000251.1 GCA_009937185.1 Planctomycetia bacterium
GCCCACCTCTACGAAATCCGTGCGGTTCAGGGGGGTGCCACCTCTGTCGGAGCCACATGTCTCGTCGAAGATGAAGGCGGTATCGGAACCGATGCCCCGGTAAACGTCCTCGCGGCCATCGTCGCTACCGACGACGTTCGTGTGACTTGGACCAACAGGGAGTATTACACTCTCATCAGGGTTTTTGATAGTGGACAACTCATCGACACACTGGGTGGACAAGAAACAGAATTTTTAGCAGAAAACCGACTCCCTGGACCTCATAACTTTTCGATTCAGGCCTCTGGAGATGGGGGACTGAGTACGAATGTTCAGGCGAATGTCGTAGACGTACCTCTCGCGCCTCCTTCACAACTTTCCTGTATTACAGATGGTCCCACTGTTGAGATCACATGGGAAAATGGACCTGACGCTTTTGGTTATGATGAGGTTGTTCTTGAACGTACAGGATCCGCTGGAACTGAGTTCTTTAATCTTCCTGGGTCAGAAACATCATTCACGGATGTGGCAGGCTCAGGCGAGTGGAGCTATCGGGTCATTGGCTACTACTTCCTAGATGGTGTTAACTACTCAGCTCCGTCGGCGAGTTGCTCAGTCGAAATCATCGAACGAATCTACTACGACCCTGCGAGTATCGTGATCGGACGAGACTTCTCCGTAGATATCCTCGGACAGTTGTTAGAGGGTGTTTCGAGTTGGAGTTTCCAAATCGACTACGATGGAAATATTCTTAATGACCTCTCTGTGACAGTCCCAGGTGTTCCATCTAGTGACCTCATAGTGACAGATAACCCCTTGGGAACCTTCTCGGGATTGAGAAGAGTGACCGTTGAAGTGGCGACCGGATCAGCAACCGCAGGAGCGGATACTTTACTGGCGACCTTCCAAGGGAATGTCGAAACTGACTTCTCCCTGTTAGGGCCGGTTCTTTTTCACCTTGTTGGTGGAACGCTTCAGAGCACGGCAGGGACGGTGTCATCTCCTGATCTTCTCGACGGAGGTATGGAGGTTGTTGGAAACGCCTTGTTTATGGACTCAGGTGTTCTCGTTCCCGGTGAAGAAGTCGTCATTTGGGCAAGAGGCGTTTGGAGCCAGTCGCTGACAGGATACTCGGTGGTATTGGATTATGATCCAGCGGTATTGACTTGCCTTGAAGTGAGCAATGTTGGAACTGTGGGCGAAGACCTCTCCGGAGCATTTGGGCTCTTTTTCTCCGGGATTGACCCCTTAAATGGAAAAGCCTTTGGATCGGTTCTTTCAACCTTTGATGCGATCCCCGCTAATCCTACAGCAGAGTTAGGTTACTTCAGATTCCTCGTCTCCCCTGATGCGCAAGAAGGGACCACGAGTCTTATTGACTTCGGTGTTTATGACACCGGTGGTGCCGAAATCGAAAACTTGTTTGTGGATTCAGTGGCCTCTTCGATAACGCCCATACTCATTCCTGCAGACTTCCTTGTACTTGCCGAACCACAAGCTCCGACCTTACTTTCTGTAGATCCTTCAACGGGACCGACAGTGGGAGGGACTCAGGTGATCTTGAATGGAACCGGCTTTACTCCGACCAGTAGCATTTTCTTTGGAGTCAACTCCGCAACGGAAATAGTCTTTATTGATTCCGGTACGATATTAGCGACGACACCGGAGTCTCTGGAAGGCGCTGTTGATGTGACAGTGTTGACCGAGTTTGGACAGGCGGTCTTAACTCAAGGCTTCGAATACTATGAGTCCTCAATTACGAGCTACACACCCGGTGACGGTTCTGTGTGCAGTCCTACAACGATGCTCGTCAATGGTATTGGAATTCCTGAAGGTTTAACCGTTCTCTTTGGAGACGTGGTTTCTTCAAATGTTCAGATCAACCCTGACGGAACGATGGCCACCGTTCGTATTCCCCCTTCGACAGTGACCGGACCCGTTGATCTTCGATTCCTGGATTCTGCTGGAATAGTGATCAGTGATTTCCCTGACGGATTTGTCTACTTCGACGACGGAATCTTCCTTCGTGGAGATGTGACATGTGACGGACTTGTGAATATTGCAGACGTTGCCATGATCGCAGCATATGTTGCAGGATCAGGGTCTGCTCCCGTCCTGCTCGATAGTGCCGACGTAGATGACAACGGAGTCGTTCATATTGGAGATGCTGTTGTCTTGGCCACTTGGCTCTTCGACGGCGGCGCCCCTCCGGCGCTTCCATTCCCTGATCCCGGTGAAGATCCCACACCCGACGGACTCTAAGACTCGACCGAATACGGCCTAAGAAATGCCCACTCCTCTGTACTCAGGGGGGTGGGCATTTCACCATCTATGGGGTGCCCATTTTTGTCGACTCGATCAAGGCCGGTCTACTCGCTGCTACTGCACTCTTTAGAGTTGAAGAGTGTTCCGATGGCAGAGCCTTTGATATCCATGATGAGACTTCTCGGAGTATGAATATGAAGGATGAAATTTCGGAAAATGAGTGGCTGGGTGAACGCGGTGAATCTTCCGATGATCAACTCTTGTCGATTCTTACTGGCGGAGCCCATCTCCCCAAAAAAGTCATAGGCTCTAGCGAGAGTCATTCAGCGGAATCGATGCGATATCGATGTCGAGGATCACTTTGTTCGAATTCTTCAGAGTCTACTGATCTCGAAGAGAGAGTGTATGAAAGATGGAAAGAGGAACTGCTTCGAGAGCTACAGCCGGGGAATGGTCAAAAGGCAAGAGTGGAATCATTGAAAAAGATTCCAGGTGTCGGCCCAGTGCTTGCATTGCGTCTTGTTGCAGCATTCGAATTGGGAAGAAGGAGTTCTTTAAAAAGATGGAACTTAGGGGATCCCTTTCTTTCTTCTCGCCAAGTATTTGAACATTTGGAGTGGAGCCTCGCTGGAGATCGACGAGAGCATTTCAGCGTCTTATTAGTGGATGTGAGGCATCGCTTGTTGGCGAACAGAACCGTCAGTATTGGTTCGTTGACCGCCAGTATTGTTCACCCTAGAGAAGTCTATCGCCCAGCCATCCTCGCTTCAGCAGCCGCAATTATCGTGGCTCATAATCATCCCTCGGGTGACCCCAGCCCATCTGGAGAAGATGTGAAAGTGACAAGAAGGTTGCATCGCTGTGGTCAATGGTTGGGTATTCCCCTTCTTGATCATGTGATTTGTGGTCAAGGGGAGTGGTATTCGCTGAGAGACCTCCAGTCAGGACCTTGGGAGCGACAGACTGAGGGGTGATCATCGTCAGAATTAGTGTCGTTTTATCTGGATGTTGCGATCCCCACTCTTGAGTCGGCAGGGAAGAGGAGGGAGATCGGAGAAATGACGAAATGTCGGTGAAAAAGGTGGAACGACGAGAACGGGATCGATCTCTGAAACAAAGGCTGAATTAGGGGATCTCCCCAAAAAATCGTGTTCTTGAGGCTGTCGAGCAACTCTTTGCGGTCGTCAGCATCAGGCAGTCATCCGCATCCGCACAGTAATCAGTGTCAACATGGATGCCTTCGCTGGAATCAGGCGTGTGAGAGGTTACCATCCCTCATGCGTTGGGAGTGAATGCTCTGGAGTCTTGCTCAGGTTCGGAATTGTCAGCCGAACTTGGGTCATCCCGGGGTCCTTGACCCTTTGGTCATCAGAGCGTTGACTGCATTGAATGTTTTCTTTTCATCCTGATCAGGAGGAGTTGCGTTGAAGATCGCCATCATCAGCGACATCCACGCCAATCTACCCGCCCTGCAAGCGGTCCTTGAAGACGGTGAGTCTCGGGGGGTTGATCAGTATTTCTGTCTGGGTGACATCATAGGGTATGGACCTGAACCCAGAGAATGTCTTCAACTGTGTCAGGATTTTGCAGTCAATTTGCTGGGTAATCACGAAGAAGCGGTATTGTTCGACCCGGTGGGTTTTAACCCCAGAGCACGTGCAGCCGTGGAGTGGACCAAGCAGCAGTTGATGAGCACTGATTTTACGCGTGAAGAAAACGGAGTGCTCTGGCAAGTTCTCGATGCCATGAAGCTGACCCATACTGAGGGGGATTACTTCCTTGCTCACGGCACACCCCGAGAACCCACGAGAGAGTATTTGTTCGTTCAGGATTGCACAGAAGATCCGGGCAAGGTGGATTCCATCTTCCAGAGTTTTCCTACACAGACTGCTTTTGTTGGGCACACCCATGTCGCTGGTGTGTTCCAGGATGGGCCTCGCTTCATGAGCCCTGAGCAACTGGATGGTGAAGTCATTTGCGGCCAAACAAAGTCAATAGTTAATGTCGGCTCTGTCGGACAACCCAGAGATGGGGATCCTAGGAGTAGCTACGTCATCGTCGAGGGGGAAAAGGTTGAATTCCGTAGAGTGGAATACCCCGTCGAAGAAACAGTTCGTCGCTTTCGGCGCACACCTTTACCCGAAAATCTGGCCCTTCGTCTCATCGAGGGTCGCTGATTGATTGCGATTGATGGATAAAAGAACTTTTCAGGCACTACTCGTTTGCTTCGCGATTTCGATCTTGTATCTCAACTGGATCGTTCCGCCTCCTGAGAATCAGCAAGCCTCTGATCCCGGTGTCTCTGATCCCGTTGTCTCTAAAACCACAGTCGGCGGACAAGATGCCGAGGTTTTGCCTACTCGTCCGAAATTGTCCTCTGGGGCTGTAGATTCGGGACCGAATAAAACGGCTCAGGCTGTTACGGAAATCTCTGCGTTGACAGCAGGATCGAATACATTTCCGGTTCGTTCTGTTTCGCTCTCAAATTCGGACTTGGATCTGAAGTTTTCAAGTCAGGGTGCGATTCTCACAGAGGCGTTATTGAGGGGCTATCACGAGTCCGTCGATGATGAATTCCCTTTACCGGTGATCTCGCCAAAGTTGAAGTCTCAGGGAGCACTCGGACTTCGAGTCTCTTCCTTGAATCTGGATTTGACCCAACGGAATTGGGAAGTCCTTAAGCAAACAGATTCTTCGGTCAGTTTTCGGACACAAATTTCAGACGATCAATTCGTAATTCATCATTGCTCCATCCATCCCAAAGACGGATTTGAGATTTCGAGCCGTGTCTCCTTTGGTGGGACATGGCCTGCGGGAACTGAGCTTTACTACGAGATTCTTGGTGCCGAGCGAATTCGCTTCGATGCGTCTGGAAGAGCAGCCTCTTATCCGAATCAATGGGTTCATGCTCAGCGAAACAAAGATGGATCCCTCATGGAGGCGGTTCACTCTGGAGTGGAAGCTCTGGAGAGCGGTGAGGTTACAAAAACCAAAGTGGCCTGGGGTGGGCTCGAGAGTAACTACTTTGCCCAAGTTATCCGGGTGGAGGACGGCCTCGAGTTCCCGACAGCGAATCTCATTGTCAAAGGAGCCGCGCCTGGAGTGAACGAGTCGCTCTATGATCAATACTCAGATGAAGGCATTCAGGGTTGGCCCATGCGGGTCGGCTTCAGGCGTATGATTGATCCTAGCAGTGAGCATGAATATGCATTCTTTGTCGGCCCTAAGGATCCAGAAGTCCTCGATGCCAATCAAAGCTGGGATGCGATTCAACTGATCGACTACGGTTTCTTTGGTTGGTTGTGTCGTCCGTTCTTGTGGCTTCTTAGAATCTCTGAATCGGTTCTCGGATCATGGGGATTGGCAATAATTTTCCTAACCTTTTGTATTCGTGCCGTTTTGCATCCCGTGAACAAGAGAAACCAGCGTCAGATGCAGGTACAGCAACAAGGGATGGCTCGCATCAAACCTCAGATGGATGAGATTCGGGAGCGTTACAAGAGCGACCCGACGACTCAGCATCGAAAGACTCAGGAACTGTTCAAGCAAGAGGGCGTCAACCCCGCAGCAATGTTCGGTGGGTGCCTGTTTATTTTCATGCAGTTGCCCATCTGGATTGCGCTCATCAATACCTTTTCTGTTGCCATAGAGTTACGTCAAACTGGATTTCTCTGGATTGATGATCTGACTCAGCCAGACATGTTATTCCAGATGCCATTCGCGCTTCCCTTGTTAGGTCAGTGGTTCAATCTGTTACCAATCGTCTACGTCGTCGTGACTTTGGTGAATCAAAGGATGATGCCCAAGTCTGACGATCCTCAGGTGCAAGCTCAGCAAAAGATGATGACTTTCATGATGATGGCCTTTGGATTTATCTTTTATTCCTTCGCTTCAGGACTGTTGATTTACTTCATCATTTCTGCCCTTGTCGGAATCGTCGAGCAGAAGATGATTCGTAAGGAATTGGCTGCCGCTGGAATAGGCCCCGGGGCAGCATCCGTTGTCGCTTCCCAAGGGGCTTCTTCTCCTGGCCCCGCCGGCCCCGGTAAGGGGCCTGGGCGTCCAGGTCGTGGGAAAAACAGATCCTGAGGTATCGATGCGTGATCCAGAGAGCACTGGAGGAGAGATCATTTTCGCTCTCTCCAGTTCACCTCCTCCAGCCAGAGTCATGATACTCAGGCTGGATGGGGAAGGATCCATGGGCCTATTGAACCGCTGCCTCAGTTCCGGCTCATTGATCGAACCCCGAACTCCCGCAAGAGTTCAATTACGCTGGGGGCAAAGTGATTTTCCCATTCCTGCCGTTGCCGTGTTTTGGGCAAAGGGGAAATCATGGACTGGGAATGAGGGCGTGGAACTTTTTCTTCCCGGTGGACAGCCGATTTTGGAAGGTGTTCTGGGTCGCTTTGCGGACGAAGGTGCTCGGGCTGCCACTCCCGGAGAATTCACCCGCCGTGCTTTTCTGAACGGCAAGATAGATCTGAGCCGAGCTGAATCTGTAGCAACGGTGATCGAAGCGGAAGACAGAACTGCATTAGCGGCTGCCCGAAGAGTTCTATCGGGAGAATTAGCTCAGAATATAGATGCGCTCTCACGGCAACTCATCGACATTATTGCATTATTGGAGGCGGGGCTGGATTTTTCGGAACAGGAAGTTGAATCCCCTTCTGGGGAAGCACTGGAGCAACTCCTACAGCCTGCCGAAGATGCCCTCGACGCTCTGTTGGAAAGAAGAAGATGGCCTCGGTCGGGCCCTGGGGTCCCTAGAGTGCTCTTGTGGGGTTGGCCCAATGCTGGGAAATCCTCTCTGTTGAACATATTGGTGGGTGAAGATTTAGCGATCACTTCCGTAGAAGCGGGAACGACGACGGATGTGGTCAGAGGCCTTCTCGATAACGGTGATCAGGCACTGGAAATATTAGATCTTCCGGGTGATCGGGAGCCGGGTGGAGAAATAGAGCGTCTTGCTCTCAAGCGTGCCAGAGACTTGATCTGCGGAGACGACGCGATTCTGTGGGTGGTCGACGGCCGTCGATCGGTGGATTCGATCAAGGCTGAATATCAACAGTTGCCTGAAGATATCAAAGATCGTTGCCTCAAGGTTCTGACTCATTTGGATCAAAGAACACACCTACATGAAGAGTTTGGAGAGGCCTTTTGGGTCAGTTCCAGCGATGGGGAAGGCGTGAATTCTTTGAGATCTGAATTATTTAAAACAGTGCAGTTGGATCCGGGTGAGATCCACTCTGCAGCCCTTCGATTCACCCGTCGCCAATGGCATCTTCTAGAGCGTTGCAAGGAATCTCTTCAACGTGCCCGCAGGGGGGCCATGGCAGGTCCCGAATTACTCGTGGCAGATCTCCGAGAGGCTCAACAGTGGCTGTCGGAAATCAGCGGCGAGGCGACTCCTGAAGAGGTTCTCGATCGCATTTTCGCCAAATTTTGCCTCGGTAAGTAAGCCCGGTTCCTGAGTCGTGCTCATTGAGAGAGCACTTGTCGTCGAGTAGAATGTGAAGGTCTATGAAGCGGCCTACCGGGGTTGGGTCGTAAAAGAGAGTCATTCAACCCGCACTCGCGAGGGAGCTATTACAGTGAGATGTCCCAGTTGTGGATCGGAAAAGGATCGAGTCGTCGATTCCCGCTCCAGTTCTGATGGCCTTGCCGTTCGTCGTAGACGTGAGTGTCAGGGCTGTTCGAAGAGATTCACCAGCTACGAACGAATCGAAGAGACACCACGAATGGTGGTTAAAAAGGATCTTCGTAGAGAGCCCTTCAATCGTGGAAAAGTTCTAGACGGAATTATCACAGCCTGCCAAAAGCGAAAGATTTCCATGGAGAGTATGGAAACGATTGTGGATGAAGTGGAAAAGCGCATCCGCGAAGATTTTGACCAGGAAGTGCCCTCCGTCTTTATCGGTGAAGTCGTCACTGAGCATCTGAGGAATCTCGATTCAGTGGCCTATGTACGTTTCGCCTCTGTGTACCAAGAGTTTGCTGACGTTTCTGAATTTCTACATGCTTTGACCCGACTTGTCAGTAAGGAGAGGACTACCGATGTCCAGCGGTGAATCTCATGATGGATCCAGGCTGGTAGATCGCCTGAGGAAGATTTTGGCGACAGTCGTCGATCCCAAGGAACTTCTTGAAGAACAGCATACGATGACAGGTTTTGGAAACTCCGTTGAGGACGTCATCCAAGTCGTCGTTGAAAAAATAGGTTCTGAATCACATGACTGGCAAAGTCACGAGTTCATCGAACCACTGAGAGATGCTTGTCGCGCTTGTGGCATCGAAGATTGGGCACAAGAGTTTGATCATTTGGTTTGTTACTCAGCAGACCAACTGGTACCCGGTACATTGATGGAGGCGATGACTCGTCACTTGACGGATTTCGGGCATCCTCGACAACTGGAAACATTTTTCTCCCGATCCATTCTTTCTCAAAACTGGCCATTGCATGATGGTCTAAATCCTACGGAACCATTCCGCTTCTTATGTCGACGGGTGCAAATGAATAGCATTCTCGGAGAAAAAGATATCGTTGAATCCGTTGGATCAGAATTGATCAGAGAGATCGACTGGGTCAGTGGAGAAGTTCAGGTTGCGGGTGTGTTGGATGGACCTCTCGAAGTTTCCTTTGAGGAGGCTTGGTCGCGTTGGACTCGATTGCGGGAGCGCATTCGGGGATTTTTAGAGGCGACCCCTTCTGGCCCAAAAGTTCGTTGGGAAATAGTGGTCACTGGCCGACCTGCTCCAGGGTTTCTTTTTGAAGAATCTGGGCGTGAGGAATGGATCGAAGACTTCATCCATGCCAGCAGTTCTGGTTCGGGGGCAGCGGAGTTAATATTGCGCGTCCCGGATATGATTCCCGTCAGCTTGAGACCCTGTCTCTCTAGGGCTTTACGGTCAGCATCACCACCCGTCCTTATTTCTGTGGATTCTCCAAGAAAGCCGATAGTGGCCGGTCAACTTCCTGCGGATCCGGACGTTCTTCCTGTTTTGGCTCAAAGAACACGCTGCTTTGATCTGATTCTGGAAATGGGGGGAGATCCTCCCTGGAGAACAGACTGGCTTGAAATACGGGCTGCCGCTGCGCCGATATGGTGGGCTCGGGAGTTCGACTTCCCGAGGTCATCCATCGATTACATGGGAAGAAATTTTCCTGATCTCGAATCGCTTCCGGTGATCGCTTTGGAGTCCATTATAGTTGAGCGTGGTCGACGGGATCTGAAGAGATTGCTCGACAGAATTTCCCGTCGAAGAGGCGGAGGCTGGGACAGGCTTGGAGAACTCCTCCGAGTGACCGGCCAACCCCCAAAAGTCCTCCAATCATCAGGAGATCGGACTCTCTAAGTCCGAGGAGAATTAACTTGCACCTGAAAAAGATACACCTTGCGGGCTTCAAGTCGTTCGCTGATCCGGTCCAGTTTGATTTCGACCCGGGAACCAGTGCTGTTGTGGGGCCAAATGGATGCGGAAAATCAAACGTCGTGGATGCCTTTCGTTGGGTTTTGGGAGAGCGATCTGCCAAGGGTCTACGTGGATCTGAGATGTTGGATGTGATCTTCAAAGGCACATCGAAGAGAGCCGCACACTCCAGGGCGGAAGTCAGACTCCTGTTTGATAATGAAGATGGCACTTTGCCGATTGAAACGGCAGAGGTCGAAATCGGCCGGATTCTTCTACGTGATGGAACCAGTGAATACGAAATCAATCGTCGTCGTTGTCGTCTTAAAGACATTTTGGCGATTTTTGCTGATACCGGCATCGGTGCGGACGGCTATTCCGTATTGGGTCAGGGGCAGGTGGATTCATTCCTGAATGCCAATGCTCAAGAACGTCGCAAAATTTTCGAGGAAGCCGCTGGAATCTCTAGTTTTCGTAAACAGAGATCTGAAACAATCAATCGACTCGACCGATCAGAGCGTGAATTAACTCGGGTGACGGATCAGCTCTCTGAAATTGAGAGAAGAATTCGCAGCCTGAAAATGCAGGCAGGCAAGGCGAGGAAATTTGTTGAGGATCGTGATCGCTTCAGACATGTAAGTACTGTGTTGGCGGCTGACGATGTTGAGAAACTGAACTACGAGCAAGAATCTTTAACGTTTCGATTGAGCTGGCGAAATACACTTCGGGAATTGATCGCTGAAGTTTCGACCCAACTCGATAGTAGTGTGGAAAAAGTTAGAAATGACATAGAGGTACTTCATCGTCAACTCGAGGAAGTACGTCAAGTTGAGACTGAAAAACGCGTTGCGTTACAGGGAATCGAAGGACGACGCGCCCAAATGAAAGATCAACAAGATCAGGGGCATATTCGTAATGAGGACCGGCAGCGACAACTTGAAGAACTTGTAATTGTTGAAGAAGATTATCGTCAGAGACGTACTGAAGCACGCAGCCGTATTCGAGAAGCGATCACGGAACTTCGCCAATTGCGTCAACTTCTTGCTGAATTGAAGCAGGATCATGCTCGTCAGCTGTCGAAGCAGGAAGAGTTGGACTCGACTATTCGAGATCTTAAAGATCAAGATCTCGGACTGGTGTTTGAGCAATCCCGTTTGCGTAACTCTATGGCCTCACACGAAGGTGACTTGAGAGGCCAAGATGCGATCAGGGAACGCAGAACTTCTGAGGACCTTGAAAATCGTAAGCAACAATCTGAAGTTGAA
>JAACCY010000009.1 GCA_009937185.1 Planctomycetia bacterium
AATCAGTTGAATGGACTTGCCCATCAAATCGATAGGGCCAGCGTAATCACCCGGGGAAACCCAAATGACATCTCCATCTTCTGCAGCATCGATGGCTTCGATGATGCTGGGAACTTCTTGAGGGACCAGAATCTCAACGGCGAAGAGCTGAGCTCCTGGACCACAGAAAAACATGAAGATGAAACTGGACAAGAAAGGTAACTGGTGCTTGGAAAATTGCCGATAAGCAAACATTTCTTTAAACATCCCAAAAATAACGCTGATGAGCGAATAATGACGAAATAGAACGCCTGAGTCACATATACGATATTCCGATAAATATATCACCCTACGTGACTATTGCGACTAGTTTTCAAATCATGCCGATTTTAACCATCGTTACCGTCCCTATATTTAGTCTGGACTAAACCTATTTTTTGTCATGATTAAATCTTGATCGGAGACTCTGATCCCTGAAAATGGAGGTATGTTCCTTCAATTCTTCTATTCTGCCGATTTTCGACTCCCTGTGCGGGCGCTGCTCTTTGCTCTGCTGCTCCTCGTCAGTTGCGTTCAACAGACTGAAGATCCTGAAGAACAGCAACTTCGCATCCTCTGCACCACCCGAATGTTGGCCGATCCTGTCCGTGAACTGGTTCCCCCCCATGTTCAAGTCGATTTTCTGATGGGAACAGGTGTTGATCCCCACCTTTATAAACCGACTCCCGCCGACGTCCGGCGGATGTTGCGAGCAGACCTGATTATCCACCACGGCCTTCATCTCGAAGGCAGAATGTCCGAAATACTTCTCAACCTAGACGCGACTTTTCCCGGGGGAAGAACTCGACGATCGATCTCTGCTTGTGATGGAATTCCTGAACAACAACTTCTCAAAGATCGATCAGGTGCTACTGATCCACATCTCTGGTTGGATGTTGAGATCTGGATTTCAGTTTGTAAAACTCTGAAAGAATCCCTCTCCGAATTTCCAACACTTTCAAAAACTGAACTCGATCTCTCATTCAACAAGCTCGAGATGGATCTCCAGCAACTCAACAAGGAAGTTCACTCCCTCATTCAATCTATTCCTGAGGAAAATCGGATTCTCGTCACTGCGCACGATGCATTCAGTTACTTCGGAAAGAGATACGGTCTCGAAGTTTATGGCATTCAAGGAATCAGTACCGAGTCAGAGCCTTCTCTTCTCAGAGTAAATGAACTCGTTCGACTACTCAGTGACAAAAAGATTCCAGCAATCTTTGTTGAAGCGACCGTTCCGGAAAGAAATGTACGGGCCTTGATAGAAGGGTGCCAAAAAATGGGACATCTCCTCACTGTCGGAGGCACTCTATATAGCGATGCTCCGGGGCCACCCGGAAGTGGAGCGGAATCTTGGAGAAACATGGTTTTGCACAATGCCTACACGATTGCAAAGGGCCTGAAATGAAAGACCCCGCGATCGAAATACACGACCTCACCATGGCATATAGAGAAAAGCCTGTGCTATGGGACATCGACTTATCAATCCCCAAGGGATCTCTTTGTTCTGTCATCGGACCCAATGGTGCCGGAAAAAGTACTCTTCTCGGTTGTATTCTGGGAACCTATAAACCTGCAAACGGATGGATCAAAATTTTCGACGTCCCCCGTGACCAATCCCAAGAATTAATCGGATTTGTTCCGCAAAGAGAAAGTGTCGATTGGGATTTCCCCATTCAAGTTCTCGATGTGGTGATGATGGGAACCTATCGAAGTTTGGGTTGGTTTCGCTGGCCAGGTAAAGCCCAGAGAGATTGGGCTATGCAGTGCCTCGATGCTGTAGGCATGGCAGACTTTAAATCGAGACAAATAGGAGAGCTCTCCGGAGGACAGCAACAGAGAGTATTCATTGCAAGGGCACTGGCTCAGGATACAAAAATCATCCTCATGGACGAGCCGTTTGCAGGAGTCGATGCTGCCACAGAAGTCACTATTAGAGAAATATTAATCGATCTTAAAAAAGCTCAGAAAACTGTCGTCATCGTCCATCACGATCTTCAAACCGTTGAAGACTTTTTTGATCACGTATTACTTTTAAATCTACGCTTAGTCGCGGCAGGCCCGACAGCCACCACATTTACTAGAGAGAATCTGCTACGCACCTACGGAGGAAAACTCACACTTCTCGATGAAGCCGCAGAGGCCGTAAGAAGAATTCGCTCCGGAAGATCGACCGGTAAAAGAGGCTAACGTTGATACTGCCAAATACACTGGTTGTGCTCGTTGGCACTTCGACACTAGGGATTTGTTGCGGCCTCATTGGAAGCTTGCTTCTGCTGAGGAAGCGAGCCCTATTGGCTGACGCCCTCGCCCATTCCACCCTTCCCGGAATCGTGCTCGGTTTTCTGATCGCAGGAAGCCAATCCTATTGGGCGTTGGGGACGGGTGCATTGATCACGACTCTGGTGGGAGCAGGTCTCGTTTCCAGACTGCCTGTCGTTTCCAGGATACGTCCTGACTCCGCCACGGCTTCAGTTCTGGGAGTATTTTTTGGAGCAGGCATCGCCCTACTCAGCTTGGCGCAAAGATCCGGTCCGGGTGCTTTCTCGGCCGGCCTCGATCACTTTCTTTTGGGTCAGGCTGCAGGAATGCTCCAACAAGAATCACTGATTCTCGCAGGCGCGGCGACTCTCATGAGCTTGATCGTCATTCTATTACACAAGGAATTTCTGACCAGTTGTTTCGATTCTGCATTTGGAAGCAGTACAGGGATGAGGATGAATACCATCGATTTCATCGTCATGATTCTTCTGTCTTTGACGATTGTCATCTCGCTTCCCGCTGTGGGAGTCGTCCTGACAGCGGCTCTCGTGGTGATTCCGCCTGCGACCGCCAGATTTTGGACTGACCGATTCACGATCATGATGGCCATCAGCGCCCTCATTGGCGCTGCGTCAGGTATTTCTGGAACACTTCTCAGTTCCCTTCGTGTCGATCTACCCACTGGCCCGGTTGTCATACTCTGCTCTTCCTTCTTTTTTTTCCTGTCGATGCTTCTCGCCCCACATCGTGGGCTTGTAGGAAAACGACTCCGCTGGAAGCAAAGGAGCCAACGGAGAGAAATGCTACGCATTCTCGTTCACCTCTTCGAGAACTTGAAGGAAGGCAATGATTTCGTGGCTAAAGAAAGAATCATTGCAGGATCAATGAGAGCTCGACCCGATGCATTACGGTTGTGTCAAAGCAATGGGTATGTCTTACAGGCGGGTACACACCTCCAGTTAACCTCCGAAGGAATAATACGAGCTCAACGGTCCGTAGAAGCAAGGAAGAAATGGATCAGATGGCTGGATGACGCTGCAGAGATCGACCGAAACCTGATTGATCTTGATGAAGAAGACATCGAAAAACTTCTGTCATCGCGTCCACTCTTGGATCAACCAAGTCCAGACAAGAAGCCGTCATGATGCAAATATTCCTCGATCCCGCGATGTTCGAAATACTACTCGTGGCTTGTTTGGCAACCGTCTCATGCTCGATGGTCGGGGTTCATTTGACCTTGCGAAATAGAGCCATGCTCGGTGATGCGATTGCCCACGGTGTGGTACCTGGCTTGGTATTAGGATTTATTTTTACAGGTTCGAGAGATGTCGCCCCAATGTTTATCGGAGCGATGGTATCCGCACTCTTGTTGTCATTTCTTGCTGAATGGCTGAGAGATCGAGCGGAAGTAGATGGAGGCGCTGCCCTTGGAGTTGTATTCACGACCCTCTTCTCCTTAGGAATCGTTCTCATCGAAATGTTCACCAGAGAAGTGGACCTCGATGCAAATTGCGTCCTATACGGCCTGATTGAGTTTACACATTTCCAACGCATAGAGATTGTAGGAATTTCACTTCCCAGATCTTTGGTTTCAGTTTCAGTAGCATTGCTGATCAATATCATCGCAATGATGCTTTGTTGGAAAGAATGGAAAGTATGTGCCTTTGATCCAGCGCTCGCACGATCGATGAGATTACCTGTTAAAGCTCTCGAAAGAAGTCTCTTGATGCTTGTGGCGCTCACGGCAGTTTCCTGCTTCGAAGCAGTGGGATCGATTCTTGTCGTCGCCATGATTGCTGTACCAGCGACTATTGCAGGAATACTCTGTAATCAGTTCGGTTACATGATGATCGTCAGCTGCATTGTCGGGTTGCTATCCGCTTTCTTTGGAACCTATAGTGCCGTCTATATCATAGACACAAACGTGCCGGGAATGATCGCAGTGACAGCTGGAGGCTTCTTGTTTCTCGCAGTATTCCTTGCCCCTTCTAGGGGATTACTTCCCGTAGCTTTGCGAATGATCACTTGGAGACTAAGGGTTGCAAAAGAAGACCTACTCGCTGATTCGCTGGAGTTATCGAAAAAAGGAAACCAGTTCCATGCACCAGCCTTCTTTTCAATCTCAGGACTTGCCCATCTGCAACTGGTGATCTTTGGGCAACTCAGAAGTGGTCGTCCTGTTGGACGGGGTGAAAGAATCGCAAAAACCTTGCTCAGAAAGAGAAGTTTGTGGCAAAGATTTGCTGCTGATCGACTTGGCTTACCATCTGATCACTTGGAAAGCCCTGCTCATAGGATTGAGCATCATCTCGATGAAAGTCTCATGGAACTTCTAGAAGAAGGAGACGAGTCTGCCGACCGTCCAGCGCATTGATATCTTTGGTGCGAAAAAATTAAGCTATCTCTTTGACACAGATCGAACGGGATAGATCCCCACTGATCGCCAAAGAGCGATCGTCCTTGACAACTCTCAAAAGTACAGGACCGCCCGCAGGTTCCCTTGCTTCTAAAAAGACGACTTCACCCGGTTTGATTCCTCGCTCACCCAACCAGTTCAAAACTTCAGGGAGAGCGTCGACCACTCTGACCACTTTCAGTTCTATTGATAGCGGAGCTTGAGCCAGATTTAAATCAACCCCACCAGGAAGGCGGCCTTGCCTATCTGGAATCGGAGATCCATGAGGATCCCTATCGGGGAAATCGAGCGCTTCTTCCATTCGACAAATAACTTCATCACTGACGGAGTGCTCCAGTCTTTCGACTTCAGCATCTACCCTGTCCCATGAAATGCCCAATATTGTGGCGAGATAAGTCTCCAGAATCCTGTGACGCCTGACCGTTTGGACCGCCAGCTCTCTTCCCTCGACCGTCAATCGAACACCTTGATACCTCTTATGGTGCAACCAACCTCTCTCACAGAGTTGCTGGACCATACTCGTCGCTGATGGGGGTGAAACACCCACACGATCTGCGACCTGACCTGTAGAAATCCATTCGTCAGAATCTTCCCCGGTTAATTTCCAGATCGCTCTGAGATAGTTTTCCTCTGATTCGCTCGGCAATTTCCCTCCGGATCCGAAATTGACTACCCGTATGGGACATCCTGTGATGTCATAGGGTGAGTGTGAGGACGACAGTATTGCAAATCATTGCCATCTGTCATCACAATCATCTCGCGTAGAAGATGATGCCATGTGAATCATGGCAAGCAAACAGGGTCTTAAACTCAATCAAGGAGGATAAATGTCAACTCCTGACTCCTCATCCAGAAATAATCACATAGAGAATCTTGATTTCCACTTTACGACTACCGTAAAGGTTCGCCTACCAGAGACAGATGCCATGGGCATTGTCTTTCATGGTAATTATTTCACTTATCTGGAAGTGGGCAGAGTTGAGTATCTTCTCAACCTGGGTCTCGCCGAAGGATTAAGGCCGATTCGCGATTTTGAAAATGTAGTGGTCAATGCTCACCTCGATTTTAAATCGCCCGCACGACTTCATGACGTGCTCTCCATCGATGTTTGTACCAAAGAGATTCGTCACAGCTCTTTCACCTTCGCTGTTAAAATTAGACACAAAAGTGAAAATCGATTGATCGCTTCTGGGTGGACGACCCATTGTGCGATTGATGAAAATTTCAATCCCATCGAAGTCCCTGCCAGCTTCCGCTCAACTATCGCCAACTATGAGGGCTGGAAGTCCTAAACATGAGCAGTATTTTCACTCAAATAATTAACGGTAATATTCCCTGTCACGAAGTTTGGCAAGACGATCATCATTTGGCATTTCTTGACATTCGCCCTGTCAAACCGGGTCACTGTCTGGTCGTCCCCAAAGAAGAGATCAGCCACATTACAGATCTGACTCCCGAAGCCCACGCACAACTTTGGAAAGCAGTGCATCTCGTTTCAAGAAAGTTGAAATTGGCCAGTGGGTGCGAACGTGTCGTAATGATGGTAGTCGGCTGGGAAGTTCCCCATGTTCACGTTCATTTGATCCCGACCAATTCGGGGGAAGATGTAGCTTTCCCTGATCCCTGCGACTTTGACCCGGCAGACTTCCCGAACTGGGCGCATAGAATCTCTTCTGCTGCTGAAGCCTGATTCTCTGCACGACATTCTCTGACAAATACAAAGAATCTCTCCCTCAACAGACGATGTTACAAAAAAATGCCCTCTTATGTTTCTGACATAAAAGGGCATTTTTTTAAGTGTCGTCACTCTCAATACGATCCAAAGATCTCTCGTTAGGGCCAACTCACTTGAGTCTGACAATCTGGAAGCGCATCTGTATCATTGATATCAGTTCCACAATTCGGGTATGGCTGAGCTGGAGGAGACTCTCCACCAAAAAGAAAACCAACAAGTCCTACGGGATCTGCAATATTCACACTACCGTTATCTGCAAAATCAGCCGCGTCTACGCAGGAGATGGGTAATCCCTCGAACAAGTATTGAAGCATACTGACCGCATCAGAAACATCTACGCTTCCATCCCCATTGGGATCTCCACGCCTGAAGATGGGACCTAAATTACAGAACCTATTTTGAATCTGCAGATCATCGATGGCCATCTCAACGATGGATCCTGTTCCCGCATCTTGTGCAATGAATCTCAATTGGACGGTATCGGAAAGACTGATGAAGTCGAGCGGAAGGAATGTGTGCTGTACCCATCCTCCTAAAGTATCGGGACCACTATTGGGACCCAGTACTTCAACAACAACCCAGTTGGTCAAATCGTTCGTGATTTCCACCTGAGCAGTATCCGTGAATGGCGTTGCACCCGTTCCATTGGAGTACCATCTCCAGTAACTGATTTCTGAATCCCATGCTGCGCCAATCGATCCTGAAAGATCAAAGACGGGCGACTTCAGTGTAGTGGCTCCTCCGTCAATGTCATTCTCTCCTAGGGCTCCTCCTATGAGACCTTGCCCGGTCACCCAAGCCACTGCCCCTCCGGATCCATGGCCGGATTCTGGTTGAGCAGCGGTTCCTATGGGATCGACTCGCTCCCAGATTCCAGTGGTTGCGGTATCTGTAGGCTCTCCAACCGTCCAACCCGTATCAGCTTCCATGTCATCTGCGAAATCAACCTGAATCGAAGTGAACACCAATGCGGTGTAAGGAGCAGTAGCTCCCGATTCAGGTCGCAAGAATTCTGCTCCGACAGAATTCTGAAAGCGAATGTAGTACTGAATCTCATCCCCACAAAGTTGCTCAGGAATGGTCGCAGAGAAAATATCACCCGACACCTGAACGATGGGCTCCTCTAAGAAAGCCCCTGTATTTCCTTGCCGGTGAAATAGCACCCCGGAATCAGGATTCACAGAACTCAACCCTGGTATCACGTCTACTCTGAAAGAGGCTGCGATGGCTGGCTGGAGTTCCTGCGGACGTCCATCTGGAAAGCTAATCACGAGTTCCGGAAGCACTGGGCAATCGATGGAGTGAGCCGCAAATGCGGAACAGATCAAATCGAAATTGGGAGTTCCTGTTCCAAGTTCTCCATCGTTATCATCCAAAGTTAAGACTTCAATCGCAGTCTCCGGGTGAGCGCTGGAATCGCCCAATCCACCGATGGTGATCAATAACCAATCGACAAACAATTGTCGGGTCTGCTCAAGACCCTCCGCAGATCCCAAGGTAGCCCCGAATCCTTCTCGGATACGCCAATAGGTGGACCCCAAAATTTGTCCGCATGTATGAACGGATGTCGACGCACATGGGAATTGGATTCCTGCCGCAATCGGATCTCTAACTTCTGTACCTGGCCCGAGAAAATCTCTTCCAATGATGGGATCATCGAACTGCAACATACTGACGACGTCGGAGAATCCTTCCCCGAAGCCTCCTTGTGCTAATCCAAGCCTGTCCACGATGAAGTGTCCATATTCATGGGAAATAACACTCGCGTAGCTGGTGTTCACACAGCCAGCACCCGCTTGGAAAAAGTTGATGCTCTGAGCTCCAGGGCTGAAAAATGCATTGCAGGTATCAACAATATTTACATTCGTTGTGATCGGAACATCGATTCCGAGAACACCATCCGGAGTTCTCGATCGAATAAAATCATGCGTCCGATGTGTGAAGTGATATGCATTCAGTTCTGCAACTTGGAGTGGGTCATAGACAGGATTCAACTCTATGAACGCGGGTCCTGGAGGGTTGACAGACGTCGTATTTGACAAATTCACTCCCCCCTCATTCACAACTGTGGACCATCGCCCCGACAGCCCTGTCTGAAGGTCGACCTGATCCACTCCGTTATGAGTGATGACGAATTCACCCGCTCCATTCGAATAAGAGAACTGACCTCCAGGTACAGAAATCGAGAGTCCTGAAATAGGAGTTGCATTCGGAGGGTTCGAAGGCGTATCGGGTAAACCACCGGTGGTGACTCTGCCTTCAACAGTTCCTTCAATATCGACATGTAGTATTTGATTCCGTACATCGAGGGTTCGGCCTGAAGAAGGATCGACGTTGATAGCCCAATCCTCTGCCTGAGCAGGAGTCTTTCCCGTCGCCACAATGCGGTAAACAAGTCGAGAATCACTTCTTAAACTGGCACTCGCTTCGATAAGAAGTTTCGCCTTGGACCAATTCAAATTTTCACTGCCACGCCAATCTTGGCGCGCCAATCTCAAAGCCTCTTCTGCGGAAATCTCAACGGGTGCATATCCGGAAACAGGTTCATGTGCCAAATGCCCAGCGGCATAAACCAAAGTCGGCCTGCCTGAAACGGGGTCTGGACGCAAAAGTAATCGAAATGCCGAATGCTCAACGGGAATACCATCTATCACCTGACGATATCCGCGGACTGTCGCTTCCTGAGTGGGAAGGTCCGTCGCATACAGGAGTTCAAGGTCTCCAGGGTGAATGCCAAAAGCGACAG
Organism: Planctomycetia bacterium; assembly: GCA_009937185.1. GTDB lineage: Bacteria > Planctomycetota > UBA8108 > UBA1146 > UBA1146 > UBA12191. Next base: position 9,178 of record JAACCY010000009.1, read on the forward strand.
CATGTCGTTCGAGGAACAGATCTACTGCTTCATCATCTGTGATGCCAGATGTAAACCGAGCTCCATAGAGTTGAATCCTGCCCAGATCATCCTTTCGGACGAAGACATCAGGATAACTTTCCATGAACTGTTCGAGAGAGGAATCCCTCTCTCCGGCATAAGGGCGCTCCAGCCAGTCTTGAGCACTTGCTTGAAGACTCTGAAATCCGGTTAACAACAACACGAATAGCAGAATAAAAAGAATGGACCTATTATCCTTTTCCTTCATATCAGATGTCGTTTGTAAACCTTCATCTAACGTTGGAATGAGAGTCATCCCCGATAATTGCTTCTGGTATAAAGATCCATTGGATCTCATGGCCATTCCTTCCCCCCACCTCGCTGTGTTTATTATCAAATAAGCATTTGCCGCATAAACATGTGGTACGTATGGAGGGTTATCTCAATGTGTGATTATTAGTTATACGTACCGATATTGATCATATCGGCAATATGAGGATGGTGGAAGTAACAATTTATTGGCATATCGAGACACATCGGTTCGTTGGATGGATTAGGGGCAACTTCCCGGATTCACACAATCCAAACCATCCGTCGTCGAGTCGGCCTCGCAAATTCCGTTGCTGGGTACCCCTATTCCACCAAACAAAGTCTGAAGAAGTTGAATCACGTCGGAAAGATCGACAGATCCCCCATCGTCTATATCACAAGCATCTTCGCACTGAAAACCTGCTGAACTTCCGAATAGAACTTCCAAGATTTGAACTGCGTCGCTCAAATCGTCATTGCCGTCACCGTTACAATCCGATCGAATAAACTCGTTATTGACGGGTGGCGGAGGTGGAGGATTGACAACTTCACACTCAATCGCCGAGATCTGAATCAGATCGACACCTGCTTCGACAATACTACCGCCCGCAAGATCTCCGGTATTGAATCTCAACCGCACTGTGCTATTGCCTGAAGCTCCTGCTTCAATCGCGAATCCGCTCTGATACCAACCACCCTCGGCTTCTGGATGACCAGGTCCCAACTCCTCGACGACAATCCAAGACGCTCCACCGTCCAAACTTTTCGAGATGGTCAAGAAATCATCTGGAGTACTGACAGATGCATTATTGCTGAACCAGCGCCAGTATGTCACTTCGCTTCGAACTGAACTATCGATCGGAAATTCAGGGCTTGTCAGAGTGGTATCTCCGAAATCAACATCATGAGCACCCATGGTGTCACCTACAGAACCAAGTCCTGTGAAGTAACCACTCGAGTCTCCACTGGGAGAAGGAACTCCTGCGGAAGCTTGTGCTCCAGAACCGACAGGGACGCCCCACTCCCATCGACCGACCAATGCCGTGTCAGACGGAAGGGAAGTACTCCAACTAGGATTGGAAGAAAGCGGATCCTCTAAGACCACCACTCTCGAAGTCGCGACAAGAGAAGTGAGTGGTTGCGTAGGGCCTTCAGCAGGGTACTGAGTGACAAATCCTCCCTGGTCAGGAACTCGTACATACCATTCCAGTGAAGTCATACAAGCCTGATCAGGAATCTCGCCCTCTAACAATGTTGTAGATATCACTTCAAGGGCTGCGACCTGCCAAATCGTACTTCCAGATTCTCTAAACCGAATCTCACACTGACCCGCTGCTGGGGAGGACGAAATCGTCTGATACGAAAATCTTACTGCCTGAGGAATTCCTGGTTCGATCAAGTCACCAGGCCCCTCAATCAGCGAGAGAGACAAGGTTGCCAAATCTGGGCATGTCAATCCACCTGCGGAAGCAGTGGAACAGATGTTATTCCAATAAGGAGCTCCGTTTGAAAGATCTCCATCATCATCACCGGCTACCAAAACTTCCAGAACGATCTCATCTCGAATGGGATATCCATTAACACCACCCAAGGTCATCCCAGACCAATTGACAAAAAGTGTTTCCAGCACTTCTTGACCAGCAACTGTGCCCAAATCATTCCGCAAACTATTACCAAGATTGAACCAGAATTTCCCCAGTGCCTGTCCACAGAAATGTATTCCTGTTGAACAAGGTACAGAGACATTGGACGCGCCCACGCTTCGTACATGTAATCCAGGACCTTGGAAATCTTGTCCGATCACTCCTGTCTGGAGATATACGATCGCTAACGAATCTCCGTATCCTTCTCCAAATGCTCCTTGAGCCAGATTGAGAGAGTTCACTACGTGATGACCAAACTCGTGCATCACAACGGTCGAATATGCGCTATCGACGCAACCTCCACCTGCACGAATAAACCTGAGCAGTTGCTGGCTAGGATCGTAAAAGGCATTGCACGTTCCCGACATTCCTGTGGTCGCATTGACCGGAGTCGACATCGCTGGAAATCCCCCTGGGGAATCTACAAAAAGCCTGTAGGACTGTTCTATAAAATGAAATGCATTCAACTGAGCGATGAGATGGGTATCTCCTCCACCATCGAAAACAAGATCAACATTTCCTGACCCCGATGGTTCAGAAACTGTAATGTTCGCGGCTGAAAGGCTAGAAACATTTCCCCAAATTCCCTGAAGCTCAGCGAGGACAGTAAGATTGTTGGAAGCAGAGGTCAGTAAGTAATCGCCGTTTATTTGGCTATAGGTTTGGTTGCCACCACCACTGACCAAGGATCCCCTTAGCCCCGATAAAACCTCCGAAGAAGTCCCCGGAGGACCAAGCCCCTCTGTTCTGATGGCGGAGACCGTTCCGGAAGCATCGATAGAACAAACCACTTCCTCTGCTTGGATCAATCGTCCATCTACGGCAGAGAAATCTAACTGAAAGGTACTGTGCAGAGATTCATCGAGTGCTGAACCATGAAAGACCCAAGCGAGCTCTGGTGATTGTTCTTCATTGGGGACGAATTCCAGACGGCCAGCGCTCCAGGATCTCTGAGGGAATAGACGATCAGCCTCTTCCTTCATTCCTGAGTCTTGAAGCAGAGGTTCACTCACCAGTTCTTCGGAAGTACCGCAATAGGCCCTGTAATGAACAAACCAAGATCCATCATCTGTTTTCTTGAGCAATGAACGGCCGACAGCCCCGCGAACGGGAATACCATCTCGCTCTTGCCGCCACGCCAACTGAACCTGATTTCCAGAAATTTCACGAACCCAATCAAGAGTCAGGCTCAACGCAGTAGTTTCACCGAGAAACTGAATAGCGTCTAACATTGCGGCGCTCTCAACATCTTTAGCGAGAGGCCCCAACGATCGGCCATCACGAATGTTGAGATCTGCAGAATGGCCGAAATTTGGAATCATGAATAGACTCAGGATCCCTAGAGTCAGGAACCATACACAAAGCGTATGACTACTTCTAAAGAGATTTGTTGATAATATTTTGCGCAACAACAGTGGTATCCGAAATGTCAATAGCACTTCGATTTTTCCAAACTCATATTTAATAGCGTCTCAATATGTTTCGAGCATACGTTTGAATTGATAAACGCTAATGCCTTGGCTGTTCTATAAATTCATCCGAAAGGGAATCGACATCCATTCAATGCCTAAAATACAATTCATGCAATTAGTACATAATGTAACAGGATATCATCAGGGGTACACCACATTATCGGTCAAGCCCAGCACTGTAATACGCTGCTAAATTCAGTCATAATCCATTACCAATAAGTAGTTTATGTTATTTCCTTGGGCGTTTCAACTTCCAGATTTTTGAGCCAACCAACCATAACCACGAACAAATCAGGCCTAATCCACCCACAGGAGCGAGAAATATGAGTATTGGAAATATTCCCAATGCTGACGAATATACGGCTAAACAAAAAAGGAAACAGGAGAACCCCATGAGTATCCCCTGCCGATAAGTACCATTTCCAGGTCTCGAACAAATCCATAGTCCTATGGCATGCCAAAACAACATTCGTGTTGCCGTTGCAAACTGCTGAGAAGAGTTCGCCTCTGGCCATCTCTGCTCTAAAAGATGAGATCCGACTGCTGCCGCTGCAACCGCACATGCGGCCATCAACAATGCTACACACTCTAATAGTCTTTCAGTGATGCTCACCCTTTTACCCCTGTGACATCCGAAACCTGACTCGCAACGAACAGCCATTCGTGAACCTGATCTCTGGTCCGCCCAGGAGCTGGCTTAAAGTTCCTTCGAGTTTCTCCAGTAGCGGGATCTTCATCAGAGTCACTTCTGAATCTTCGATGAGGGATCTCGATCAATCTCGGCTTACGACGACCAGCTCCCCCGGACCAGTTTGAAAGAATAGTTTCGATTTCAGAGCGATTGAGTATTCCTTCTTCGCTATACGAAAAAACGATGATATTGGCTTTTGAATTCTCGATCATACTCTGCATGGCATGAAAGCAATCACTCCCCCTTCGGCTACAAAGTGGAGAAGCCTTTTCTTTCCATGGAATCAACCCTGTCTTTCCGTAGACGGAAGATTCGATACGCTCATCCGAATTTTCGAATGGAAGCGTCGCAAGAATTTCTGGCAGATGATAATTAGCCGGATACTGACGCTGATTATACGGAGGATCTATATAAAGAAGATCGCAATCAATCTCTGAGACCCACTCGATGGCATCTTTAGAATTCGCTTGTCCTGTAGGACCAAAAACCAAAGCAGGAGCTTTCAACTGCATCGGACGTAATGCACTTTTCTGGATGGTTTTGAGATACGCACCGTATGTCCCAGAAATATTCGCCACCCTGTCAGCGGCATCGATACAACTGGCTAACAATACCCAGACTTCTTGCTCCTCGATCCGGGCATCTTTTATCCAAGACCGTAGCAATCCGAGAATCGCATCTAGGCGAGCTGCATTTTCAGGCGTCAGATAATTTCTCTGTGCTTCCCCTGCATTGGAAAACTGTCGAAACAAGACTCCTTCCCTGGGAGGAAGTTCCTCTTCTAAGTAGCGGGAAAGACACAAAAATGGTCGCCACTTCCCCAAATCAGGGCTCTCGACATTCGACAAGCGTGTACCGGGTAGCGGCTCCAGATTTTTCCAATATTCAGAGAGTGCTTCAAATGCTGGAGGAGATGTTGTTTCCAAATATGCTTTCTGAAAGACTTCCGAACATTTCATCAAATCCGTGGAAACCACTCGGTGACCCTGCGCTCTAAAGAATCGTCCTACGGTTCCGCTCCCTGCAAACAGGTCACAAACGGTTCCTCCCGAATAACCGGCAGAGACTGCAGCGTTCAAGATCTCTTCTAAGAGGGCAGTTTTGTTTCCCAGCCACCTCAATGTCAATCCTCACAAAGCAGGAGCAACTCCTGCACTGGGCGATTGGAATCACCTTGACCAGAATGCATCAACTTTTGTTCCCTGATTTCAACTGTCGCAAAGTATTCCAGTAACAACTCTCTCAGTCGGGCAGCGGGATTGGTGTGTCCTTGTTCCAACCATCTCTTCGTCAATAGCCCTGTATCGCCCGAATAGGAGATCAGTAACTTAGCGCCCTTCTTCTTGCATCCTTCGGCGACTTTTCGAAAAGCGTCTTCTACATGGGGGCCACTACAAAAATCAGAAGTGAATCTCATTTCTCTTACCGGATATCTACCTTTAGTCAGTTCCTCACCTCTTAATTGTAGATCGGGATAGTCGTACCGAGCCAGAGTTTCGAGGACATGATAAAAGCGACTGTAATTATCAGACGTGTAGGGTGGATCCAAATAAACAAGATCGACATTCTCGTCTTCGAGTGCATTCCCCTCCGCCAACAACTCCAGAATGTCATGGCAAAAGACTTTGTTTCCAGGAAGTCGTGGCCGCTCAAGGACCTCTTTCCGAATTGCATCTAAAGCCAATTCAAACTGTTCTGGAATATCGGTGGATCTTCTTTTCACGACCGCGAGAAGTTCATTATCTTTTTCAACTGATCGAGGCTGAGCAAAGTGACTTGTTCCAGAAGTACTGACGGATACGGCATGCAGTAATGCTGAAAGATAAAGAGCCTTTTTTTGTTTGTGGTGAGCAGAAGACTCTGGAATAGCTTCGATGGCACAACGAATAGAATCAATCATTATCGACTGCTCGATACTGAAATACACCTGTCCCCAATACACCGTACACATCATCGCAGGCGTAAATCGAGATCCAGACCTACAACTATTCAGGAGTCGAGGTAACTCTCCACGAATATCTGAAAACGGATCAAGAACCCCTTCAGGCAGAGATTGTGGATCGGAAAAAGGGACCGGCATCAGATCGCAAAACTGCCGATATTGCTCGAAAAGATCACTTCTCTCGGTACTCGCAGTATTTATCTCTTTTAGAAATCTTCGCTCTATTTCGATACTCGAACCGAAAAGTTTCTCGAGTTCTGAAAAGTTCTTGTCTCTTATCTGAGCCAGGTCAGTTTCAGGCTCTATCAGGTCGAGAGCAGAAAACCAATCTGCTTCGACCTCCAAGTGAGCACTGGCGATCACCGAGGAAAAGTACTGCGCATCATTCGCGAGGACTCGATAATCACCGGCGAACCAACGGCCCACAGCACCTGTACCTGAACAGGCATCGAGCAAAGTCTCGCCGGGAGAGATTAAATCCCTCACCGCTCCATCTATAAATTCTTCACATAATCGTGTTTTCGCTCCCATATACCAAAGCGTTCTCATGGGAGTTTCGGGGACTGTCATCCAATGGTTCCTATTCGTTCCATGTTTTCCTGCAGACCTGCAAGCCAACGTCGTTGCATATTTGCACAATTTTCAAGATGACGATCGATTCTCCAAGTTCCGAGACCACGCCAACTCACTAAAAATTCTACCCAAGTCCCCTGACCATCGGCAGCGACGGAAAGGCATGCCTCGCTTTTTAGAGGCCCCCAACCAGAGCTCCAGGCCAACTTGTATACTTCGCATGCACCTTCTACCGATTCATAATGTTGTGAATCGCCCTCCATGGAGTTTTTCCCAGCACCCAAAACCGTTTCGTAGACTGTCTTCTGGCCGAGCACCCGGATGGCATGGTGATCCTGAATCAGGATTATTTCACCACCACGTAAAGGAGAAGGCACCGATTGGCTCCATTGGAGCGAAAAACGACTCCCCAGAGAGGCCGATCGCCCCGTCAACCAAGAAGATTCGGTCAAATCCTCACACCAGAGCTGCCAGTCTTCCACCAAGTTCAGCCTGCTCCAGACCCTCTCAGGATTGGAGTTGAGCCATGATGTTTCCCTTACTGAGACCATGCGCAAAGGGTGATTCCATTCATTCAGGCGTACAAAAGAGCCTAACCGGACTGAGAGTTCCGGGAACCCTCCATAAGGGTCTTTTCGTTAGGTATTCTGTGACCCGAACCCGAAAGGGTCAAGGTCAGCAACTGAGGTCGATTTCCCGACTAAATAGTGACATCTCCCTGCCTCTCCTGTAAAAATAGAAGTTGGAAGAGAAAGGCATATTCAAGATCATTCAGGTGATTTGATTCTAACTGTCGTGTTTACAATCCAGACATCTGCTGGATCGCTGACCGTGATCGACTTGATTCATTGGAACTCAGTATTGCCGACTTGAAGAGAAGAAAGAAGATCTGCTTTGACCAAACCTCTTGTTCCTCTCGTGCAAGCGATCCTGTTATGTGACCGCGTCTACAAGGATGATGACTCCACCAAATGCGTACTCGCAGGAACTTTTAACAAGATCCGACTTCCAGAATTCCCAGCGGAGTATTCGCCTGCGACTCTCTATATAAATCTCAGCGACTTTTCAGGAGCTCATAAGGTCTCATTCCGCTTCAAGCGAATCACAGATGATAGCGTTCTTGAAGAGAGCCCAGAGTTTGAAATCTATCATGATGACAGAAGAGAACATCATGAGTGCATTTTCGAGCTTCCGCCGATGGTGTTTCCAGAACCGGGCCGATACACCTGGGAAATCATTTACGACGGAACAGAGCTGCTAGGAACCGCTGACGTCGAGGCAGTCCTCCTCACAGAGGATTTTCTTTCTGATGAAAATGAAGAACTCAGAGAAGACAATAACGGCGACATTGGAGACCAGAACTACTAGTCCGAATCCTTGTCTACCTGGTCACCATTCCGATGCAGTTTTTCGAACTGGCTCCTGAGGATCATCACCTTACCCGGCTTCAATCCTCCAAGTTGCTCTTCAAATCGATCTCTCAAATCATTCCGCGCTAATAACGAAGTGATGCGGGCACAAACACGCGGACTCCTATCCCTGACGGCAGGTGCCAGCAGAGATACCTGGTCTCTTGTCAATTCCATCACTAATAGCAATTTGAGAATCTCTTTTTTATCACGACCTGTGGCCGCCAAAAAAGACTGAATCGTCTCATCACTCTTCGTCCCGGCTGAAGGGGCAGAACCTTCTAAGGTCATTTCAGCAGGTCCAACAAGGCTTCACTCCCTTTATCTGCAACAGCAATCCAATGAAGAATAACTTCTTGGGGCTTCCCATTTTTTAGATTCAAGATCCACCTGCAGATTCCATCTTCATTGACTTGCGGAGTCGGTTCGGTGTCTGAGCCAAGTTCAACGTTCACTTCTTCGAGCATACTCACAGGAATACGACTCACAAGCTCAAGGGGCACTTCATCCTCAAGGTAAGACTTTACGGTATAGCCCGTTCGTCTCTCTACTCTTGCTCTACTAAAGACCGAAGAGGAGGACTCTTTGTCTAATGACTGCAAATCTTGAACGTGGACGTTAATACGACCTTCTACTCCAAAATGCTGTTCAAAGCTTTGTCCGGAATAGATGGTTCCAACACTTCCAGTCCCCACAAAAGTACCTGATCTATAACACTGAACTTCCCCAGCCAACAAAACGCCGATGCCCTCATGGATCAACTTCGCGCGCCTGAATACTCTAGGACTGACAAGAGGGATCGATTGGTAATCCAAAGTCGCCTTCATTTTATACTTGGCAACCGTCACCTCATGAGCACTCCCGTCAGCAGGGATGGAGCTAGAGGTTTTCAATTGATATGTCACAACCCCACCTGAATCGCTCTCGACCAGAGGGGCCGCTCCCCAACTATCATCATAGTCTTCGGTGTCCAATCGAATACTGTCTCCCGCCGGACTCTCATTTGCAGAATCCAGGGATCTAGATGTCTTATTCTTTGACGCAGTTTCGATCGCAGTGACTTCTTGAGGAATCAACTGCCCAGAGCTAAGGCCTAAGGAAGATCGCAAAGTCGACAAAGTCAATTGCACATCTTTCCAATCCTCACCCGATGACTGAATCACTTTTGCTCCATATTCCCAACTGACAAATCCCGTCGACTCGTCTAATCGGGCATCATGGAAAGGTGTCCAGCTCGCAGTCGGAACGTCATAGGCCAATTCCACATAAACCGTCCCAGAGGTCTCCATTTGGAAAATCACGGTCGCTGTCCAACCACGATCAAATTCCTGAATACTGTATGAATTAAGATCAAAAAGAATCTCGTCCCTACGATCATTCAATTTTTCCTGATCCTGCTTTAGTCGATCAACCTCAATTGCCACACTCAAATCAGAATCGAGGAGCCACTGTTGAATCTCATGGACTAATGAAGAATCAAAACTCTTCCCCAACTCTCTCGCTGTCAACGAAACGTAAGTTTCGAGAATCGATCTATATCTTTTCAGAAGTTCGCTTTGCAGTTCGATACGGTTAAGCGAGAAGCTAACTTCTAGAAGTTGATCCTTAATGTTATCAAGTTGTTCTTGGAGCGTGATGACCTCGTCAACCGGAGGAGTATTGAGCCCTTCCCTTGTCATCCTTACACCGAGAACAAGGCCTTTAATATCGTCACTCTTTACGAGCCGACCTCGAAGACTTGCGGGATCTAATGATGCAGGAAGACCCGAAAAAACAACTTCGCGGGTCCCCTTGGTGCCCTCAACTTTTTTCTGTCGATGAACTCGTGCTTTGTCTTCAAAAACAGTGACTGCGAATGGCACATTTTCCGGCTTGGAGAGGACAGCTTGTCCATCGACAACGCCACTGAAACACAACATTACGATAGAAATTAGGAAGAAATTCATTGAGTTGCTCATCAGTTCTCCTCCCCTTTTCTTTCTGGTGCATCGCGCTTCACCAATCCAGTGCCTTCAGGCGTTTCCAGTGTCCATAAAAGACGGACTTCTATTTTTCCTCCAGGAGGAACCTCTACATTCCAACGAAGTATTCCGTCTATTGGATCTGTGTTCACCGGGAGTGGGTCAGAAGCATTTTTATTAATCTTAATTGAAACTCGCTCATCATCGGTAAATGGAATTCTTTCCACTATTTGAACAAGCTCAGTATTGCTCCCAAAATTTTCAAGATTGATGTTCAGATCTGTTCGATACTGAATCACTTTTGATAATAAGCCTCGAGTCTCTTCTGTTTCTTGAACCGACCGTTTAAGTGCAATCGTGTCAAAAGTCCCCAGTTCCAAGACTAATTCTTCACCGGGTGCTACAGTTTTCTTCATACGAGTTTTGCCAAGATAGTTTCCACCAACAAATACAGAGACGTCTCCAGCCAGTAATGGAGCATCTCCAGATAACTCCGAAATAATCCTTCGAAAAACAGTGGTATCGATTTCGGGTACACAGCGAAGTTCATTTCGGAATGACAAACTTTTTATCGAATAAAGAAGACGATGTGTTTCTCCGTCAGAGGGAATAGATTCTGCTCGTATCGACCCAAACACACTGAGAAAACCTCTATCGTCAATACGTGGGGAATCCCACCATTGTGAGATCCCCTGATCTCTACCGCGTCTGGACTCGGCGACTAATCCACCCGCCAATGCAATTGATTTGTCCTCTGCTAGGTATAAGGACAACTCACTTCTCAACTCCTCAATTTGTTCATGAAGAGCAGCTCTCTTCAGAAACTCTTTTTCTTTTTTCGCGAGGAGTCGACCCATTTCTGGAGCGGCCGCAGGACGAAGAGCTCGATTACCTTTGGCATCTTTGGACCCCGGGGCCCTCAATCCGTATCGAGCTCTCTCCAATGGCGTCCCCACCGAAGTATCCACATAACGATCACGTTGAATCTTCAGTGCAGAGAGCTGTGGAATATCTGCTCCCAATTCTGGAATACTAGTCGAGAATTGAATTGGAATCTGTGGCCAATTTTCACCTGTCAGCTGCTGAACATTTGCGAATGAACGAATTCGAATCGTCTCATTACTCGTATCCACATCTATCTCATATGAGGGATACCAAAATGCATCTGGGAGAAGGTACTGCACATTGAAGACTCCCCCCTCTCCAGTAGCATCAAGTAGATCCACCTCAATATAAGTCCGGACTCTTGCCTGGGATCCGGTCGCTTCTCCTAATTCCAGAGCGACTTCACTCCATTCAGCTCTCGCTTGGCGAAGAGAGGGCAACAGTTCAAGAATTTGTTGAGCAACAGCCGTCATCCCCGTCATGACATGAGTGGATAGGGATTTCCATGAATCTAGATTCACTCCCGGTATCTGTTTCTCGTCCACATCTGCGGGAAGCAAGTTTTCATAATGATCATGCAGTTGAAGAAGCGTTTTTTCTCTTCTGGCGATTTCTTTCCAGCGTTGCTCTAGACGATCACTTTCTTTTCGAAGTTCTTCTATTCTCTCTGGCTCAATGGGATCTCCGCTGATTCTTTTGATTTGAACCGCCGAAACCTCAAGATTTCCGGTCGCTTCAACCTGCACTCCCCCATCAACGAGTGAAGCAGGAAGAGGCCCGACCAATAGCTTTCGCAGTCCTGCTTCTCCGTTCGGGAGTGCCAGAGTTCTCTCTACCCGTGCATTGCTTTGATAAAGTGTCACGGAGGTGATGGTACCAACAGATTCCATCTGCTCCTGCGCAATGGCAGGAGCGGAAAACAACATCAAAGCCAGTAATAGTGACGAACTGAATAAACCTATTGCACGATTCTTGCTCTCGTTGATTTGGAACAGTGCATGACATTCATAATTCAAATCTTGCGGCATACTATGAACTCCTTTTTTCGAGATCACCGATTCGTGCTGCTAACTCGTCAATACGTAATTCAAGATTTTTGACTGTTGTTGCCAGACTTTGATTCTCCGGAACAGAAGCGACGCTTCCCCGTTCAACCTTGGGCACCGGGGTGATCCCTGAAACAGGATCCAAGCCTTCCTGGTCGAACTCTGACATACTTTTAATGCGCTCATCCGATTGAAGTAGATGTCCCCAACGCACTCCTCTCTGAATACCAGGAGGAGTTAATCGACGCGCGAGTGGGGGTTGATGTTGAGCCAATCCTTCCAGTACGCGATTCAGCTCACCCATGTCAGCGATCGCCTTCATTCGTGAAGCACGGGTTCGCAACTCTCCCACTGTCTGCGCACCTCTTAGCAACAACTCCGCCAAGACAGCCATCGATGGACCATCTAATTCCAATTCGGATGTCAATTCCTGACGCCATTTCCCAGCTCTTGATCCTGAAACAAAAACCTGTGTCGTCATGGCCCGTCTCGCCAATCGAGAAAGAATGGCATCGACCTCATCTTCCATCATGGATACCACAGGATCCCTGTTGGATTTTTGATTACAGGCGGTCACGACCTGATTCAGGGTGAGTGGATAATACTGGGGAGTCGCCAGAGATTTCTCGATCAGGACTCCGATGACTCTTTGTTCTTGTGCATCCAGTAATGGGATCTCAGACATGATTTGGGCTTTCCATCGACTCTTATGGCCTTTTCATGATTCATAACAGCAGAGAATCAGGTTTCAATGAGTGCGATTCGCGGTCCTATTTCAGGGCCGCAAAGTCAATGACATACGTTACTTCCCGAAGGAGCCTTTTTCGAGAGACTGTAAAAAACTCCATATGGGGTCTCAGCGTAGCTCTCCTCCCCCTCCCTGATATGAAATCCTTTTACGGATACGAAGAGTCAGGGATCGATGAACACGTATTCAGGGGATAGGCTGTTCCTCTGAGTCCATATCTAAACTCAACAGGGAGGTGCTGTGTCTAGGAAACGAAGAATCGATCAGCATCGTGCCGATGCCGACTCCCGTTCCCAACGTCCTCGCCCTGGATTGGTGTTGATTCTCGATAATATTCGAAGCCTTACAAACGTCGGATCCATCTTCAGAGCGGCCGACGGCTTTGGCGTACGAAAAATATATCTTTGCGGTATCACTCCGACCCCGCCCCGCCCCGAGATTGCCAAGATCTCGTTGGGAGCAGAGGACACTATCGAATGGCAACATCTGGAGGATCCTGCTGTCGCCGTTCGAAAACTTCAAAACGACGGATATACGGTGTTGTCTCTAGAGCAAACAAGAGAATCCGAGTCTATATACGACTATCAATACCCACATCCCCTCGCCATCGTCCTCGGTCATGAGGTCGTGGGAGTAGATGAGCAGATTCTGTTTCTCGGCGATGGGAGTGTTGAGATTCCCATGTTTGGATCGAAGCACTCTCATAATGTGGCGACGTCGTGTGGAATCCTTCTCTCTGAGGTTCGAAGACATTGGCTGGGACTTGGAGATTCTCCTCCTTGGTTAACACCCTCAGATACCTCTGGAGGTCAAGCATGACTCACTTTTCTGGAGATCAAGCATGACTCACTTTTCTGGAGATCAAGCATGACTCACT
>JAACCY010000069.1 GCA_009937185.1 Planctomycetia bacterium
ACCAAACCTAAAGTTAAGATAAATGCACCACGGACGACCTTAGTTCTCCACCAACCTTCGGAATGAAGCGGTGAACATAAATCTCCCTCATTCTGACAGAGCCCTGAGGCAGATGGTCCTCTGGAGCATGGTTGCCCTGCGCGACCACACATCCATGGCTTATCCGGTCTGAGATACCGAGTTTTACGAGAATCAAAAGGTCCTCGAAGATTAGAACTCATCATGCCCCTCCCGAAGAAAACCCAAGGACCAAAATAGTATGTAGAACTATCAGAATAAAAAGGACGGCCGTCAGTGGGACGTGCAGAAACAACCAGCCTCTGATCCATCGTTGATAAACGACCATTCGATCAAGGTCTGCTTTTTCGCGAATAAGTCCATGAAAAGGTCTAGAGCTTTCGGTCGAGAACAAAACAGACGGTGGCAAATATTCTGCCAACTTATGGACGATAGGAGTCGGTACCTCCAATTCTGAATGCCTCTTACTTTGAACAAATCCAGGACTGGCATTCAAAAATGGTCTTATGACCTCTGTGTAACCCATAATGATTCTCTCGGACAAGGCACCTTCTTCAACCTTGAGAACTAAAGCATCTCCTTCTTCCCAAATTTCGCGAAGCCTCGATGGGATCCTTGACGGATGAAGGTTTTCGACATCTGTACGCATCGCTTTAGGCAGCCAACGCATTAAGAACCAGCCTATAAACCCTGACACCATCAAAACTAGATATATGAAATATAAAGCAACTTCAAAACGACCCTGCGGCCAAACAGAACCGGTATGAAGCAAAAACAAATATCCACTCAGCAAACCCACACCCAAATGCAGTTGTAGCCAACTTGAAGTAGTTCCTAATGGAAGAAATGGAAACTTCTTTCTCATTCCATATAAGGCAAGAAGTAAAAAGCTACCAAAGAGCAACCAACCGCTTGGATACGCAAGGCTCACCAACTCAGCAGACTTGCTGTTCAAGTAGTTTCTAATAACAAGAAACCCCAGGACAAGACCCAGCAAGATCAGTGGTTTAGGTGGACGAATAGTCAACCCGTAATCTTTTCGATAACACGAGTCACTTTTGAAATGTCAGAGAAATCGACTCTGTGAAGAGCATCATGGGGACATGCGTTCGCACAAGCCGGCCCAGATGGTTGATCGATACACAAATCACATTTCGTTGCCTTGAGTGCGGGCTTTCCTGTTTCGAGGTCGATGATAGGCTTGCCGTAAGCGTCATGTATTTCTACGGATCTAATATTGTTATACGGGCACGATTCCACACATGTTCCGCAACCAATACATTCCGTCGCAGTGATAATGACATTACCTGTATTCGATTCTCTGTGAATCGCGCCGGTGGGGCACCCCACTAGACATACAGGGTCAGCACAATGCATACAGGCGGTTGCGACCATCAGTTCTGCGTGCCGATGACCTTCTCTAATAAAACGAGGATTACCTTCATGCGTAACAGCACACGCTTTGACACAATCATCGCAATCTGTACATCTGTTCAAATCGATAATCATCGTCTGGTTGCCGTTGACAATTCGTCGGTCTAGAAAAAAGTCCAACAGATCTCGCGAAATGAAACCTTCTTCATTCGACCTACCAGTCTCAATACCTTTTTCAATCTCCGGAAATACATGTTCGTTAAAATCAGACTTTGGAATAATCACCAGATCTAGGGCACCCACGGCTCTGATCGTGTGGAAAGCAACACCGTCCTCACCCTGGCGATTCTCTCGGGTTAATTCTTTGAGACCGTAAACATCCCCAGGGCGTAAATACCCTGTCGTAGATTCCTCACCGCCATCTTTCCGGGTCACCCTCGCAAATCCATTGAGAACAACATAGAGCCCATCCATATGATGGCCCTGATTCAGAACAACAGATTCCTGCTCCAACAATGACTGATCAGAATTCAGCATCTTTCTGAAATTCCGATTCCACTTATCTGAACCATGTCGCTCAAAGACCGCCTTCGAAGATATAGTTCTCTGTACGTCCTCAGACAAATGCTGAATCATTTTCACAAATGAAAATATTTGGTGCCTACGGTCTCCAATGATGTCTTCGAGAAATCGCTCGAACTCTTTCGATCTCGCCAGTAATTCACGAACACCTTGCCAGCGAATTTCTACGAGCTTGCAAGCCGAACTGGCAAAGACAGATGCGGTCCTAGGACATCTTCTTAGAGCAGCAATCTCGCCAAAAATTTCGCCTATTCCAATTGTTCGCGTTAAATTATTGGCGATGAACTGATCGACATCAGTATCAATAAATGGCTTCAGACCCGAACTTCCCGATATTTCATCTTGGGTAACAACTCGACTGAATGCTTCTTGTGTTTTTTTCTTTTTGAACAATTGGCCTATTGCAGAAAGCCAACTTCTTTTTTCTAGCTTCTTTTTTCGGGCAAAACGATGCTCTTGAGATTGTTCTAGATTTACCCTGACTTTTCCCTCTATGGGGATAAGAACCGATCCACCGTAATCACCTTTTCTGAGAATAATTTCAGACTTATTGTAAGAGACTATTCGAGCATCGTTTTGCAATATTTCTTCGAATGATGACCCACGCTTTTTGTAATCACTCAATACGATGGAAAGTACCGAGTTCACCTTTAACCAATCCAGAATTTCTTCCGGAACGGGGGCCTTGCTAAAGCAATGCTCCCGAGAGTCGGCTTCCTGGTTGTTGATTTCATCGAGCATCAGTTCTCTCTTCAGAAATCTTTAATTTTTATATTCAGAAGGATCAGGAAGTAATGCGTCGATTCCTGATAAAGTGGACGCATCGATTGACGTGGAAAATGTGTTTAAGAACTCCCCAACTTTCTTCGAAGCCGGAATCAGCACTTCTCTGGCTTTAAAGCTCAACTTCAAAGTTCCTAGATATTTCCCAAACTCTAGCAGGCTTTTTTCTTTAGAGGCCACAGCTGCAGAAATTATTTTTTTCCGTAATTTACTAAATCTAGTGGCATGGCTTGCCACATAAACACTCTTGGCTTTGGCATTACCGAGGGCGTCGAGGAGTACTTCTACTTCAGCCAACATTCCCACTAAATAAAGAACTCTTTTACGTTCTGCTGAAGCGATTTTGTTCTCTTTACCATTCGTATAGAAATTGTTATGGCGAACTTCTCCCTGACTCCATGAAAGGAGTTCAAACTCTGATGCAGCAGTGTGTCCACCCGTCGCCACCAGTTCTTCATGATCAATGACATGACAACTGACACAATTACGCGCGATATCAGCGATCATACTTGGGCGTAACATTCCGGCAGCTTCTGAAGCTCTCCATCGCTTAGCGATTTCTTCTTCACTTTCTTCGCCCTCTTCCTTACCGCTAAACTCACCGTGAAGATTCACCCATCCCATTCCTGCACCATGGCAAGACTCGCAAGAGACCCCTGCTTCAACAGTCTTCTCATTGTGCTCCGTGTCCCACATTTCAGTTCCATGGCAACTCGTGCATAATGATTCCTTAACGCGTCTCAATCCCATTTTATCAATGATCTCTTTTGCCTTAGGGGATCTAGGCATTTCGGTAATCGTTTTATAGTGAACCGTATTCTTCCAAACTTCAGCTGAATGCTTGTGGCAGTCTACGCACTTTTCAACACCAACTATTGCCTTGTGGTTGAAGCCTGGCCCGGTCACTGGATCTGCTGATTCATCTAAACTTGGTCTATTTACTGCTAACAGTGAAATGCTAACCAAACCAATAAGTACGAATTGCTGAATCATTTTGATTCCTCTTTCATGGAGTCGAGTTCCATCATTTCTGTCAGTATTTTTTAGGCATCGATTTTTACATCGCCCTCAGGCGTTCCAACACACGTCAGGCAATTGCCTTCATCCGGATCTGTCGAAGGTTCGTCTTCGTAAATGATCTTGCCGGACACAACTTTCACTTGGCAGGTACCACAACTTCCGGCTCTGCAACTACTCTCTAAATCCACATCGTGCTCTTCTGCCATATCGAGAATAGAGCTTGAGCCGTCCCACTCCACCGTAACGTCGCTCTTCACGAAATGAACGCTTCCAAATTTGGAGCTCTCTAGTTTCGCATCTTTTTCTTGGCCGTCACTTTCCGAGTTTTTCTTTTTCTTCACTGAAGCCGGTCCAAATGCTTCCATCAAAATATCTGCAGAATTCACTCCCGCTTCTTCTAGCGAAGGGACCAACGCTTCCATCATCGGAGGTGGACCACAGATATAAAACTGTGCCTCGCTGTGACCAATCGCATCCTTGATGGCATCGACACTAAGGAATCCTGTCTTGATTCCGCTGGCTAATTCGGCATTTTCTTGTGGCGAACTATAGTAGGTGTGCAGGGATACATTCGGATTTCCCTCTGCCAAATTTTTAAGGCTTTGCGCGAATGCGTGGTCGTCTGAATTTCTAACTGCATGGAAAAAATGACACACTCTGTCTATTTTTTTATCGCAAATCACCTCTAGCATACTTAGCAAAGGCGTGACCCCGATTCCTCCAGCAATAAAGACTGCAGGTCTCTGATCTTGACGATCAAGATAAAACTTTCCTGCTGGAGCACTCACTTCGATAGTCGAACCAATTTCTAAATCTTCATGAAAATATGTGGATCCCCGGCCAGGTGGATGACTTGTCCCTGGCGGCGGCGGAACCTTTTTAATAGTCACTCTGTAGTTATTGGAGGCGGTATCTCCTGAACTGAGCGAATAGGTGCGAATCAAATGCTTGGCTTCTCCAGGAATTTGGAATTTGAAACCTAAATGCTGGCCAGGTTCATAAGGACAGATCGCCTCTTCGTCTAAGGGACTGAGATAAAAAGAGCATATGTCTTGAGCTTCCATCACTCTGTTCGACACTCTGAATCTGCGATATCCCTTCCACTTCAGATTTCCTGATACAGAATATTTTTTCTCCTGCTGAAGTAATTGATTTTTGAGGTCATCTGCCTCTATCCGGAATCGCTGTGCTCTTAACCTCGATTGCTTGATGGAGTTTAGTACTCCAGTGATAGCATCCAGTGAAAAGAGCAGCAGCAGTAATGCAGATATGTAAAAGACGACTTCCAAAATAACCCCCTAAAATCTCATGAGGAGTTCTGCTCGAAGTCCGTATCCACTATCTCCGCCTTCTTCTTTTTTGGTGTAAGCATCCATCTGCAACATCGTTCTTCCAGTTAACTTTTTCTGGTATCGGGATCCGAAGGCACCTGTTGCCGGGCCGTCTCCCTCAAGTGGTGAACGCCCACCCAATTCAAAAACGAGGTTTGAGGCACCTTCATCTATTGAAAATTGGTATCCTACTGATCCCCCATATGAATCGTCTGCTCTGTTTCCGAGTGCGGGCTTATATCTACCCAATCCAGCTGCAGCGAACAACAATCCCGCTTTCCCCAGAGGTCCACCATTCGTCTCTCCACGGGCAGCGGAAGCAAACTCATCAATCCCCAGGAAGAAAGTGGCGTAAGCGTTATCCATTGTGCCTGCGGGGGTCGTTGACGCTTCCGCAAACAGCAATGTGCCATCGCTGACAGCGGCATTGTCCGGATCCGCAGCCATGGAGCTGCACAATCTAATCGTCGTATTAAATGTATTTGTTTTTGATTTAAGTCTTTGAGAGGATCCCAACCCTATGAACCAACCAGAACCGCCTTCATCCTCCGGGGCTTCCACATGAACCACATCGAAATCAATTGTTCTTTTGTATGTATCGGCTTCAGCGGAGAAAGATAGATATCGCGATCCCGTGGACAATAAATTGTTATCGCGACTGACCTCGTCCCATCCGGCAATGACGGTCATGCGAGTTGTCGCTGTGCCGGGTAAAGAAACAAATCGCGTCACTCCAACAGCATCCATTGCATCATTAACAAGTAGTCCATCTTGGAGATCGACTCTCCAACGGCCCACGCTAAATCCGTAATCTAACTTCTTAGTTCCATCTGGATCCAAAACGGGAAACAACTCTGAAAGTTCCCCCTCGAAAAAGAATGTCGTAATACGGTCATTGACCTCATCGACCCAACCTTCTTCACTCTCCGGCTCAAAGACATACCGAGAAAAACTACCTCTCTGATGCAACGGTTGCATACCTATCAGAAAGCGTTCTGTTCCTGTTAATTGGAGATTACCAAACAGGTCCATTCTCTGGGCCCACTCGACGATACGGTCACCCGCGCCCGCCGGCTCGACCACATTGATACCTGATCTCAAATTACCGTAAACCCAGAATGAGGGCCTCCAGACCGCTCCTCCGGGAACATCGAATCCTCGCTCTAATCTGCCCGTCTCCATGAGACCTGGCCCAATTTGAATGATTGGCGGATGAGGTTGGATGAGGGATTCGTCAATCAACGGAATCGGATGATCAGGGAGCCGACTAGGGCTCTCTTCTTCTTGAGCCCATGTCGGAGACGCTACCCACGTAGTGAGTATTAGGAGCAATATTATGTCAACAAATCTCCGAGCCACTGAAATCTTATTGTTATTATTCTTAAGTGTTGCGGGCTTTATGGTTGGAGATAACTGAGCGGTTATCATTTTGAACCTTCTTCAGTTTTTGAAGTCACGATTTTCTTTTGTGCGATTACGACCGCACCATCGACCAACTTCTTTGCGAGCTCTCTCGGTGTAAGGTTGTAGTCAAACCCTACATGCATCGTCTGGTGAATCAGATTCACAGGTAGCGACTGTGAAATAAATTGAGCCTCAACTGTGTAGGGACCTTCTCCCGTTAACTTTTCAGCAGCAACGAAGTAAGCTGCCGTTCTCTTACCCAGCGGCTCTATTCCTCGTCGCTGTTTTCTCATACCTTTAGGATGGCCGTAGATGTTATTGGGCCTAGACGCAGGTCGAATAAACGGAAGCGCTGATACTGAACTATTGATCGTCAGTACCTGCTCTCTGTCGCCACCGCGAATATTCCTCGACATGAACTTCGACTGTAAATTGAAGAGCTGTTGATCGAGTTGAATCTCTCCGCTTCGAACATATAAGGAGAATGAATCCCTCAGATCGCCATTCGGATCCCTGTCGCCGGACTGAAATACGATATTTCCTGCTGAATCGGAAACATCAATCTGAACAACGAATACACGTTCAGCATCGAATCCTGTCGGAAGGTTATGACCTTTTGTCAGATTCTTGACATCGATCTCAAAACTCAATCCGCTTGAGTCGTGATCTGTGATTCGAATATCTGAAAGACCAAATCCTCTTTTTAGAACTTCTACTCTCTGGGTCTTCGCCCACTCCAACAACTTTATCTGATCATTAATGATATCCCGAGCATCATACCTGTCGTCGATGGCTACCCAGCTCTCCGGAAATTCGAAATCATCCGGACAGTTATCTTCGAACTGATCTGTCCCCCATCCCGCTTCCACATCGAACAGGATCCACTCCGACAAATCTTTGAACTCATTTGCCTTTTTGTTGACTGGGAAAATACCTTCATGAATCAGTGAATAATCTGGGCCTGCAAAAAAGTGATTGGTCAGTTTCCGGGGAGCCGACTCTTTTCCTCCGACCACTGCTGCTGGACCCCACTCATAACCGGTAGGTATCCCCTGCTCTTTTCCCATATGGCAATCATTGCAAGTAATACCCTCTTCGGCTGCCGGTGAGTTTCTGTACTCGGTCAACAACTCATGCACGCGTAATCCATTGGGCGCAAATACCTCATGACAACTTCCGCAAAAAGCGGGGGTTGTCAATTCGAAGAAGGGCTCGATTTCCCCATGAATCGCGCGACCTACACTATCTCTGTCGGTATTCACTTTAAATTGCTTCGTATCTGCCAAGACACGTGCGAGCTCTTCATTGCCCAAAGCACCCTTAACGGAATCAAAAATGTCACCCTGGTCGATACCAATACGCCCCGAAACTTTTCGATAACCTGCACTCATTCTGTGGCATGTGACGCAGGTGATTCCTTCTCTTGAGGCGGGATGGCGATCAAGATTTGAAGCACTAAATGGTTCTCCAATATCGGATCCCACTGGTGCATGACAACGGAGGCAAAAATCTCCATTTGTGGTGCTCGTACCCACATTCATGGCGTTTTGCATCGACATCATCATAGGGCTCAACTGTGAATATGCGTGCTGAGATACAGACCATTCCTTGTACTGCTTAGGATGGCAAAGGGCGCATTCATCTGCTGAAGGAAAATTGGTCGAAGCAAATATTTTTTCATGGGCTTCAGAAGCGGCATCTTTACTTTCAGGCTCAGCCACCTCTTCTCCGCCACCCTCCAACATGTCGTCACCCAACATGTCGTCACCCAGCATGTCATCTTCCAGCATGTCATCTTCCA
>JAACCY010000010.1 GCA_009937185.1 Planctomycetia bacterium
CGATCATTACTTTCGAGGTCATTGGCATAGAGGTCGTGTTCGACCGAGTCACCGACGAGGAGAGTTTTGAGCAGACCGACCATCATTGCGGGGAACTGGAAGCACAACCCGGATCGTTCCACTGGTGAATCGCTTTGGCGTGAAGTTGTGGACGGAGTCGAGAAGAGAAAATCTCAACTCGAAAAGGTTCGTGTGTTGGTGATACCTCCTCTTCCGTGGTTAGGCCTCTTGGGGTCGACTCCGGTTTCGCAGGTGGAACTGGGTGTTCAGCACATCTCCGATTGTCCTGAAGGGGCATTCACTGGAGAAGTGGGTCCAGCATTGGCGCACCAGTTTGGTGCACGCTGGTGTTTGGTCGGACATTCGGAAAGGCGGACTCTTTTCGGAGAGTCGGATGCTCATGTCGCAAAGCGCATGCGGGCCGCCTTGGATCATGATTTGAAACCGGCGCTCTGCATCGGAGAAACATTAGAGGAACGAGAGGCGGGGCTCACCCAAGAAGTGGTGGCTCGTCAACTCGAAGAAGGGGCTTCTCTCTGTCAAGAGACGGAGTCGATTGTCGTAGCGTACGAACCGGTCTGGGCGATTGGGACGGGTGTGACGGCAGCAGTGGAACAGGTCGAAGAGGTTCATGGATTTCTCCGTGAAACTCTTCGTGAGAAGTGGAGAGAAGGTGCGGATGAGATCCCCCTTCTCTACGGTGGAAGTGTCAAGGCTGACAACGCCGGAGATCTGTTAGGTCTCGACGATGTCGATGGAGCTCTTGTCGGAGGAGCGAGCCTGAATGCGGCGAGTTTCCTGGGGATAGTGGATGCAGGGATTTTCGCACTTTAAGCGGATCCCAAGACTTCATGAATGAGGTGAAGAAGTGTTGCTGACGTTACTATACATTCTTCTCGGTGTCGTTTCTGTGCTGATGGGCTTGGCGATCCTGATTCAGGAGCCCAAGCAGGCAAGCCTTTCTGGCGCGTTTGGTTTGGGTGGTGATTCCCAGATGTTGGGAACCAGTCCGACCAGTGGAATCGCGAAGTTTACGATCACTCTTGCAGTGGTGTTTTTCCTTCTTTGTGTGGGTGTTGGAATTCTCGCCCAGCAACAGCAAGGTTCATCAATGTTGCAGGACGATCCGCTGAATCCGGCTGTCAATGCAGTGACGGAATCTACTGGCGGCGATGTGATCGGTGGAGACGACTCTGTGCTGGATGACGGTGCAGTTGTCGAAGACGGCGCAGTAGTCGAAGACGGTACTGCCACCGACGGCGGTGCAGTGGTCGAAGACGGTACTGCCACCGACGGTGGTGCAGCGGTCGAAGACACCCCTGCCGAAACTCCCGCTGACGACAGTAATGAAAACACAACTCCGGAGGGTGACTCCGGAACTACTGGGCAGAGGTAAGACCCTTGAGTTCTTCACTACGAAGCATGACCGGATTTGGTTCTGGTGAAATCGAGAGTGAAGACCTCAGGATCAAGGTCGAGTTGAGATCGGTGAACCATCGCTATCTCAAAACGTCCTATCACCTCTCCGATCGCTTTTCCTCTTTGCAGGGGAAAGTGGATATGCGATTGCGGGAACAAATTGGAAGAGGTGCGATTCACCTCTCTGTATTTGTCGAAGATCTCATCGAGGACTCTGAGGGGCTCGATGTCGACTTGATCAAGTCTAGGTACGCCCAGATTTGCAAGTTGCGGGATGAGCTCGCACCCAGTCAAGAGGTGCGACTCACCGATGTGGTCGCTATGAATCAGGACAACGCAAATCAGGCGGGGTCCTCAAATGAGAAAGCGGATGATCAACTGCTTGAGGTCATAGATCTCGCCGTTGCAGATCTTCGCGAAATGCAAAAGAACGAAGGTGATCGGTTGCAGGAAGAATTCCTGCGATTGTTACTCCAAATGGAAAAAGCTCTGGGAGAAGTCGAGACGGCTCTTCCCGAAGCGATGGAATGGCTCCGTGATCGTTATCACAATCGAATCCAGCAGTTGGTGGGTTCGGCAGGTGGTGAATTAGACGATCAGGACCTTGTGAGAGAGATCGGTGTATTGGCTGAAAAGTCAGATATCACCGAAGAGCTGTCTCGCTTGCGCGGGCATGTTGATGAATACAGGAAAGTGGTCGGTGAAGGAGGACGAGTCGGAAGACGTCTCGATTTCCTCACTCAAGAGATGTTTAGAGAGGCCAACACTATGACCTCGAAACTACCTCGCCATGATCTTGCCCATACTGTCGTTGGAATAAAGGTAGATGTGGATCGTCTTCGTGAGCAGACCCAGAACGTCGAGTAGTCCCATATCAGAAGGGGCCCCGGAGTGACCGAAGAAAATTCGGCGAACGGAATACTGGTAGTTCTCTCCGGCCCTTCGGGTGTCGGCAAGACTGCGTTGAGTGACAGATTGATCGGTACGGGAGATTACGTTCGTGCGATCACAGCGACGACCCGATCCCCTAGGGACGGCGAGAAAAATGGAGTGGATTATCACTTCCTAGATCGATCGGCCTTTGAGGCGCGAATCGGAGAGAAAGGATTTCTGGAGTACGCCGAAGTACACGGAAATCTGTACGGAAGCCCGCGCCAGGATATCGAAAAGCAACAACAGACCGCCCGTGCGGTGTTGTTGTTAATTGATGTCCAAGGAGCGGAGAACCTGCGGAGACACGGTGTCGATGCACTGCATGTTTTTCTTGAGCCTCCGAGCTTGGAAGAATTGCAGCGTCGTCTCGCGAATCGCGGCGATGAAACTGAACAAGAAATGAAACTTCGCCTAGAGAACGCTCTGGCGGAATTGGAACACAAGAACAGATACGACCACTGCGTGGTCAATTCAGATCTCGGACGTGCGACCGATCAATTGATCGGCATTATCGAAGCCGAGTGGCAACGCAGGAACGGTTGAGACTCAAAACTATGAAGCGGATAAGCCCCCGACTGGGGAGCCATCCGAGGATGGAGGACATGATGCTGGACGTCGACGTCGAGGATCAGTTGGTCGAAAAAACGGGTGGTAAGTTGCAACTTACCTCTCTCATGCAAAAGCGATTGGTCGAGCTGAAGCGTGGTGCACGCCCGTTGGTCGAGACCACATCGACGAATTTGCAGGACATCGTTATTCAGGAGATTCTTCAGGACAAGGTTGTTCTGGCAGAGCTTGAGGAGAAGGAAAAGAATTTCCTCTCCGATGCGAAAAAGATTTCGGGAGATGCAGATGGCAAAGAAGACCGCGAGGTTTTCGGCTCCGATCTCAAGAAAGTCAAGGAAGAGCGGATCAAGGAACTTTCCGAGTTCCTCAATCCCGCAAGCGAGTAGGATTAGGGGCGAGGTGCGTCGGGGATGCGCCTCGCCTTTCCAATTATGACAGATATGAATCGCTGGCACGAAAACACTATTCTCCTCGGGGTTACTGGAGGAGTCGCTGCTTATAAGGCTGCAGATCTTGCGTCTCGCTGGACCCAGCGTGGGGCAGTGGTTCGCGTTAGAATGACTCCCTCGGCGTGCCGTTTTGTTCAACCCCTCACCTTTGAAGCCGTCACTCGGCAACCGGTGACGACTGAAATCTGGCAACCGCTGGGTGCCCATGATCGTCCAGAGCACATCGGTTCAGGGGATGATGCGGATGTTTTTGTCATCGCTCCTGCCAGTGCAGATCATCTCGCACGACTCGCAAACGGTTTTGGAGATGATGCGGTCTGCCTGACCGTTCTCGCTTGGGACGGTCCGTTGGTTATTTGCCCTGCGATGAATGATCGTATGTGGAAGAATCCAGCAGTGCAGGCCAATGTTCAATTGCTTCGAGAACGCGGTGCCCATGTGGTGGAACCGGGAGTCGGCCATCTTGCTTGTGGCTCCACCGGCCCAGGCCGGCTTGCAGATCTCGATGTGATCGATGAGCAGGTGAACCGTATTTTATGCGCCGGGGAGCTCTCTTGAAGAAGCCGGTCTTGCTGATTACGGCGGGACCGACACGTGAACCCATCGATGACGTGAGATTTCTCAGCAATGGTGCTAGTGGCCGTTTGGGCTTGGGACTCGCCCGAGTCGCTCAGGCCGGGGGCTGGGAAGTGCACTTGGCTCTGGGGCCTGTGAAGGCAGATATTCCTTCGGATGTTCATCACCATCCCTTTGAGACCGCCCGTGATCTGGATCGTATTTGTGCTGGTCTTTGGCCCCGAGTGGATGCCATGGTGGCCACTGCCGCCGTTTGCGATTATCGTCCTGAGAGCCGTATTTCTGGAAAAATGAAAAAATCAGAGGGCGATTGGAATCTGACTCTCATTCGTAATCCAGATGTGCTGGAACGCCGCTCTAGAGAGAAGAGAGACGCTTCTGGCGATCGTATTCTCGTCGGTTTCGCATTGGAATCAGGGGCGGGCGAAGAAGAAGCTCGACGAAAGGCCGTGAAGAAAAGTCTAGATCTGGTACTTTGCAACTCGCCAGACAATCTAGGTGTGGCCATGGGGGATTACACTTGGATAGAGCCTGGCGAGGCATCCATCGATTTACCTAACATCTCCAAGGAGTTGTTGGCAGGCAAATTGCTGGAGTTTATCGGCACTCATGTGACTTCTCGCCGTAGTCACAGTGTCAGTATGGGGAATGATGAGCCGGAGTCGCAAAAAGCGAAATAGTAGTCAGAAGTTAGCAGAGGGTAATCTTTCACAAGATGCCTTCA
>JAACCY010000252.1 GCA_009937185.1 Planctomycetia bacterium
AAAAGTGCTGCCTGCACGACAGAGGAAGAAGTTTCCCATGTCACCGGAGGACTTTCTTCATCTGTTGAAACCACTTCGGGTGGGAACCAAGAGATACCCAGTTCCGAGATCTCCAAATTCCTAAGAAGATCAGTTCTCAGTTCAGTGAAGGCATCGATGAACTCAGATCTTCGATCTTGAGAGAGTGAGTCCAAATAGTCGGGGCTCGCAAGTGTTTCGACCTTATCGATTTGTTCAATGAAGGTTGAGTAACCCGGTAGAGATGATTCCCCAAAGACTTCGTCGAACTCTTTAATACCGTGAAGGGGAAGCTGATGCCGAGAACTATCCATGGAATGGAGGAGAATCTCGAGTTCCCTAATCTTATTCGTCAGTTGAATCGTTTGGCGTTCGACGAGAGACCATTCTTTGGATTCGGGCTTCGCCATCTGAATATCGCGAGCGCTGGAATAAAGAGCTGAGAGAACCGGTTGTAGTTGGTCAAAACTATAGCGATCGCTTCTTCGGAAATCGGTGGTGTCGAATCCGACTCCTATCAGGACCTCGTCGTTGGGTACGTGAATACAACGATAAGATCTCGCGATTTCCGGATAGAACATGAAATCGAGAGCCCATTCTACAGGGCCTAGTTTTTCATCTTCTAACTTGAGGCTTCTTTTACTGTTGATTTTCAACATCAAGAAGCCGGCATAGGTCTGGAAAGGTTTGACCCTTCCTCCGTGCTGAAGAGGCCAATGGGAAACTTCGGATACGATCTCGTCAGACCAAGGTGTTCGTTGAGTCGTAGCCGCTTGCTTCTCGGCAGAGGGGGCTGATTTCGTAGTTTTATTTACTTGTGGAGCAGAAGAATCTTGGCCTTGGCACAATTGTGGCAAAAGAAGCCCTAGGCAGAGAAACAATGTTTGAAGTATGAAATTGAGATTTTTATGCTTCATCAGGAGATTCTTTTCTTCTTTTGGACTGGCGACGTCCATAAGCCACAAACTTTTGGGTGAAGGTCAGTGCCATGCCGATGCCAATAATGATGCATGAGTAGAGTGGCCAATGATCAGAAGGATTGTGGACCACTGCGAATACGCTATAGAGGGTATCGCCGGGCTTGGCATTCGGAGGTCCCCAACTCGATTGAAAAAGAATGAGACCTTGATCTCTGAGAGGGTCGTTCATCTCAATCCGCACCTTTCGGGAAGTTCCATTGGAGGCTTGAGTGACATCGCTTCGAAATTCTTTCGCCATGGAGATACCCGGGTAATCGACTTTTTCAAAGTTGTTCAGTTCAATGCTAAACGGCATCGAATGTCTGACCTTGCGTAAAGCAACCGCAAAGTCCTTCCCCTCTGCCTGGAATGTCCAGGGGAGGTATTGCCCTCCGTACAGAAAACTGACTTCCGAAATCTCCTGAGCGTCTTCGTCGCCTATAGGAGAGGTCCAGATTCTTAATCCGGGCAGATTCCGTTCATTTTCGGCATCCATGGGTCTCGCTGAAAGTGTCCAGCCATCCAATACGTAGGTGGAGTCCATGGAGGAATTCCCCGGCTCGACTTCTTCGGGCATGCAGTTGTCGTGCAGGAAGTCGAGGTGGAGGTCGAAGGGAAGATCGGCATTGCCGGACATGACGAGGGCTTCTGGCGTCTCCTTCGCGTCGGAGTTCCGCCAATAGCGTTCGTGCAGCGTATATTCTTTAATCTCTCCCGGTCCGTCTTCGAAGACTGCAATCTCCCACTCATGGTGGCTGACGTACTCGGAAGCTTTATCACCCTCGAGGAGTCTGAGATATCCTTCTTGCCCAGCCATTAACTTGACGAGGCCTGCACTCATCATGAGGGCGATACCGACATGAATGATGAAGACACCTATATTATTTTTGTTGAGACGAAGTCTAAGGATTCCACCCACCATAAGATTGAGTGTGAAGATAACCATGCAAAGCATGCCTCCGGGAAGGAAGATGGGATATCCAAAGCATTCGGTGACAAACAGGGACTCAAAGTATTTTTTTTGAACCTGGTAGATACCCATGTTCATCTGTTCGAGTGTTCCTAGCAGGGTCAGGAGCAAGAGGAAGCTCATCATGGAAGCAGCAAGACCCAGCGATCCGAATGTCTTTATCGCTTGCGAATCCCAGAAACTCGATTTGGAGTTTTTCATCATCGCTCCTTTACGGAATCTGCAAAAAGTTCGAGGCTCGATCTTGCCGCTTCAACTTCACTGGCAGGACCAATGAGTTTGATAAAGATCGCTTTACCTTCAAGATTTCGAATAAGTCCTATCAAGGACCAATTCCCCTTTGCTTCCGATCCCATACTGGAGTAGCTCCCGGTTCCTTCGACGACGAAAGCATCGCCCCCTAAAAGTTTCATTTTGGGGAGATTCTCGAGTTCATTGGGGAGGAGGGGGGCAAGCATCAGTTCACTTCGCCAGCGATTGACATTTGCGAGTGTTCCGCCGCCATCTCCACCGAGGATTGTGATCCAGCAACGGGCTTCTTTTCCCGCTGCAAAAGTAACTTCGCGCATCGGTTTTGCACCGAGTGCGGTCCAGCCTTCAGGTGCAGTCCATTCGAGAGAGGAGACGGTTTCGCCAGATGCCCCTTGTTGATTGGGGGACTCTGGACGACTGAATCGTAAACTCTTGGCGAAATCGTTGAGTGCATCTGCTTCGTCGATGAGCAGTTGTCTTGGGGCTGTGGCTTTTAGGAAGATGGTGTTTCCTGCAGAAGGAACCATGAAGGCGATCATGCGGGCGTCTTCGATAGGATTCGAACTCATTCCTCCGTCGAATGATCCGTCGATTTCAAATCGAATCGATTCTGCACCCAATAGCGGTGCACGTGGGAGAGCCATGAGGCTCTCGTCGCTGATCATGTCCTGACCCATTTGGCGGCACCAACGAGCCACATTGTCTTTCAGTGAACCCCCTCCTTTGAATGCTGTGAGGTAGCACTCTGCATTGGGGTCTCCATTGATGAGTAAGTTGACCCTTCGCATGGAGGTCTGAGAAGTAACAGTCCAACCCTCAGGTAAATCATATTCCACCTTCAGTTCTCCGGAGCTGGAGCCTGAATTTTGGCGGGATTGTTTCCCTCTGAATCGTTCATCGAGAGTTGCTGATTTGAAGACCGGTTGGGATACTTCCGAAATAATTCGGGTCTCATAGACCGGTTCGGATTTACTTTGGCAACCTGATGACAAAATGGTCAGGCCGATCGCAACTATGCCCATGACAAGACTCAACGATTGCAAATGACCTGACCTTTTCATCTCGCTTCTTCCTATCTGATTTCAATTCAACTAGTGATTTCGTCGAGGGCTTTTTCTAGAACTGGCTTGGGGTGTGCCCCTGTCATTTGATTCACGACTTCACCGTCCTTGAAAAAGAGAAGGGTGGGTACTCCCTGAATACCGTATTTAACGGCCAGGCCTTCTGCTTGCTCGATGTCGACTTTCCCTATTTTTACTCCCTTGGCGGAGTACTCTTCTGCGAGTTGATGGACAATGGGTTCAAGTGTTTTGCAAGGCCCACACCAAGTCGCATAGAAATCCAGCATGGCGAGTCCGCCGCTACCTATTTCAGCTTCAAAGTTATTATCATCAATATTGATCAGATTTTCTGCCATATCTTCCTCTTCTTCCCTCAATCGAGGGGGTAAATCAAATCTTCTGTGTCCAGATCACTATTATTTACGATCAGGGGAATCCGCTCCCCTGGCTCTCCATCTACCGGCCTCCAGGCCTGAATAGAATCCTCTCCCGGTTGCCATGAAAACCACGCAAGGCAACCATCGATCTCACCTAGGAATTCCATTGTTGCCTGATCTACGTTTACAAGGAGCCCGCCCAACTCTTTAATTTCTTCTCGGTATGACTCCAGCTTTTTCGATAAGACTCGAAGTTCGCCCTGTAGCTTCATCACAGTTCCCGTATATCTGCTCGTTGACGAACTCTCGGATTTACGCTCCTTGAGAATGTCATCACGTTTATTTTTTACCCTGATGATGTCAGAGCCAATTTTTTGAAGAAGTGGAATTCTTGCAGATACTTCATTGAGATCAAATGTGTGAGGTGTGCTCTGGCGATCAATCATTCGAACGAAGTTCCCTTCGGGGGTAAAGGTTGGGAGTCTCTCAACAAAGTGAGTCAAAGATTTGGGAAACCTTCTTGTCGTCGTTATCTCGTTACTACTGTTCATCTTCTCCGAGGAATCCTACGCATGAGTTCGACGCATGAGTTCGACGCATGAGTTCGCCTCAGAAGTCGAAATATTGCGGAGTCAAACTCTGCCATATCTATGCTGTCATGGTAGTGATACGGGCTTCCGGAATCAATCGAGGCGACCGAATTCCTGAGCCAAGTGTGACATTCTAGGCTATAAATCATGTAGGGAATTCACTTGCATGGGGGGATATACAATGTCCGGATTCGTAAAGATAGGTCGGTGGGAAATCTGCACCTTGGAAGGGGGGGGGCTGCATCTCGACGGAGGAGCCATGTTTGGCTCCGTTCCCAGAGTTGTCTGGGAGGGTTGCATACCACCAGACGATCAACATCGGATCTCATTGGCCACTCGGTTATTGCTTTTGAAGGACAGTGAATCTGATCGTATTGCGGTCATTGATGCCGGCGTGGGGGACAAGGAAGACCCTTCTTTCAGGGACAGGTTCGCAGTCTGGCTACCTGAGGGGCATTCCGAGCCTCCTCTCTGGTCGGCGATCCGGTCGGCGGGAGTGGACCCTGATACCGTCACCGACTTGGTCATTACCCACCTCCACTTTGACCATGTGGGTGGAGCGACCCAAAGAAATGAGGCGGGAGAATCGATCCCAGCCTTGCCGCATGCGAAGCATTGGGTTCAGCAGAAAAATTGGGACACCGCGCTTTCTCCCAATCCAAGAGAGAAGGCTTCATACCTCCGGGAAAATGTCGAGCCTCTCGAAGATACCTTGTTGGAGCGCATCGATGGATCCGGTGAAATTTTTCCTGGAGTTTCAGTGGAAGAGGTTCACGGACATACGCTCGGGATGCAGACCGTCAGGATTGAAGGAGGTGGCAAGGTTGTTCGATACTTGGCCGACCTTGCTCCAACTCTCCATCATCTGAGAGCAGCATGGACGATGGGGTACGATATTCATGCTTTGAAAGTTGTCGAAGAGAAACAAGCATTACTGAATTCAGCTTCCCAGGAAGAGGCTCTCCTCGTTCTTGAGCATGATCCCGTGAACTCTTGGGCAAAGGTGGTTCACCAAAATGGGCGATTCAAAGCTGAATCTGTTGAACCAGAATACGATTCTTCTTCATCTGCTCAGAGTCCGAGTCTTGAGGAGCCACTGTAGCAGTTCAATCCTGAGGAACTTGCGAACCCACAGAGAACCATTCCCGCTTCTTTGGAGGTTTCGATCGCGAGACTGGATGGTGCTCCCACGGCAATAAGTGCTTCGAATCCTGCAACAGCTGCTTTTTGTACCAGTTCAAAACTGGCTCTACCACTCACAGCACAGACGCGTCCTGAAGCCGGAAGTTGATTTCGCATCGACAATGTCCCGACCAATTTGTCGAGGGCATTGTGACGTCCCACGTCTTCCCTGATAGCGAGTTCTTCTCCGGAGATCACCCATGCACCTGCCGCATGGACGCCACCGGTACGTTCGAATAGTTTTTGAGATTTTCTCAATAGATCCGGCAATGTCGCTAACCATGCAGGGTCAAGATCAGAGCGCGTCTCGAGAATGGGGATCTTCGAAATCACATCTTCGATTCGAGTTCTTCCGCATATACCGCAAGCACTGGTGCCGTGACCCAAGCTGCCCAAATGTTTGATATCAGGTTGCGCACCATCCCTCAGAGTCACGGTGACCACATTCAGAGGTTCTTCTGCTTCACCATTGGTGCAATGAGAGGATCCCGCTGGAGATTCAGTGGCTCCAAGAATGCCTTCAGCCACGAGAAATCCTTGGGCCAATTCAAAGTCATTGCCCGGGGTTCGCATCGTCGTTCCGACGCGCTCTTCACGCATGCCTGAGGAATCCAGCCAGCGCAGTCGGATTTCGAGAGGTTCCTCTACGGCAATTTGGTCGAGTCCTCTGGGCGATCGACCCGGACGGGTTCTTCGGACAGGGAGCTTCCGCGTCGGACGATGTCCGTGGGAGGGGAGTGCTTCGTCACTTGTGGGAGTCATTTCTGCATCTACCCTTCACATGGGATCTGGTAGTACAGGATACCCCAACGGGGCTGGGTTGCACGCCTCAGCATAAGGAGAGATTTAACAGAAAATCCACTTCAATCACTGAAGGCAAATGTGCCTGATCAGGTTCCGGGAAGGATGGGTTCTCCTTCTTCCCAGACAAGCCTGTCGATAGAAACAGCTTGAGGGAAGAGATCACG
>JAACCY010000070.1 GCA_009937185.1 Planctomycetia bacterium
AGGGGTGTGGTCATTTCCATGCACTCTTGGCCTTCTGTAGGTCAAGTCGGCATTTGAAGGATCCATGATCTGGGGGTAAACGAAAATGCCGTGAGCGGGGTCGGTGACTTCAGAGCGAGATCCCAGACTACCTTGGCTTCCATTCAAACTAGCGCCGTATGGATCTGAGCAACCTACACCGAGGCGAGAGCCGGATCCTGAGGAGACGCAGCCACAATTGCAGATGTTACCTTGGAGTGCTGTGAAGCCATGCTTCAGCCAACTCATCCCAATCTGCTCGAAGCGCCCATCTTTGAGGCGATACATGTTTTGGCCAATCACCGGGTGTTCATTGGTACTGGAGATCCAGAGCAATTCTTCGGTGCCGATATTGCAAGACGTGGTTCCGACTGAGAAGGCGTAGTATCCGCCAGAGTTACCGTAGCTCTGAGTGCCGACAAGGTCTCCGACGATGACGTCTGCTCCGGTGCCTCCCTGCCCTCCGCCTGGATCGCATTGTCCGTGCAGGATTGAACCTTGAATCAGAATTGTGACAATCACCAAAGTTCTGAACATGAAACTGCTCCCATTCCGCGGGCGAGTTGAACTTCCCATTCGTACTGGATAGGAGAACTCTGTATCTCTGAAATTGTAAATCGGTCTATCAGTCCATAATAATTTGCTGAGTTTGATTATATGTTCGTATTCGAGTTGAAGCGAGACCGAGAATTTCAGGTATCGAATGACTCGCGAATACTATGAAGAGAAGAAGCACAGGGATCGGAGTCACGAATTCTGGATATTGTGAAGTAGGTTCGGGAGTGGGGGCGTCACTGCCAAAAAAAACCCCGCCACCCGGAGAGGTGACGGGATTCATATTTTATGGAGCTGGCGACGGGAGTCGAACCCGTGACCTCAGCTTTACGAAAGCTGTGCTCTACCAACTGAGCTACGCCAGCGACTCAAGATTTCCACTGAATTGCGACCAGAGGTACGAAGTCCTCAAAGGTGAGCATATCTGTTTCATGCGAAGGCGGCAACTTCACCGCCACGGTTGTCGTGGATTGATGCCTGAAATCGGCAGTGGATCTACGAAGTCGTGATTTCTGGGTCAGGAAGTTTGCTGTGGGGATGCTTTTGGTACTCCGCTGTCCGAGCCTCGCTGGTCAGGTGCCTGTATACCTGAGTGGTCGCGAGGTGCTTGTGACCGAGGAGCTCTTGAACTTCGCGAAGATTCGCTCCGCTATCCACCAAATGAGTGGCATAAGAATGCCTCAAAGTGTGAGGACTCGTTTTCTGATCTAAGCCGGCACGCCCGACATATCGATCAAAAATCTTGCGAATGGATCGGTCCGAAATTCGTTCTCCGATACGATTGAGTAAAACAGGGACAGGGGCCCAGTTTCCATTCTCTGGAATCCAGCGGGAGGGAATCGCTTCCCTGTAACTGATCAAAGATCGAATGGCATGTTCACCAATCGGTACGATTCTTTCCTTGCGACCCTTACCGAATGCTCGGACGAGGCGAATTTTGCTGTCGATATGGCACCAGTCGAGAGCCACAAGTTCACTCACCCTTAGTCCTGTACTGTAAAGGATTTCAAGGATGGCTCTGTCTCGCAATCCTCGATAAGTGTCGGTCTGGGGTTGGTCCAGTAATCGCATCACTTCCTGGATGGTGAGGAAGTGCGGGAGTGACCGCGGGACCTTTGGCGTATCCAGTTCGAGGAACGCGCAACGGCCTTCGAGTTTGTTTTCTCGTTGGAGAAACCGGAAGTAGCCCCGTACGGAAGCCAATTTACGGGCTATCGTAGATCGGGAGTATCCCAGTTCTCCGAAGTGTGCAAGCCAGCGGCGCACCTCTTCGGTGCTTCTGGACACCAATTCCGAGAGATTATTAACTTGAAAGAACTCCTGAAGTTGCTCGAGATCTTTGCGATAGGCCCGGAGCGTCTCCGAACTTAGATTTCGCTCTGACTCGAGGTGCTGAAGGAATGAATCCATCAATTCGCACCATCTTCCCAGCCCGAAGGCGATTCCCTTGGCTAGATCCTATGAAGTCCGGAAAAAAATTTGAAGCCGATCCCCGGCATTTGGGGGACGTGTCGTGGCTGAGAGCACCTTGTTTTGGAGAATCTAGAGCCGGAACGGTGTGGATAAGTCGTGGAAATGGTTAGCGGATCTGACCGTGAATCCGGCAAATCAGTTCTCTGACGACGGAACGGAAGTGGTCGATAGTGAGCTCTTCTTCGTCCGTTTCGACCGCTTCGTCTAAGGATCTGGGGGCAGGAGAGCCCATTTTGAGAAGTTCTTCCAATAATCCCGGCATATCTTGACGGTCGTAAAGAATGCAAAACTCCTCTTTTTGGCTGACCACCATGAGAGAACTGTCTTCTGTGGAAAAAGGGTTCGATTCGGATTCCATGATTATTATCGTCCTTCAGTAAAGAAATTGCCGTTCTCGGGTGTTCTATTGGTACATCGTCCATGCCTCCGCCTAACTGGAGGCTTTTTTTGACAGGTTTTCGGAAGGTCTCTGAATGTTGAAGTCGCCATTTGAGAGTTCTGTTCAGGTCGTTCCTCTAGGGATTCTTTCTTTGGAGCCTGTGCTAGAGCAGATTTCTCCAGGTGAAGACTGCTTTCTATTGGAGAGTGGACTCGACGTGGCAGGCACTGGTCTCTGGGACATATGGGGGTTTGATCCCATCTCGTCTTTCGAAATCGCAGCGAATGAAAATCCACGAGAGCTTGAAGATCGTCCGTTGAAGAAATTCGATCACTGGTTTCGACAGTGGGAAGTAGAGCAAGCTCCACTTCAACTTTCTGGTGAGACAGTGCCTTTCACGGGGGGCGCCGTGGGGTGGCTCAGTTATGAGTTGTTGGATGATTTCTACGGAATGAATACTCGCGAAATTAGTTCGACAGCGAATATCGCTTGGTTAGACGAATTACCTCGACTCAATTTCTCTCTTCACGATGAGATTTATGTTCGGTTTGCTTCCACAGGTGAAGCATGGTTTCTTCACAGAAATCGTGAGGGTTGGAAAGATCGAATGGAGTTCCGTTTTTCCTCAGCGGTCGTCAGCCAGCCGAATTCAGAAACACCATCCATGGTCGCGTCTTCATTTTCCGAATCCGAATATTTGGAATCGGTAAGAGAGATTCAAAAACGTATCGGCCAAGGAGATGTCTACGAAGTCAATTTGGCTCGAGGGTTTCTGGTCGAAGGGTGCCCAGAACCGAAAGATCTTCACGCCCGTTGGCGACAAGCTCAGCCGGTGCCCTATGGCGCACTTTTACAATCTTCAACACATGCTGTTGTGAGCGCATCGCCAGAGCAGTTCCTGCGTCGTCGCAATAAACACATCTGTACTCGTCCCATTAAGGGAACTGTGCCCAGAACAGGAGATCTCCTCAAGGATGAGCGGGCTGGTGCTCAATTACTGGCGAATGAAAAAGAGCGCGCAGAGCTGGCGATGATCATCGATTTGGAACGCAACGACCTGGGCAGAATCTGTAAGCCGGGAAGTGTGGAAGTGACAGCCGTCGCGGATGTTGAGGCTTACTCCACTGTGCTGCATACGGTGGCTACGATCGAAGGAGTTCTTCAAGGAAATCCGGGTCCAGGTGAGATTCTGGAAGCCACATTTCCTGGGGGGTCGATTACAGGTGCGCCAAAGAGAGCGGCAATGCAGGTCATCCGAGAATTGGAGCCTTGGCCTCGATCTGTATATACAGGATCCATTGGCTGGTTATCCCCGAACGGCGACCTGGAATTCAATATTGCAATTCGAAGTGCTATCGTCGCCGCCGGCCAGGCACTGATTCCTTTTGGCGGGGCGATCACATGGGATTCCGATCCTGAAAGTGAGAGCCGTGAAATTGGCCATAAAGGAAGGGCGATTTTGGGAACGCTGGGACTGGATACCGGCGTCGATCCTGAAAAAAACCTGGAGAGTCTCCCGGGCTAGTTTAACTGTCGAGCCAGTTCGCAAATGACCGAAGCATCTGCGAGATGACTTCTTGGCCTTCTGAGAAACTTTGCCACGTAAACCAGAATCCGACACCGGCTACCACAAGGGCAGAAAACACAGGAGCTAATTTAATCAGAGGTGAACTGGCTGTGACGCCCATTCGATCGATCACTCCCTCTTTGCCCAGAGTCAACAGAGTACCGATTCCAATCAGCGTGACACCCAATCCCATACTGAAGAATATCAGTATGACGATTCCAAGGGGGAGGGCCTGAAAGTGGGCGGCGACAAGAAGAATTGTGAAACCCGCCGGACAGGGGACGATGCCTCCACTGAGTCCCAGAGCGAGTAAATCCCTGAACCTGACTCCACCATCCTCACCCCAGCCTTTAGGAACATGCGAGTGATCGTGCGAGTGGTCATGCGAGTG
>JAACCY010000071.1 GCA_009937185.1 Planctomycetia bacterium
ACCGATCACTCGGAAACCGATCACTCGGAATCCGGAGATTCTTCGCCCCAATCGTACGAGAGAGGGGACTCGGCTCTCACCTCGACTCGATGTGATTCGTCAATCGAATCAGGGGGGCCGTAGTACTTCTCGAATGATCAGCGCTTACAAACCCGAGAAGGTGCCGTCTTCTCTTCCCACTCAGAAACTTCCGGCTCTTGCGCAGCAACAAAATCAAGGGAGAAACGTTTTTTCGGACGAGAGAGGCTCTTCGATAGGGACTCCTACCCAAGATATGATGCGTCGCTTGGAACGGAGGGGAAATTCGGAACTCTCAAGATCAGGAGTTTCGGTCCGTCGAAATAATTCCCTTTTGATAAGCTCTTCTGCCGTGCGTATTAGTCCTTCGGGAACGGTCCATCTTCCTACGACTTCAGTTTATCCTCCGGTACCCTCGACCGGCATCGTACTGGGTACGGGCTATCCGGGGTGTTCGCCGATTCCGTGGTACTGTTCCCCTGGGCCGACTTACGGTGCTTACTATTCGAGTGGGCTGTTCTGGACCGGATATGGTGCAGGAGTTTGGTGTTCTCCTTGGTATTACCAAAGTCCTTTGGCGTGGTGTCATGGATGGTCTCTGCCGTGGGCTTACCAAAGCGGATACTCCTACTATTGGTGGCATCATGGCTACTGGCGAAATGACTCCAATCGAGTGTGTTGGATTTCTACTTATGATCCCTTCCCACAGTCGGAGATCATCTTTGTCGAAACCCCTGCTGAGCCAGAAGAAGAGGCGTGGGGGTCGCTCGACCAGGTGAGAACCCTGACCTGCGATGCGTGGGGGGCACTTCGGTCTGACCAACCCGAAAAAGCACTTCAATATTTGAATACGGTTCTCGCTCTGGATCCGGAGCAGGGGATTCCGCTCTTTCTTCGAAGTGTTTCCCAATTGAGAATAGGCGCTCTCTCTGCTGCCAGTCTGGACCTTGAGCGTGCTCTCGTCTTAGAGCCTGGAATCTTTGCTCTTCGTTGGGACGATATCGCATACCTTGGGGAGTCTTCCGGAGAATTTCTGCAGAAGCTGTGGCCTCTCCTTGAAGACGATCCCGATCAAGAGGAAGTCGTGACACTGATCGCTGCTTTGTCGCTCTTCTCGGAAGAAATCCCTCTTGCTCCCGCACGAGGAGCGCTCTCTGAAGTCTTGTTAATGGGGAATCAGAGCGCTCTCACCAGAGAACTTCACGAAGTATTGAGGGGTGATCGATTGGCGATATCCACAACGGTTACCCTGTGGTTGGAAGATCCGTCTTGCACAGGTCTTCTGGAGGCGATTCCCTCCCCCTGATCCTTGAGCCGGGGAGGAATGAAATCTCTTCTCGTGGTATGATTCTCGCCGAAAGGGAGCGCCATGGACCATAAGGCCTTGAATGATATACCCGTTGAACGACTTTTCGCCGTGGCAGAATCTCAGCTAGAGTGTTCTCGCGCTCCTTATTCAGGATTTCGAGTGGGCGCAGCGCTTTGGAGTGATGGTCAGATTTTCCCCGGCTGCAATGTCGAAAATTCCAGTTATGGATTGACGTTGTGCGCGGAAAGATCGGCTGTGATGCATTGGGCTTCTGCAGGGTCTCCCGGACGACCTGAGGCGATCGTTGTCGTCGCTCGTCAACCGGATGGATCCGTTGCAACTGCGATGCCTTGCGGTGCCTGCCGACAAGTCCTTTCTGATCTCCCGGATTCTCGACACCTTCAGGTTTGCACTGGAACTCCTTCAGAGTTCTCCATAATCTCATTGGCAGAACTCCTTCCCCATGCATTTGGCCCCGAGGATCTGAATTCGAAAGAAGGATGAAGAACTGATGGAAAAGGCATACGAAAAACTGGGACCCGAAAAGAACGGTCTCCAACATGAATATGGCCCGAGTGTTCACATCCTCGCGGAACCCTTTACTTTGGGGCTCCTTGCAGAGTTGGGTGATCCAGGAACGCAGCAACCTCGGTTTAATCAGATCTTGGAAACCCTCTACAGGGGGCTGGTGCAACGCATCGTCAGCCATGAATTTCCTCGGAAATTGATTCAACGTGAGACCAATATGGTCTCGACCACACCCAAAGGTATCTTTCGGGGTGAAGTTGTCGATCCCGATTCCAGAGCAGTCACGGTCAATGTGGCACGAGCTGGAACGATTCCTTCACATCTTTGTCAAAATGTTCTTCATCAAGTCATCGCTCCTGGAAATGTTCGTCAGGATCATGTCATCATGGAAAGAACTGTTGATGAGAAGGGTGCGGTCACAGGAGCAGCATTACACGGGAGCAAGATCGGTGGAGATGTGGATGGTGCACATCTTATTTTCCCTGATCCAATGGGCGCTACCGGATCTTCGCTTTCTAGGGTGATCAAGCATTATCAAGATCATGTAGAAGGAAGCCCGGCAGCGATTATTTCTGCCCACCTCATCGTGACCCCGGAATTCATTTGGAATATGCTTGAGGCGAATCCGGGTGTTAGGATTTGGGCGCTTCGACTCGACCGGGGAAACAGTCCTGATGACCTCTTGAGTTCTGTTCCGGGAAGTGATCGAAGAGAATGTGGATTGAACGAAATCGACTACATTGTTCCAGGAGCCGGCGGCGTCGGTGAAATTATCAACAACTCGTGGATCTAATACTGATCAAGATACTGAGTTCTAGTTAGAGGAGTGAGATGAATCAATCCCATATGAGATTGCAGCCTGAGCCACCTTTGCCTGGGCACCGTCTTGAAGTTCTTCACGAAGAGTTGGAAATCCGACAGAGGATTCAGGAGTTAGCTCGTGAAATCCGCGAGAAGTTGGGCGACAAGGACCCTGTTGTGGTCTGTGTCCTCAAGGGAGCATTTGTCTTTGTGGCCGATTTGGTTCGCCAGTTAGATTTCCCCTTCACGATTGACTTTCTGAGAGCTTCTTCATACGGAGATTCTGTTGTGACCAGTGGTGAGGTCAAATTGGAATTGGATCTGCAACAGTCCATTTCCAATCGACATGTTCTTCTTGTCGAAGACATCGTGGATACCGGGCTCACGCTCAAATACCTGCAATCGAATTTGGAATCCCGGAACCCTGCCTCTATTCAAATTTGCACATTACTTCACAAGCCGGGGAACAATGTGAAATTGACTCACATCGATTATTGCGGCTTCGAAATACCGAATGATTTTGTCGTAGGATACGGGCTTGATTGGCAAGGCTATTATCGAAACTTGCCTTACATTGCACAGGTTCATCAACAAACCAATTCGTGATTACAGACTAAATGGTTTCGTCGTTTGACTGGGATCCAAATGAGCGCAGCACGCCATACCTGTCGAGTCGGCGATAAAGCGTGGTCTTTGGAATCCCGAGGATTCTTGCGGCCTGCGCTTTGTTCCCGTCCGTTTCCCGGAGAACATCTCGTACGATTCCTCCGAGGACGATTTTCTCTAATTTCCTGAGATCTGTTCCCACTTCAGCGCGAAGTTTCAAGGCGATCGGGTGAGGAATTCCCTGTTGCTGAAGAGACGGTGAAAGATGATCGGCGTGAATGATGACGTTGGATTGGTTGGCGATCCTTTCCATCTCATTTTGTAACTCACGGATGTTTCCTCGCCATCGTGCTCCTATCAATACCGTCATCGCATCCGTTGAAATCCGTGGAGTCGGTTTCTTTAATCGTCTGCAATAAATCCCCAAAAAAAACTGACAGAGAAGGGGGATATCCTGACGCCTCTGTCTGAGTGGGGGCAAATGAAGTCGAAGGACATCGATGCGGTAACGAAGATCCTCTCGGAAGGTTCCAGATTCGACTTCTTGTTCCGGGTCGCGATGGGTTGCAGTGATCAGTCTGAAATCGACAGATCGAGGCCGGTTGCTTCCCAAGCGGCGAATCTCTTTTTCTTGGATTACGCGAAGGAGTTTCGATTGGAAATCGGATCTGGTTTCTGTGATTTCATCGAGAAACAGAATTCCACCGTGAGATGATTCG
>JAACCY010000072.1 GCA_009937185.1 Planctomycetia bacterium
GCTGTCGCCAACGTGGTTGTTGTCGGTGGTGGTTCATACGCTGCAAACTTTGTTGACGGATCGATCGCATTGAACCCAGTCGTCACCTCTGACTTTATTAGAGGTGATGCGAACAACGATAGTATCGTCAACATTGCAGACGCTGTTTGGGTTATCTATGAGCTCTTCTTGAATGGTCCAGCGAGCAACTGTTCGATCGCCAGTGATGCTAATGGTGATGATTTGAGTGACATCGCAGATGCTTCATTCATCATCATGTATCGTTTCATGGGTGGAGCCGCTCCCGCTGCTCCGTTCCCGGATTGCGGACAGGTTGATGGGCAACTTCCAGAGGATTGTGCTGCCTCTTCTTGCCTTTGATCAGTGATTCACTGATACGTAGATATTGGTGAATATAAGCCCCTTCGGTGTTCTCATGACACCGAAGGGGCTTTTTTGTCTCGCCAGCTCTCCCCATTTCCGGGAGCTCGATAATGGGAGGTCTGATTCTCGCATGCGAGATAGTTCGAGGATTCGAGAGATCTCCTCAAAAAAATAATTCTATATTGCGGTGATCTCTATTAAGTGACCTGCGTATATAGCCTTAGATCGATATTTGCAGATGACAAGAGTGTCAAAAATGTCCTATCTAGGAGGTCAGTTCCCCGCTAACTTATATATAAGAATATTTATGAATAGTGTCTTCAACTCTTGTCATGCCATTCATGAAAGACGGAGACAGTTGTGTCGGAGTATTTCAGAGGCCGACCATTTATGTTGGGTGTCGGCTGAATCTGAGCACTCACCGAAGTTATGAGATGCATTGTTTTCGATGAGAAAAATCGTCTATAGGAGACAGTTTTGAAGTCCATTAGGTTTGATATATCAAAGTTATTAGTGCTCAAGGCCTTAATGATTGTGCAGTTTACCCTTGGTGGGATCTCTGTGGGTGAGTGTCAGCAATCGTTCACTATTTCGGGTACGGGTCAGTCGATTTCAGGTGCAGGCGAGGCCCAATTGGGGGTGACTGCAGATTTCCAAATTCCTGTTCAGGGATTTGTATTGGC
Organism: Planctomycetia bacterium; assembly: GCA_009937185.1. Taxonomy (GTDB): domain Bacteria; phylum Planctomycetota; class UBA8108; order UBA1146; family UBA1146; genus UBA12191. Next base: position 1,047 of record JAACCY010000072.1, read on the forward strand.
AGTAGGCTTCGATTCCTCCTTGCTTCAAGTTTCAGACGTTTCCATCGAAGGAACTCAGATTGAACTGCTGGATCCTGATTTCGCTGTCGCCGAGATCTTTCCCGAGGGATTTACCCTAGGTGTGATCTTCGAAACGGAGCCACCCATCGAAGGTCTGGTTCTGCAGCCTGGAAACGATGTGGCTCTCGCGTCGTACATACTTCAGTCCATGGTCATCCTTGATAAAGGTGAAACCTTGGAGGCGAGTGTTGATTTCGTTGATTTTGCTCTGAATGACCCTCCATTACAGAACATCCTTATTCAAGGAGGTGAGTCTGTGGGCACCGCTGAGGGGCTCATATTGAACTCAGCCCCGACGGCTATCACCCTGCTTCCTCCCCCTCCAGCCAGTCTTTTGGTTGAGAATGTGACGGCTGACGAAAATTTTGAAGGCTGCGCTAGGATTCTTCTCGATTCACCGGGTGGGGAAACTCAAGGGTTCGTCTTGGCTGTCGCTCACGATGAATCGGTACTGGAGCTCATGGATATTGATTTGGTTGGCACGGATACGGCGACCGCGGCTCCCGAGTTTGTGGTAACTTCTCTGGAATCAGGAGGGGGGACCCTCGGGGTCATTTTTGACGTCGAGGCTCCTTTTGATGGCAGGGCCCTTCCTCCTGGTTCGGGTCTCCACCTGAGTAGCTTTTGTTATCGACTCCTTGATCCATTAATCATTTCGGAGGGGGAACCCGTTCCTGATCCGGTCGATAGCGATCTTGTATTCACCGATGGGGTGTTTGGAAGCCCTCCTCTTTCAAATGTGATTGTTCAAGGCGGTTTCTCGATTAGTCCTGAACTGATTCATGGACAATTTCATGCAGACCCTCTCATCCTTCCGAGTGAAAATACTGTTCTTTCCTTACAAGCAGAATTCGATTTGTTGCAGGGCGATGCCCCTATCCCGGGCGCACAAGGTCAACTGAATGTAAATTATTCCGACCCGGACGATAACATTCAGGGCTTCACTCTTACCGTCTGTTATGACTGTGAATTGACACTCAACCAAGAGTCGTGGACTTTTGAAGACTCTATTCTTGATGAAGTCGGTGTTGAGTATCTCGCTGTTCAGGTGGACGATGATCCTCAAGACGGTGACGGATGTGAATTGATCGTTGGAATTTTGCTGGATGCGTTGCCACCTTTTGATGGGCAAACTCTTCCACAATCGGAAGATCTCTTGAAGGTGGGATCTATGACGGTCGAAATCGATGAAACCGCTCCCTGTGATGGAGCGCTTGCCATTGAATTCTGCGACGGTATCAATGGGCTGGGTGAGGTGATTCTGGATACCAATGTCGTGATCAACTTTGATTCGATTCGAAACTTCGAACGTCAAAGCACGGTTGTTCAGGTGGTCCCTCTCGAGCTGTTTCAGCGGGGAGATTGCAATTCTGATGACCAGGTGGATCTTGCAGATGTCGCTACGGTGGTCTCGAATTTGTTCTTCGGCTTCGAGATATTGTGCCCGGATGCGTGTGATATGAACGACGATTCGGCTCAAAACCTAGCAGATGCGGTTTTTGGGCTTAATTTTCTCTTTAATTTCGGGGGTGCTCCACCCCTTCCCGGACCTTATGATGACGGACCAGACCCCAGCGAAGATTCGCTACCTGTCTGCGAGAGTGATGATACCGCCTGTTAGGCCATCAAATAATTTACGTATTCTCTTGGCTCCTCTGCTCCAGCGAGGTGTCATGAATTGAAGATTATCAGACCTAAAAATACCCCCCAGGGGGGGGGAATACCGTGAGAGGTGCATTCAAATGCTTCGTGTTCTTTCAGTTTTAACGATGACTGTTTTAGCCAGTCTTTCCACTTCAAATCTTGCTGCGCAGGATTTCAATCTTCAGATCAGTTCGCCGGCCAATGGTGCCGTCGGAGCGTCCATAGATCAGGTCGCTGTCTTGGACAACAACGTTGCGAGTGAGGTTGCAGGTTGGTCCTATGGTGTTTGTCATGATACATCCATTCTCACCTTGACCGCTGTTGTGGATGGTTCCACGACCGAGATTGTTAAGAATGGTGCCGCTCCTGATTTCAATCAGGTCAATGTTCTTGCAGAAGGATACACCGTCGGGCTTGTGATTTGCTTCACCGGTTGCGCCACATTGGGTGGGGGAGTCGGATATGAACTGAATGTGGCTTCCTACTCTTGTGATAACGAGGGCATCTCTACTACGAGTTTCTGTGATACTTTGGGAAGCCCCGCAGTTGAGACCGTCATCGTGGTGAATGGTTCTTCTGTTGTCCCAGAACAACAATCTGGAACGATCGAAGTCTTGGGTGTTCCCGGGCCTTCATACAGTTATTCTGCACCCACTGAGAGTGTGACCTTTGATGGCACAACGGGAGCAGGATCTTTCACGGCAGCTATTTCTGTCGCAGAGATCGACAATTCCGCCATTGGCGCTCCTTTTCCGAATCCTACTCAGGGCTTCTCTATGGGACTGGCCAGTGATGATTCATTGCTGACCCCTCTTTCCGTCACAGAATCTCTTCCGTTTTCCGCGGATTTTGCTGAGTCCAGTATTCTTGCCGGTGGCTGGACTATTGGAGTTGTTTACAGTTTCACGGGGGCAAACACTCTGGCTTTCGATTCCGCCCTTGAAGTTGTGTTGGTGGATTACGATACGGTAGCCGGTGGATTGGCCGGTGCTGTCGATAACGTAGTGACCACACTCAGCTGGAGTAATGATTTGGGAAGCCCTCCTGTGGAAAATGTCATCGTCGTATCTGGAAGCTCGATCGCTCCAGTTCTTGAGGATGGAACGATTACATTAGAGCCCTTCAGTGTTCCGGCAGCTGAGTTCAATTTCTCTGCACCGTCTGCCACCATCAATTACGATGGAAACACCGGTTCTGCGTGTTTCACCTCTGCTTTCAGTATTTCCGAGGTCGATAACAGTGCGTTAGGAGCTGATTTCCCGAATCCGAGTCAGGGATTTTCGATGGGAATGTCGAATGACAGCAACCTCCTTGAGCCCAATGCTGTGACAGCAACCCTGCCATTCGATGCAGATTTTGCTGAAGGCGGACTTTTCGCTGACGGCTGGACCATCGGAGTTGTCTACAGTTTCACAGGCGGAAACACTCTGGCCTTTGATACGTCGATTGACGTCGTTGTCGTAGATTACTGCACAGTTGCAGGGGCCCTCTCTGGAACCAGTTCCACAGAGACCGCTTTGACCTGGTCTTCCACACTGGGAACCCCTCCTGTTGATAACGTCGTCGTCGTCAATGGATCTTCTGTCGAGCCAACGCTCAATAATGGAACTCTGACGCTTCAGCCGGTCTTTGATATTCCGTTTATTCGTGGAAACTGTAATGGAGACTCCGGAGTCAACATTGCGGACGGAATCTGGATCCTGAATGAGCTTTTCCTTTCAGGACCGAGTGGAACATGCTTTATCTCATGTGA
>JAACCY010000073.1 GCA_009937185.1 Planctomycetia bacterium
AATCTCAGGGTGCACGGGTAGCAAAAGCTCCCCCTTGGGCCCCTTCACATTGACTTCGTCGCCACTGACGGCAACAGAAACTCCTGCGGGAATACTGAGTGGACGATTTCCAAGTCTTGACATATCGCCCCCCCTAGTAGACCTGACAAATCAGCTCGCCACCGACATTTTGCTGGCGAGCTTCATTATCACTGAGGATCCCGTGAGAAGTCGAGATCACCATGATCCCCTGACCGTCACGAATAACTGGAAGATCTGCGACAGAACTGTAGACGCGGCACCCTGGGCTGGAAACTCGGTCGATACGACGGATGACCATCTCCCCTTCCGGTCCATACTTCAAATCGATGATCAGATTCTTTGTTGGAATCTCACCCTCGACTCTGAAATCAGCGATGAATCCCTCACGCTTGAGCGTGCTCAGGATCTGCTCTTTGATTCGGGAATAAGGTGCGCTGACAGATTTGCGTCCCAGCACATTAACGTTGCGAATTCGGGTCAACAGATCCGCAACAGGATCGGTCATACTCACTCTAGGTCTCCTTCGCTCCTGACGCGACGAGCGCGCTGGTCAGCCATGGATTAAAAAAATGTACGAACTACCAACTGGCTTTGCGAACGCCAGGAATCTCACCTCGAGAGGCTAGGTTCCTGAAACAAATTCGGCATATTCCAAACTTACGGTAGTAAGCACGGGGTCGTCCGCAAAGACGACAACGGGTGTAAGCCCTCGTTGAAAACTTAGGCTCAAGTCTTTGCTTATTTATCAGGGCTTTTCTTGCCAAAGCCGCATCCTTACTTCTTCTTGAACGGAAAGCCTAACTCCGAAAGGAGGAAGTGAGACTTCTCGTCATCTGAGTTGCTAAACGTAATACAAATATTCATTCCCTGCAGAAACTCGACATCGTCGGGGCGCAGTTCAGGAAACACCAACTGATCTGTAAGACCCATCGAGTAATTTCCACGACCATCAAAAGCGGTCGTTGAAACTCCACGGAAGTCACGAACCCTCGGTAGCACGACTGCAATCAGTCGATCGAGAAATTCGTACATATGGTCACCCCGAAGGGTCACCTTACAGCCGATCCCGTTGCCTTCACGAAGATGGAAGTTAGCGATCGACTTCTTTGCCCGAGTTGTAACGGGCTGCTGGCCCGAAATCTTTGCCAACTCAGAGACAGCTTCCGTCAATCTTTTCTTATTATCGAGTGCTTTACCCACACCACGATTAACGACGATCTTATCGATCCGGGGAGTCTGCATCACATTCGTGATTTCAAACTTCTCCCGCACCTTGGTAGAGACCGTTTCCTTGTAAAGTGTTTTCAGTCTTGACATCTATTTTCTCGTTTCCGGATCAGACCGGTTCGCCGCTGCGGGTGGAAACCCGCACCTTTTTGCCATTGCCATCCACTTCCATACGGACGCGGGTCGGCTTTCCACTTTTGGGATCAACCAACATTACATTGCTGATATCGAGCCCAGCTTCCAACTGAATGCGTCCCCCTTGGGGATGCTTCTGGCTTTTGCGTAGGTGCTTATAAACCATATTTACGCCCTGAACGGTGACCCGTCCTGACTCTTGATTTATTCGCAGCACCTTACCGCGTTTACCTTTTTCGGCACCGCTGACAACTTCTACGGTGTCTCCGCTTTTAAGCCGCGCCATGGACTTGCCTCTCTCTCGCCTTAGACCACTTCGGGTGCAAGGCTGATGATTTTCATGTAGTTCTTTTGGCGAAGTTCCCTGGCAACAGCTCCGAAAATACGGGTGCCCTTGGGATTGCCATCCTTATCGACCACGACGAGTGCGTTGCGGTCAAACCTCACATAAGATCCGTCCTTACGACGAATAGTCTTCTTTGTACGAACGATCACGCCACGAATCACTGATCCGGGCTTAATCTCGCTAGAAGGAAGAGCCTTTTTGACGGAACAAACAATGACGTCACCGACATGCGCAAACTGGCGCTTGGATCCACCAATTACCTTGATGCACATCACGTTTTTGACACCACTGTTGTCTGCCACGTCGAGCTGAGTTTGCATTTGAATCATGCTTGGGCCTCCTCGATCTCACGAGCAGTCTCCTGTGGGCTGATCGCATTATCACGGGGAGCCATACGAACGATTCGCTTCAAATTCCAGCGCTTCAGCTTGGACAGAGGGCGAATCTGCTCAATCTCGACAAGATCACCGACTACTGCTTCCTGACCTTCGTCATGGGCGTAGAACTTGGTGTGCTTGCGAATGAACTTTCGGTACTTCCTGTGCTGGACCAAACGCTCGACTTTGATGACGATCGTTTTTTCCATAGCACTGCTCACCACGAGACCGATAGTGGTCCGTGCTGGCTTCTTGGTTGTTCCGGATTCATTTGTTTCGTTACTCATCATTTCTCCTGCTCAGTGGAGATCGCATTTTCCTGCGCTCTCTCACGAAGGACCGTCTTCATGCGGGCGATATCGCGACGCATTTCACGGATCTCACCGGCACGCTGAACTTCTTCGTTAGCCGCACGTAAGCGGATATGAAAAAGACTCTCGTGGCGTTTCTTGATCTCCATGGCCAGGTCCTCATCAGGCAGCTGGCGAAATTCGCTGACCTTCATACCGTTGGCCTCCTGTGAATCATTCTTGTCTGAACGGCAAGTTTGTGAGCCACCCTATTGAAAGCCAACCGTGCGACGGCTGCAGGTGCTCCTTGAACTTCGTACAACACCTGGCCCGGACGCACGACAGCGGCCCAGAACTCAGGTTCACCCTTACCTTTACCCATTCGGGTTTCAGCAGGTTTTGAGGTGACTGGCTTATCGGGGAAGATTCGAATGTGAACCTTTCCTGATCCAGCCAAAGCTCGGTTACAGGCAACACGTCCCGCTTCGATCTGCTTTGCAGAGACCCAACCGGCTTCCATTGCCACGATTCCATACTCACCAATGTGAACGAAGTTTCCGCGGGTCGCACTTCCGCGTACTCGTCCCCTATGGACTTTTCTACGCTTTACGCGCTTGGGCATCATCGCCATTGCGAGCTCCGCCTTTCCGCTTCTTGCCCTGCATCACTTCTCCGCGATAGACCCAAGTCTTTACGCCGATGATGCCATAGGTCGTTTTTGCTTCAGCAAAACCGTAGTCCACATCTGCACGCATCGTAGAAAGAGGAATACTGCCTTCAGAAGTTTGCTCGGTGCGGGCAATCTCAGCCCCACCCAATCTTCCGGAGATCATGATCTTCACTCCCTTAGCACCGGACTCCATCGTCACACGAAGCGTCTGCTTCATGACTCGACGGAACGGCATTCTTCGACGTAACTGGTCGGCGATATTTTCCGCAACCAGTTGTGCATTACTGTCGGGGTTTTGTACTTCGACGATGTTCAAGTTGACGTCAAGTTCAGACCCTACGATTCTAGCGAGGTCTTCTTTCAACTGTTCAACCTTGACACCACGTTTACCGATGACAACACCGGGACGGGCGGCATGAAGATGCACCGTCAATTTATTTCCGCTGCGCTCGATCTCGATCTCGGGAACGCCAGCAGAGTAAAACTCATGTTTTACGAAACTTCTGATCTGCTGATCCTGCACCAGCTGATCGCCGAAATCCTTCTTGGAGGCATACCATCTGGATGACCAGTTACGGGTAATACCCAGGCGAAGGCTCGTTGGTCTGACCTTGTGACCCATGCGGCTACTTGCCCTTCTTCACGGCGCTGCCGACCGCTTCGCGGTCAGCTAGGCTGATGTTGATATGAGAGGTGCGCTTAAGAATGGGGTAAGCCATTCCACGGGCACGGGGACGCCAACGTTTCATCGTAGGCCCCTCGTTGACGGTTGCATTCAAGACCACCAGTTTTTCAGGATCAGCGCCGCCCTCTTGGACAGCATTCGCTAATGCCGACTTGATCACTTTTGCGATCATCGGAGCCGCACGACGATTGCTGAACTTCAGCATATCGAGTGCACTCTCTACCGGCATACTACGAACCTGATCGACCACGTAGCGAGCCTTGCGCGCCGTGATACGGGCGTATTTATGTGTCGCCCTGTATTCCATTACCATCGGTCCCTCACCTCCGGGTCACGTCGCTACACTTGAGCGACACCCGTTTACTAATCTTGTTATTACTTGCCGTGACTGCCTAGTTTACGGGTGATACTGAACTCGCCGAGCTTGTGCCCGACCATGTTCTCATTCACCTGTACAGGCTTAAAATCCTTGCCGTTATGAACAAGAAATGTTTGCCCGATGAATTCTGGACTGATCGTGCATGCACGGGCCCAGGTCTTAATCGGTTCGGTTGATCCAGACTCAATGTTCTTCTGGACCTTCTTCATCAACTTGAGGTCTACGTATGGACCTTTTTTCAATGATCTAGACATCGTTATTTCTTCTTCCGGTGACGGACAATACTCTTATTGCTCGCCTTGCCTCTGCGGCGGGTTTTTCCACCCTTGGATAGTCGACCCGTTGCGGAACATGGGTGACGTCCACCTGCTGTACGACCCTCACCACCACCCATCGGGTGAGCGACTGGGTTTTTAGCAGTTCCACGAACTTTAGGACGACGGCCCAGCCAACGCTTACGGCCAGCTTTGCCCAACTTGATCAGGCTGTGGTCTTCGTTTCCGACAATTCCGATCGTCGCTCTGCATGCAGAGTTCACTTGGCGAATTTCACCCGATGGAAGAGCGAGAGTGGCAATCTTGCCTTCTCGAGCCAACAACTGGGCACTTCCTCCAGCAGAACGGACCAATTTAGCTCCACGTCCCGGGATCAGCTCAATGTTGTGAACTGCAAGTCCAACGGGGATATCACAAAGAGCCATGGCGTTGCCAGGTTTCGGATCCGCATTCGGTCCTGATGAAATCATCGTTCCCACGTGCATCTCACGCGGTGCGAGAATGTATCTCTTTTCACCATCGCGGTAATGCAAGAGTGCGATACGAGCACTTCTGTTCGGATCGTATTCGATCGTCGCCACGCGTGCCGGAATGCCATCCTTGTTTCTCAGGAAATCGATCCGACGATAAAGACGCTTATGGCCTCCACCGCGATGACGCGTCGTGATATGTCCCTGATTATTACGTCCACCGGTTTTATGCAGTGGCTCGCAAAGGGACTTCTCTGGACGAGTAGCTGTGATCTCCTTGAAATCAGAGACCGAAGCATTTCTACGTCCTGGAGACGTTGGTTTGTACTTACGGACGCCCATGTCGTCCCTTCTCTTTCGCCGACCCCATGGTCGGATTTCGTTGATTGTCGGCCAGGCTCCCATGGGTAACCGGGAACCCCACCCTATTTATTTCTCCCGGAATCTCCGGGAGAGACGATCAGATCAAATCGATCTCAAACCCTGGTTCAAGGGTAATGATCGCCTTCTTGTAGCCACTGGAGAATCCGATGGAACGCCCAACCCGACGACGCTTGCCGTTCTGGTTAAGTGTGTTCACCTTCCTCACCTTGACGTCAAAGATTTGCTCAATAGCCGCTTTGATTTCGATCCTGTTAGAATCGGGAGCGACCTTGAAAATGTAACTGTTATTTTTCTCAGCCTGAAAAGTGCTCTTCTCGGTGATCACAGGCTTCCGGATAATGGTGTGCGGATCTTTCATCACTGACCCTCCCCGGCAACATGCTGTGATTCCAAAGTCTGGATCTCTTCGAAGGCCGCAGCCGTCATGACCAGGTTGTTGCAACGCAACAATGAAAGAGCGTTCAAGTCGGAGACGGGCATCACCTCGACAGCGTCAAGGTTGCGGCATGAAAGCCACACGTTACGACGCTCCTCTACCGACATGGCATCGGGCAGACAGACAAGGTAAGAGCGATTCATGCCAGCGGCTTCGAATCTCTTCTTGAATTCTGCGGTGGCGGGATTGTCCGCGGGCAAGTTCTCGATGATCAGGGCTTCGCCGTCGACCATCTTTGAAAGCAATGCGTGGCGAGTCGCCAAGCGACGTTGCTTACGTGACATCCCATAGTCGTAGCTACGTGGACGGGGACCGAAAACGACACCCCCTCCTCGCCAGATAGGAGATTTCTTGGATCCTGCACGAGCCCGTCCGGTACCCTTTTGGCGCCATGGCTTATGCGGTGAACCATTAATTTCCCCACGAGTCTTCGTACTGGCTGTTCCACGACGAAGTCTTCCCTGGTACCTCCGCACCGCCTCTTTCATCAGAGGGATGTTGGGGTAATTGGAAACAGTTCCAGGAGTAAAGGTCTTACTTCCCTGATGATTTCCCTCCGCGCCGTGGTGCGGAACCTCTACGGGTCCCAGTACCTGGACACGGTCCTGGGTCTCATTGTTATTTTCGAGTCCGGTATTCACGGCTCTCGTCCCATTCCATGCTGGTCTTCAGCGACACTGAGGTCACCCAAGACTGGCTATTTTTAAAGGCTTTCTTCGACTGTCAGGTAACATCCAGTAGCACCAGGAACGGCACCGCGAACGATGAGAAGGTTTTTCTCTGCGTCAGCCTGAATGACCTTTAGATTTCGGACCTTTACTTTATCACTGCCCATCTGTCCGGGCATTTTCTTACCTTTGATGACACGTCCAGGATCCTGCATCATTCCTGTGGATCCAATAGAACGCTTACTTTTTGAACCGTGACTCTTGGGACCGATGCTATGGTTCCAGCGTTTTACCGTTCCGGCAAAACCCTTACCCTTACTCGTCCCTTGAACGTCCACCTGCTTTACACCTTCGAAAAGGGAAAGATCGATGGCCTGTCCAGGCTCTACTTCCTGCCCGTCTATGGGCGGAATTTCACGGACATAACGCTGAGCTGGAGCACCTACTTTTGCAAAGTGGCCTTCCATGGGCTTTCCCGTGTCCTTGTGGGTCACGTCAAAGCCAACTTGAAGAGCGTCGTATCCATCACTGTCTACACTCTTCACTTGAAGAACAGTGCAGGGTCCAGCCTCGATAAGAGTGACTGGAACCCAGGTGCCCGATTCATCGAACATCTGAGACATTCCCAGTTTCTTCCCAAGGATAGTTTTTCTTATTCGACGAGCCACTGATCCTCCTAGATCTTGATCCTGATGTTCACACCCGCAGGCATGTTGATCTTGGTCAGTGCATCCATTGTCTTGGGGCTGGCCTCGCTGATCTCAATGACACGTTTGTGCGTGCGCATTTCGAACTGCTCACGAGACTTCTTATTCACATGTGGTGATCGAAGGACCGTGTATCGTTCGATACGAGTGGGAAGAGGAATCGGTCCGTGCACACGGGCACCGGTACGTTTCGCCGTCTCCACTATGGAAGCAGAGGCTCCATCAAGAACCTCATGATCATAGGCTTCCATTCGGATTCGTATCTTGTCTTTCTGCATGGGTGCCTGTTCTCCGTCCCCAGCAAGTTCCAGTTCAAAACAAAATTCTTACAATACATTCAAACCACTTGTGAGGGTGACCAACACCCAGAGCGAGTAGTGCACCAAACACGAACCAAAATTCGCCGAAGCGAATTCAAAACTGCTGAACTCCGGGGGGCGTACTTCCCGGAGTTAAAAGCAGCGGTTCGTGCTGAGCACGCACCGGTCCCGATCTGCCAAAGAGCTTCTGGACCCGAAAGTCCTTCGTTCTCGTCGAAGAGGTTTTAACACGAGGTCAAACCTTTTCCCTGGCACGCAAGCTTCCGAATCACACAAAAGACCTGTCTTAAAGGGCTTCGATCCCGGTGACTTTTTCGCAGGCGAAAAGCACCATTTTGGGATCTACCGAAACCGCTCCGGGGACAGGGTTTGCATTCACCGGAAGCGACGATTCTAAGAACCAGAGATTCCCTGTCAACGAAGACGGAACAATTTGAGACATTTTGCTGAGGAACTAATTCGAATATGGAGCTGAAAGTCTCCCCAGTCTCGACGAGATCCCCTATTACAGAAGGGATTTCACCCCTCTAGGGCCGAAAATATGCCCTCGAAGAATCTTTAGAATCGGAACCGAGCGGCCACTTCTTCGGGAGCCGGAGCAAAACCGATGGGCTCCATAGAAAACCCCGCTCGCCCCTGAGACAAAGACCTCAATCCAGTCGTATAGCCGAATACTTCAGCCAGAGGCACTTTCCCGGTAATTTTACGCTGGTCCAGAATCAGGTCGACACTCTCTATTTGTGCCCTCCTACGGACCAAATCCTGGTGAATAGATCCAAAATATTCTTCCGGAGTGGTGACCTGAAATTGCATGAGAGGCTCCAAAAGAAGGTCTCCAGCCTTTTGGTGTGCATCATCGAAGGCTTCTCTGGCGGCGACAGCCAAGCCCGCCTCTGTCGTTTCAGGCGTCACAGGTGGCAAACTGATCCGGGCCTGAACCCTAATAAATGGGAATCCCAGATCCCCACCACCGCTGAGGGAAGATTCCACAGTATCCTGAACAGCCTGCTTCCATTCGGGAGCAATGGGAGGTCCCCCCCCCTCCCAAACGACAGATTCCTGATCATCTTCGACGTCCTGTTCGGTGAGTGGAGATAGGCAGAGATGCACCTCCCCAAAATGATCTTTCCCACCGAGTTGTCGCTCGACTCGTGTCTTTGCTTTTCCTTCTTTAGCGACCATTTGACGATAGGCCACACGAGGTTGCCCGATATTCGCATTGACCTTGAAGTCTCGCTGAAGACGATTCCGTACCACCTCCAAATGGAGTTCACCCATTCCTGACATCACAAATTGACCCGTCTCTTCATTCACTTCTGTTCTGAAGATCGGATCTTCTCTTTCGATGCGGCGGAGTATTTCCTGAAGTCGATCCCTGTCCTGACTAGAGCGAGGTTCAATCGCCATAGAAATCACAGTCTCAGGGAAAATAGGTTCTTCAAGCATGACCTGTTTTTTAGCATCGCAGAGCGTATCTCCGGTTCCGCTAAACCTTGGACCTGTGATCGCAACGATGTCACCCGCTACAGTCTTCTCAAGATTTTCACGACTGTTGGCATGCATGCGATGGATCGAATTGATGCGTTCCCGTTTTCCTGTTCTGGGATTCATTCCGGTCTTTCCTTTTTCAAGTTCACCAGAATAAACACGCATATAAAGAAGTTCACCGTGAGTATCGATTTGAACTTTGAAGATAAGCGCACAGAAGGGATCACCTTCTCCGCAGTTGATCTGGATTTCTTTACCGGATTTCGGATCTTGGCCTTCTATGAACTGCACATCGTCAGGCCCGGGAAGATACTCAACAACAGCGTCTAATAGCGGCTGAATACCCTTATTCCCCAATGCACTGCCTCCCAATACAGGTACCCAGTGTCGTGCCAGAGTCCCTCTGCGTATTGCAGCCTTCAGCATTTCAAGAGGGATATCTTGGCCCTCCATATGCAACTCCATGACATCGTCATCGTAATCCGCAACTCTGTCGAGAAGATCACTTCTCCATAACTCTGCGGTTTCTTGTTGGTCCTCAGCGATGTCACCCTCGACCACATGAGCGCCGAGACTCTCTTCATCGAACGAGTGTTGTTTCATCGTCAACAGATCGATGACTCCCTTAAACTCCGCTTCTTGCCCCACCGGAATATTGAGAGGGAGTGTATCGACAGAGAAACTCTTGCTTACATTTTCTGCGACACGAAAAAAATCTGCGCCGACACGGTCGAGTTTATTGATGAATGCGATGCGAGGAACATTGTATCGATCTGCTTGGCGCCAACCGGTTTCAGACTGGGCCTGAACTCCAGCGACTCCACAAAAAACACCCACTGCTCCATCGAGCACTCTCAATGCACGCTCAACTTCTGCAGTAAAATCTACGTGCCCTGGAGTGTCGATGAGATTGAGAACAGTGTCTGCCCAACGGAAACTTGTGGCAGCACTGGTGATAGTGATGCCTCTTTCCTGCTCTTCAACGAGCCAGTCCATATGAGCGCTGCCCTCATGAACTTCACCCATTCGATATTCTTTACCGGAGTAGCATAAAAAACGTTCTGAGACCGTAGTTTTTCCAGCATCGATATGGGCAATGATGCCAATGTTCCTGGTCTTGTGGATAGACAATGCTACTCCAGAAATCTATGGGACAAGTTCGTCAGACACCGCGAACAACAAAGTGTCTCTGAATTGATTTTCGGTCAAGAACTTCTACTGCTCAAGTGAAGCCAAAGTAAGAGCGGTATCACCCCCAGTAAAATCAAAATCCCCCGCACCCTAAAAAGGGAGCGGGGGACAAAAAACTCACTAAAGTCGCTGAGGCAATGCTCCTGAGTAGATTCCTACCAGGCGTAGTGCGCGAACAGCTTGTTGGCTTCTGCCATTTTGTGGGTGTTTTCACGCCACGTAACAGATGCACCCTCTTTACGGTAAGCCTGGGACAACTCGTCAGCAAGACGCTCAGCCATAGGCTTTCCGCTTCTGCCTCGACAAGTTTCGATGATGGTTCTCACAGCCAATGCCTGAGCACGACGACGGGTCACCTCGACGGGAACCTGATAGGTCGCTCCACCCACTCTTCGAGAACGAACCTCGACTTGGGGCATCACATTGTTGATCGAGGCCAAAAAGACATCGAGTGGCTCGGCATCGGAAACCTTTTTAGCCAGGAGATCCATGGCTTCATAAAAGATCCCACTGGCGATGGCTTTTTTGCCATCCCACATGAGCCTGTTGATGAACTTAGTCACCACCATACTGTTGAATCGTGGATCAGGCTTTTGGAACCGTTGTGTTGAACGGAACTTCTGCTTGACGACTTTATTCTTGCGCTTAGCCAAGATTCGCTACCCCGCTACTTCTTCTTCTTCTTGCCATATTTTGAGCGACCCTGCTTGCGGTCATCCACACCAGAGCAATCTAAGGTTCCACGTACAACGTGATACCTTACTCCGGGGAGGTCACGCACACGTCCACCACGCACCAGCACGATGGAGTGTTCCTGAAGGTTATGGCCCTCACCACCGATGTAAGCTGTGATCTCTTTTCCGTTGGAAAGTCGCACTCTGGCCACTTTTCTCAACGCCGAGTTCGGCTTTTTCGGAGTCATGGTGTGAACCTTGAGGCAAACCCCACGACGCTGTGGACATGACTCCAGCACCGGAGATTTACTCTTCTTTAACTTGTCTTTGCGGCCCTTGCGGACCAACTGATTGATCGTCGGCATTCGTTCTCTTTCAGGGATCTCGGCGAATCTCTCCGCCTCCCCTTCGATGTTTCTCGATGACTAAATCGATCGACTCACACTCTGGAGTTGTTCCAGGCATGGCCTGTCATACTAACCCTCAGAATCTGTTTCGTCTTCCGAATTTGAACTTTCTGTTGGAGGAGACTCCTCCACACTCGGCTCACCACCTATCAAAAGATCAGGGTGAGGCTCTAGTTTCTCAACCTCAGGGGTGCTCTCGGAGTGTGTTTCAGGGGCAATACTGGTATTTCCTGCCTCTGAACTGTTCCCCATGAGGAACTCACGCAACGGATCAACCGCCGAAGAATCTTCACCCAATTTTTCGGACACCGCATCTGATTTCGGAGGATCCCCGATCAGAACAGTTTCCAACTAGGGCTTCTTCGGCATCGGAGGCTCTCCCAAATGACGAACACCCTTGTCGAAGTAACTGCGATATCCAGTTCCAGCCGGAATCATGTGACCCATGATCACATTCTCCTTCAGGCCAACAAGACGGTCCTTTTTGCCGCTCAATGCAGCTTCAGTCAGAACCTTGGTCGTCTCCTGGAAACTTGCAGCAGAGATGAAGCTGTCGGATTGAACAGCCGCCTTGGTTATTCCCTGAAGCATCGGCTCTGCAGTCGGAGGCATCATGCCCTCTTCGATCATACCTTCGATGATCCTTCTGAATCGGTGACGATCGATAACGGTATCGGGCAGCAAGTCGCTGTCTCCCGCTTCCTTGATCATCACGTTTCTCATCATTTGCGAAACAATGGTTTCGATGTGCTTGTCATTAATGGTCACGTTCTGAGAAAGGTAAACTCCTTGAACTTCTTCAATGAGATACCTTTGCACTTCTTCGGAACCTTCAACACGAAGGATGTCCTTCGGCACTTTGTCGCCGTCCGTCAGCGGTTGACCATGAACGACTTGATCACCCTTGGTCACACGGAAGTGCTTACCTGAAGGAATGACGTGCTCATGAACCTCGCCGGCTTCAGTAACAATGTTAATGATGGCCTTACCACGTTTCTTGTCTCCGAATTCAACAGAACCATCCACCTCGGCAATAACCGCGGGATTCTTAGGCTTCCGGACTTCGAAAATCTCAGTCACTCGAGGCAGTCCCCCGGTGATATCCTGAGTACCAGATGCTTCCCTAGGAGACTTGGCCAGCAAGTCACCCGGTGAAACTTTGCCTCCGTCTGCAATCTGAATCATCGCTCTTTCTGGAACCGGATATGCGGCGACTGTCTCTTCAAACTTCGCATCGCTACAAATCCTGATTTGGGGCTGCATTTCACCTCTGTGATCAGTGATGATGCGACGCTCCTGCCTCGAGACCGGATCGATTTCCACCCTGAGAGTTGCCCCCTCAACGATGTCTTCAAACTTTGCGTATCCCACAACGTCAGTGAGAATCGACTGAGAGTGAGGATCCCAATCGAAGAGAGCCGTTCCTTTACGAACAGACACCCCTTCTTTGACGTGAAGAATCGTACCGAGACTCAACTCGTGACTCTCAAGATCCTTGCCGTCTTTGGTAATCGTGAGCAATCCACGTCGACTAATGACGACGTCGAGGCCTTCTTGATTGGTGACGTGGCTCACTTCTTTGAGGACAATTTCACCACCGAATGAAGCCTTTACGGAAGATTCCTGAACAGATTTCGAGGCCACTCCACCAATGTGGAAGGTACGCATGGTGAGCTGGGTTCCCGGTTCACCAATCGACTGAGCCGCCACGATTCCGACAGCAAGGCCTTGTTCCACCAACTTTCCGCTGGAAAGGTCCATACCGTAACACTTGGCACAAACGCCCAGCGGGCTATCGCAAGTCAGAGGACTACGCACAAGAATGCGCTCGAATCCGATTTCATGGATACGTGCAGCAATCTGTGGAGTGATCAAACCATTGACCTCAACGACCACTTCACCCGAAACAGGATCTTTGATCTCCGAAACGGAGGTTCTTCCCCGAATGCGTGCGGTCAGAGGAATCGCTTCCTTCTCTCCGCGCTTGAGTGCTTTCTTGGAAAGACCGTTACGAGTTCCGCAATCGGCCTCGTTGACGACAACATTTTGTGCAACGTCGGCAAGTTTACGAGTGAGATATCCGGAGTCCGCTGTTTTCAGTGCGGTATCCGCCAGACCTTTACGAGCACCGTGAGTCGAGGAGAAGTACTCCAGAACCTTGAGTCCCTCACGGAAGGAAGCCTTAATCGGTGTCTCGATGATCTCGCCAGAAGGCTTGGCCATGAGGCCACGCATTCCTGCAAGCTGTCGGATCTGGGTCACAGAACCACGAGCGCCGGACTCCACCATGACGAAGATCGGATTCACATACTCATCACCGGGACGAGTATCTTCCTTAAGGCGTTGCATCAACATGTCCCCAACCACATTGGTGGTTTGAGTCCATTTATCGATGATCTGACTCTTTCTTTCGTCATTGGTGATGACACCATCTTGGTGTCTCTGCTGAATGGTATCGACCTGCCCCTGCGTTTTTGCGAGGACTTCAGGCTTGAGTTCGGGTGTCCGAAGGTCAGCAAGACTGAAGGAGAGACCCGATCGAGTTGCGGCCTTGAATCCCAGGTCCTTCATGTCATCGAGGAACTTGAGAGTGGATCGACGGCCAAGGATACGGAAGCAATCCGCAATCACCGACTTCAGATCTTTCTTCGTCAAAGCGAAGTTGTAGAACGGCATTTCTGGAGAGTCGAGAAGGTCATTAAAAATGATCCGACTTGGAGTAGTTCTGTAAAAACCATACTCATCGGGCTCTTCTGTTTTCCCGTGAGCCTTATAGACTTCCTTGCCTTCAGGAAGCCTGACTCTTGCAGTCGCATGTCCGTGAATCTTGCCCGCGCCCAAAGCAGTATGAACTTCTAGGGAGCTAGAGAAGACGATGTCTCCTCCCTGCATCTCTTCCTTGGCCACCGTCAGGTAGTATATACCCATAACGATATCCTGTGAGGGAGCAATAATCGGGTTTCCATGCGCAGGAGAGAAGATGTTGTTCGTCGACAACATCAAGTTTTGGGCCTCAAGTTGAGCCTCGACAGAAAGCGGCAAATGGACAGCCATCTGGTCACCGTCGAAGTCGGCGTTGAAACCTTCGCATACGAGCGGGTGCACAAGAATCGCATTACCCTCGATGATAACAGGTTCAAACGCCTGGATTCCCATTCGGTGCAAAGTAGGTGCACGGTTCAGCATCACGGGGTGACCTTGAGTCACCTCTTCAAGAATGTCCCAAACCTCATCGTCTTTGCGCTCCAACATCTTCTTCGCACTCTTGATGGTGTCGGCATACCCGAGCTCTTTCAATCGACGAATGATGAAGGGTTGGAACAATTCGAGAGCGATCTTCTTGGGAAGACCACACTGGTGCAACTTCAACTCGGGACCCACAGCGATCACAGATCGAGCAGAATAATCCACGCGCTTTCCGAGAAGGTTCTCGCGGAAACGGCCCTGCTTACCCTTGATCATATCCGTCAAAGATTTAAGAGGGCGATTATTGGATCCCAAGACAGGACGACGACATCTGTTGTTATCGAACAGAGCATCGACTGAATGCTGAAGCATTCTTTTTTCGTTACGAATGATGACTTCCGGCGCATTGAGATCGAGCAACTTCTTCAAACGGTTGTTGCGGTTGATCAATCGACGGTAGAGATCATTGAGGTCACTCGTTGCGAAGTTACCACTCTCCAGCAATACGAGAGGACGCAAATCAGGTGGAATGACTGGAACAGCTTCCAAGATCATCCACTCGGCTTTGTTTCCGGATTCCATAACCGTACGAATGATCCCAAGCCTCCTGATGAGGCTCGCCTTCTTTTGCTTCGATCGAGTCGTATCGTACTCTTCCTTCAACTCCTCAAAGAGAGAAGGAAGATCGAGGTTACGGATCATGGTGCGAATCGCCTCGGCGCCCATATCCGCCTCGAACTCGTCACCGTATTTCTCACGAGCGAAGCGATACTCTTCCTCATTGAGAAGTGCTTTCTCTTTGAGCGGAGTATCACCCGGATCGATCACCAGGTAATCCTGGTAATAAATCACTCTTTCGAGATGGGTGGTCTTCATGTCGAGAAGATTTCCCAGTCTCGAAGGCATCGCCTTGAAGAAGCAAATGTGAACCACAGGAGCAGCAAGGTTAATGTGGCCCATTCTTTCGCGACGCACGCGAGAATGAGCAACCTTGACGCCACAACGATCACAAATAATGTCCTTGTGCTTAATTCCTTTGTACTTCCCGCAGGCGCATTCCCAGTCCTTTTCAGGACCAAAAATTCGCTCGCAGAAAAGGCCATCTTTCTCAGGACGGTATGTCCGGTAGTTGATGGTCTCAGGCTTTCGGACCTCTCCGTGTGACCACGAGAGGATGTCCGTTGGCGAAGCCAGTCTAATGTTGACTGCGCCGTAATCGTTTACCTTGTCGTATACAGGCTCGATCATCTTCTCACTTCTTTTCCAGTTCGAGGTTTAAACCCAGGCCCTTGATCTCGTTAGTGAGCACGTCAAACGAAACGGGAGTTCCCGCCGGTAGACAGTCCTCACCCTTGACCATTGATTCGTAGATTTTAGCGCGGCCGTCGACGTCGTCAGACTTCGCCGTCAGCAACTCTTGCAAGATGTGTGCAGCTCCGTAGGCTTCCAGGGCCCACACTTCCATCTCTCCGAATCTCTGTCCTCCGAACCTTGCCTTTCCTCCCAGCGGCTGTTGCGTAATGAGAGAGTAAGGCCCTGTGGCTCGGGCATGAATTTTGTCGTCGACAAGGTGATGGAGTTTCAGCAAATACATGCGACCCACCGTCACCTTTTGTTCAAATCTTTCGCCCGTTCGCCCATCATAGAGCACGGATTTTCCATCATCGGTCAAGCCAGCAGAGGTCAACTCCGTACGAATTTCAGCTTCGGTGGCTCCGTCGAAGACGGGTGTCACTGCGCGATATCCAAGTTTGTCGGCAGCCCAACCCAATTGGGTTTCAAGAATCTGACCAAGGTTCATTCGTGAAGGCACGCCCAGCGGGTTAAGGATCACCTCAACCATTTGGCCATCTTCAAGGAACGGAAGATCTTGGAGCGGAAGAATACGAGAGATAACTCCCTTGTTTCCGTGACGCCCAGCCATCTTGTCTCCCACTGAGAGATTCCTCTTAGTGGCGACCCAGACCTTGACCATTTCGATAACTCCGGGGGCTAACTCGTCACCGCGGGTCAAACGATTGACTTCGCGGTTACGGGAATCCTCAACCTCTTCCATCGTCTGGAAACGCTTGAAGAGGGAGTTCTTGATCAACTGATTATTCTTTTCAGAAGAGCCCAAGAACAAGTCCAACTTAAGAGCCATTTTCGCAGCGTGAACACTGCGCGTCATGAAGAGCTCTTCAGCCTTGAAGACTTGGCCATTCTCACTTCTTGGGGAGGATCCGGTGACTTCCTTGATCTCACTCAGCAAGGTTTCCATTTCGAAGAGAATTTTCTCCTGGCTGGTGCTCTCAAGCTCCTCCATCTTGGTGCGCATCGATTTGCGTTCCTCAGGAGTGATCTCATTCTTTCTCGAGAACTTTTTGGATCCGATGACCACGCCTTTAATCCCAGAACCCACAGTCAAGGACTCGTTCTTCACGTCCTCGCCCGCACGACCAAAGATGGCATGGAGCAACTTCTCCTCAGGAGAAAGCTCACTCTTTGACTTCGGTACTACTTTGCCGACAAGGATATCACCCTGCACAACTTGGGTTCCCGTTTTAATGATTCCCTGTTCGTCAAGTTTGAAAAGAACTCGCTCTGAAACGTTCGGAATATCACGAGTAAATTCTTCGCGACCCAATTTGGTTTCACGCACTTCGATTTCGAACTCGTCGATATGAATTGAAGTGTAGACGTCTTCACGAACAAGCTCTTCACTAACGATGATGGCATCCTCGAAGTTGTATCCGTCCCAGGACATAAACGCGACAAGCACGTTTCTACCCAGTGACAAGACACCATTTTCGGTGGCCGCACCATCAGCGATGACGTCACCTTTTTCGACTTGTTGATCGAGTACGACGCAAGGTCTCTGGTTTTGGCATGTTCTCTCATTGAGACCACGGTACTTGCGCAACTCAAGGCGCTCGCCATCGATCTCAACATGGCCGGCATCAACGCTGGTCACTGTGCCAGTAGATGGAGAACGGAGAACCATTCCCGAGTACTTAGAGACGTGCTCTTCCATCCCGGTACCCACCAGAGGCGGATCCGTGATCAAAAGAGGTACAGCCTGACGCATCATGTTTGATCCCATGAGTGCACGGTTAGCGTCGTCATGCTCGAGGAACGGTATCAATGCCGCTGAAACACCGATCAACTGCTTGGACGAGACGTCCATCAGCTCAATCTTATCGGGGTCCACCATAATGAATTCGCCGTTGTAACGGGCCAGTACCAGATCACCGATCAACTCGCCATCTTGACCCACCGGAGAGTCGGCAGGAGTAAGATATTTGTTTTCTTCCTCGTCAGCTCGGAGAAATTGAATCGAGTCTTTCTCGAGATTCACTTTACCGTTTTTAACTTGGAAGTATGGAGGGATCAGGAATCCATATTTATCGATGGTCGCGAAGACACTGAGACTGGAAATCAGTCCAATGTTGGTTCCTTCGGGCGTCTCAATCGGACAAATTCGACCGTAGTGTGAAATATGAACATCTCGAACCTCGAAACCGGCTCGCTTCCTGTTCAATCCACCGGGACCCAATGCACTCAATCGACGCTCGTGGGTCAACTGCGAGAGTGGATTGGTTTGGTCCACCACCTGTGAAAGTTCACCTCTTCCGAAGAAGAACTCTACGGCACTGGAAATGGTCTTGGAGTTGATGACGGCACGAGGGGTCAGATTCTCCGGCTCCATCATGCTCATGCGCTCCTGCACGGTGCGCTTCAGCTTGAGGAATCCTTTACGGAGTTCGTCCCCTGCGAGTTCCTCGATGGTACGAACTCTTCTGTTACCCAAGTGGTCGATATCGTCGAGTTGTCCTTTGCGATCCCTCAACTTGAATATGTAAGAGATCGACTCCAGGATGTCTTCCTTCTGAATCGTTTGCAGTGACTCTTGAATGTCGAGCCCGAACTTACGATTGATACGGAAGCGTCCCACTTTTCCAAGTCTGTACTTGGCATCATTCTTAAACTTGTCGAAGAAAAGCTCCCGGGCCTTTGCGACCTGAGGAGGATTACCAGGACGAAGTCTTGTGTAAATCTTGATGAGTGCATCTTCGTGGTCGATGGAGTTATCTTCACGAATCGTCTTCAGGAATAGATCATCAAATTCCTCAGGAAGAACCTTAAAGCTGGATTTCCCACCACGTTTCGCGCTCATGTCTTCGGAGAAGAAACTGTTCAGGAATGTTTCCGTGAACACGTCTCCGGTGTGCAACAGAACCTCTCCGGTTTCAGCATCGAGGACATCCTCAGCACTGACACGCCCGGTTCTGACACCCTCCACCTCTTCACCGATCAACTTATCAACATCCTTGACCGATTTTGCTTTCACTGTTTCCAGATCATAGAACTGTGAAAGAAGTGCGGTGGATGTTCCAAACTCTTCCTCCATGGCTCTCAGCAACATGGAAGCAGGGAATTTTCCACTCTGGTCAATTCTGACAGAGAGAGCACCCTTTTTGGTGACATTGAATTCAACCCAAGATCCACGCTCGGGAATGATTCGGCAGGAGTGCAATTTGACCTCACCCGTGTGGATTTCGGCACTGAAATCGACTCCAGGAGATCTATGCAACTGGCTGACGATGACTCGCTCTGATCCGTTGACGATGAATTCACCGCCGCCGATCATCAGAGGAATCTCTCCTAGGTACACTTCTTCCTCAAGAGTCTCTCCGCCTTCTTTAACAAGCTGGAGACGAATCTTAAAAGGTGCACCGTACGTCAACTTGAGTTGGCGACACTCATCAACGGTGTAACGGGGACTTCCCAGATCGTACCCTAGGTACGTCAGGTTGATGGAACCGTCGTAACTCTCGATGGGAAAGATCTCCCTGAGAATCGACTCAAGTCCAATGTTGTCCCGGTCTGCCCAATGGACATCCCGTTGTAAAAACTGGGAGTATGCATTGATTTGCAACTCCATCAGATTAGGAATCTGAACGGCTCGGAGACCACTGCCAAATACTTTGACTGGTCTCTTTCCACGGTCCACTGACGCCGAGAAATCTGACGACATGGATACCTGCTTTCTTCATAGGCGAAGCAGCACACAGAGCAATTGGCTTCTGTGACCTTCAACCCATGAGTCCCACATGACCGAGAAAGCGACCCAGCATTTCTCGATCAGCAACCTTCATGACGGAAACTATGTGTTTCCGAGCGAGATGGACTACTTGGACAACCCGTTGACGGCTGCCCGGGACCTCTCAAGATCCTTCCAGACCCGGACTCCCTCCGGGACCTACCACTGGATCTTGAGTCCCGGGGAGGCATCCCTCGCAAGGATGCTCCCCAGCTCATATTCACACCAAGGATCCCTACTCGACCAATAAACGCCGATATCCCATGAAGGAAACCTTCATGGGCGACGCAGAGTCGAGTTTCAAATCACTCAGTGCTCAAGCACTACTTGATTTCGACCGATGCACCGGCTTCTTCAAGCTCGGCCTTTAACTTCTCGGCCTCATCTTTAGGAATGCCCTCTTTGACCGCTTTCGGCGCAGACTCAACAAGCTCTTTGGCTTCTTTAAGTCCTAATCCGGTGATGGAACGGACAGCTTTGATCACAGGGACCTTTTTACCGCCGTCGCCGGTGAGAACGACATCAAAGTCGGTCTTCTCCTCGGCTGCACCACCGTCACCGCCGCCAGCAGCCATCATGGGCATACCCATAGGCATGGCAGACGCGCTGACGCCAAACTCGTCCTCAAGGACATCCTTTAATTCGACAAGCTCCATGACACTCAGGCCCTTGATGCTTTCCATGATGGCGCCAACCTTTTCGCTAGGTGGTGCCTTTTCAGTCTCGGTTGCAGCTTCATCCGACATGTCAGCTACTCCCCTTCTTCTTTTCTCTTGTCAGCGATTGCCTGCACAACACCGGGAATTCCAGTGAGCAGATTCTGAGTAATGGCGACCAGGCCAGTCAGCGGTCCGGCAATCGCGGAAACGACCGCTGCCTGCGTTTCCTGAACGCTCGGCATCTTTGTTAATTTTTCAGCATCATCGGGGCCGAGAACAGAGCCTTCAAGGACTCCGCCCTTGATCAGCAACTTTTTCCCGAACTCCTTTCGCATGCCAGCCACTGCTTTACTCGCAGTGATCGCATCCGATTCACCATTGATCAGAGCCAACGGCCCCGAAAAAGTGGCATCTGGGAACTCTGTGCCACGTTCGATCAAGACTCTCCTAAGAAGGGAGTTCTTGACGACGTTCACACTGAGACCTGCTTCTCTCAGTTTCGTACGTGCTCCAAAGTCTTCCGAGGAATTTAACCCCGAGAAATCTACGAGGAGCAAGTCTTCGGAATCTTTGAGGTGCGTGGACAACTGCTTCGTTATCATCACCTTCAGTCTGCGGGCCATGGAGCCCCCTTTCCAGCTTACCTGCTCCTACTGCGCCAACTGAATCGCCACTGAGGGCGTCATGGTTGACTTGATAAATACTTTTTTCATGTAGATCCCTTTGATCGTATTCGGGCGTAATCTCTCAAGGTGAGAAACGAACGCTTGAACATTTTCGACCAACTGGTTCTCACCAAAACTTCGTCGCCCCACAGGTGCATGGACGATGCCGCCGGCGTCGTTGCGGAATTCAATCTTTCCTGCAACGAACTCTTTCACAGCGGTCAAGACGTCAGTGGTCACGGTTCCGGATTTGGGCGTCGGCATCTTGCCTTGCGGTCCCAAAACCTTACCGAGCTTTCCGACAAATCTCATCATTGAAGGGTGCGCGATGGCGACATCGAAGTCGAACCAACCGCCAGCAACTTTCGCTGCAAGTTCTTCGCCACCAACCTCAATAGCTCCAGCGGCTTTGGCTTCATCGGCAGCGGGTCCATCGACAAATGCTATCACCCGAACTTCTTTTCCGATTCCGTGAGGAAGGGAAAATGCTCCGCGAATATTTTGCGTGCCCTGACGAGGATCGATTCCGAGACGAACTGCCACTTCAACAGTCTCGTCAAACTTGGCAGCCTGAAAACCCATGACGGTTTTCACGGCTTCTGCCAAAGGAAGTTCCTCATGCCTATTTGTTTTCCCCTTGTTGGAGGAGTGTCTTTTACTGGTTCTTGGCATCAGTCCCCCACCTCTATGCCCATACTTCGGGCAGTTCCAGCAATCATCAGCATCGCTGCTTCGATCGTGGACGCATTGAGGTCATTCATTTTTGTTTCTGCGATCTCTTTGATTTGATCATTAGAGATCTTTGCCACGACCTCGTGCCCTGGATCATTCGCAGCCTTTTCAAGACCGACGGCTTTCTTGATCAGCACAGCAGCAGGTGGGGATTTAAATGCCAGATCAAAAGTACGATCTGAGTAAACGGTGATCACTACTGGAATAACAAGTCCTTGTTGACTTGCCGTCTCAGCGTTAAATCGCTGTACGAACTCTCCAATATTGACGCCATGTTGACCCAGTGCCGGACCTACGGGAGGAGCTGGTGTAGCCTTCCCGCCGGGTACCTGCAATTTGATCAGACCGGTAGTTTCTTTTGCCATGATCTCTGCCTATTCCTGCGGTCAACGAATGGAGCTTAAACTCCACCCTCCCGCTGGGATCTCGATAAAATCGAGATCAGGTTTTTTCTACTTGCCAGTATTCTAGGTCTACCGGAGTGTCCCTGCCGAAAATCGTGACCATCACGCGTAGCTTTCCGGTCTTCGGCTGAATCTCCTCGACAACACCCTCGAAATTCTCGAAGGGGCCGTCCTTGACCGTTACTGCATCATTCTTCTTCACGTCAATCTTCAGTTCGGGCTGCACTTCACTTTCGCGCTGCTCCATCATGTCTCTCAGTTTCCTGACTTCTTCAGGCGTCATAGGCATCGGTTTATCGACGGCTCCGCCACCGACAAATGATCCGACTCCTTGAACTTCGCGCAACAGGTACCAGATCTCGTCAACCAACTGACACTCCATGAAGAAGTAGCCTTGGTAAAGTTTCTGTTCCCGCACACGCTTCTTGCCGTCTTTAATCTCGATGATTTTCTGTTTCGGAACTGCAATGTTCCTTACATATTTATCGAGACCACTGAGTGCCAACTTTCTCTCGACCTTGCGAGAAAGAGTATCCTCTCGGCCATTCGCCACTTTGACAACGTACCACTCATGAGTGAGTTCGTCTTCCATGCCGGCTTCTGGCTTGATCATGCTGGGCATCACCGGAGCAGGAGACTCTTCCGTCTCCTCGTCAGCATCCTCAACATGACTGTCAGCCGCTTCCATTTCACTAGAAGCGTCTTGTTCCTCTTCGAAAGTTCCGCCAGAGGCTTCCATGCCTTCGACAGATGTATCATCGGATCCGGATTCTCCAGACACGATTGATCCCTCACCCACTTCGGGTTCGACTTCCTCGGAGTTCAAAGATTCGGAAATCATCCGTATATCACACTTTGCAACTTGCGTAACAATCCGTCAGCAACGGTGATCCAACTCAAGATGATCACGGCAGTGGCAAACACTACCAGAGAGTTCCTGGCTGTCTCTTCACGAGTCGGCCACGTCACCTTCTTCTCAAGTTCGGCTTCCGTATCGATGAGGAAGTCACTCAAAGTAGGTTTGTTGTAGTACCAGATCCCTGCCAACACGAATGGCAAAAGAACACCAACGGAAAGCAGCGATCTGACCTGAACACCGAACTCAAGGAACGGTATCGTGAACAAATCGGCATCTCCGTAGCCGTTACCTTCAAGCCAGTCTGCAATGGAAATGGTAGCGAAGAGACCCACGCCAAAAAGGATAATCGCAAGAGCACCGCGTGCCCATTTGCCTTGTCCTTCTTTGTAGAGACGAAAACTCATCGACTCTCACCCTTCTCTAAATCGCATCAGCGATTTTTCCAACTACTCGGCATGACGGCACCCTTCGCAAACCTAATGCGAAGGAAGAACTGTCAGCCTGACGGGCAACGAACTGCGTTCAACACGTTACTGATTCGACCCTGCAGAGGTTGGCAGGGCAGGGAGGACTCGAACCCCCAACCCGCGGATTTGGAATCCGCTGCTCTACCAATTGGAGCTACTGCCCTCTAATGTCGAACCTCTCTCAAGCAACCTTCGCTCCCCAATAGCAATCACTACTAAGGGAGCAGGAACGCCGTGGTACCTCATTGGGCACCACGGCGTTCCCGGTCGAACATACCGGAAAACCGGTCTCTTACTGAAGCACTTTACTCACCACACCAGCACCGACAGTCTTGCCTCCTTCGCGAATAGCGAAGCGCAAGCCCTCGTCCATGGCGATAGGCTGGATCAATGTCACTTTGATAGTAGCGTTGTCACCCGGCATGCACATGTCCGCACCGACAACTTCGGTGTTTCCAGTGACGTCGGTGGTACGGAAGTAGAACTGCGGGCGGTATCCATTGAAGAATGGAGAGGGGCGTCCACCCTCGTCCTTGGAAAGGATGTATACCTCAGCCTCGAACTCCGTGTGAGGAGTGATACTTCCTGGCTTCGCCAAGACTTGACCCCTGGTCACTTCTTCTTTCTTGGTTCCACGAAGAAGCGCACCCACGTTGTCGCCAGCCTGACCCTCATCAAGAGTCTTCTGGAACATCTCGACACCGGTGCAAACCGTTTTCTGGGTATCTCTGATTCCCACGATTTCGATCTCGTCACCTGTCTTGACGATGCCCTGCTCGATACGACCCGTCACCACGGTTCCACGACCCTCAATGGAGAACACGTCCTCCACAGGCATCAGGAAGTCCTTGGCGGAA
>JAACCY010000074.1 GCA_009937185.1 Planctomycetia bacterium
CCGTTGGCATCGCAGTCAACTCCCAGCGTGAGGTCCATATCACAAGTATTGGGAATCCCGTCTCCGTCGATATCTAGGTCACAGGGATCGATGGTTCCGTCCAAATCGGTATCGATCTGGCAAGTATCGTCTTGACCATTGAAGTCACAATCAACCCCAGCAGTTTGGTCAGCGTCACATTCGTTCGGGATGCCATCTCCGTCGAGATCGGTATCGCAGAAGTCGATGGTGCCATCGAGATCAGTATCAAGTTGGCAATTATCGTCCTGACCATCGAGATCGCAGTCTGCTCCCAATGTCAGGTCGATATCGCAAGTGTTCAGGATCCCATCTCCATCGACGTCAAGGTCGCAGGGGTCGATGGTCCCGTCTAAATCGGTGTCAACCTGACAGGCGTCATCTTGACCATTCAGGTCACAGTCCATTCCGCCTGTCTGATCAGGATCACATGCGTTAGCGATACCGTCACCGTCGTCATCGGCTGTGGGAGGTCCGACAACGGGGACCTGAATCGCATCTACAGTACCCACGCCATCTCCAACACGGAAAGTTGGAAGAGCAACAGTATCGACATATTCCACACCTTCCCACGTTGGCAGTGGAGAGGGCATGAGATTCACTTGACCAGGATTTTCGATATCCCAGCGAAGCAGCATAGCGTGATCTTCATGCTGTGTGTTGTGACAATGCTCCATGTAACTTCCCGCAAACTCGCGGAAACGAAGAGCAATCTCCATTGTCGTGCAACTGTCTTCCATGGGACCGATACGATAGACGTCTTTTCGTGCCCATTTTTCCCACTCTGGAGGTGCTTCTCCATCCTTTGAGAGAATTTGGCCCTCTTCAAAGTGAATATGCACCGGATGACTCCAGCCATTACCGGCATTTTCGATAGTCCAGATTTCCAGATCGCCGAGAGAGGGAGCTGCAGATACTCGACGGGGATCCATTGTGAATCCGGCTCCGTCATCGGTCTTGATCGTCCATGGTGCATTGTCAGTGCCGCTGCCTCGCCCGAACGTGAATGTCCTGTGCGTTGCGTTTGCAATCTCTTCTGCATTGGGCCGCGGCAGGGGAATCATCGTCTTTCCGCCGGCGACATACTCTTGAGGATTCATACTCAGGTCTTCACCGTTGAAGGCTTGAACTCTGAACTCGAGGAACTTGCCTACGCAGGGGTCTCCACCGACGTATCCTGTGGGCAATACTGTCGATTGGTATGCTCCCGAAAGCACATCTTCCAGTGGAATCGGGCCTTCAGGTTTTCTGCCCCCTTCGTGTTCCATTAGGTTCACAAAGTAGAGGCGATCTCCAGGTTGGAATTGTGAGAAGTCGACCACTATGTCGTAACGTTCAGCAATCGCATGGGTCGGAAGAACTCCGCGTTCTGTACCCAGAGTGCCGTCGAAGGCCACTGCATGCTCCATGACATTTCCGTCATTGCAAATCATGTGGAAAGGTACTCGGTTGTTATTCTGATCCACGAGAGCCAGTTTGAGGTAACGAGATACCGAGCCGTTAAGGATTCTGAAACGATACTTTCTAGCGGCTACATTAAAGAATGGCTTGTACTGCCAATTCGTGAGGAGCTGGTCTCCCATGAATCCGTCCGAGTTGAACGGATTAAACCAAAGCTGACCCTCTTGGTCCCAAGCTTTGTCAGCGATCACGAGGTTGATGTCATAATCGCGATTTCCCCAGTCCAATGAAGATCCACTGGGAAAGCGAAGATTGATGCCATCTTCCAGTGCTTCGTTTCCGCGATCGAGAGAACTGTAATAGTTCATCATCGCAGCCACGCCCTTGTAGACATTTTGAGCTGTGAAATCGAGCATATGGTCATGGAACCAGTGAGTACTCATCGTTTCGCGCCAGTCACCTGGAATATTGATGATTCCACCGTTGCCGTCGGGCATTCCTGCTCGTGGATCCGAAGCGTCAGTATTAATCGTATCGTGACCGGCAAGAATGACAGGCCAACGGTAGTCGAAATACTGTCCTGGGAAGAAGAAGGAGTTGGTGTATCCGTCACTCTCTGCGGGATTATGACCGTTATGTTCGTGAATGGAGATGGTGTGTAACCCGAATCCGCGGTTTGAAGCGGGGTCGAGTGGTAGTCCATTCCATAGGCGCATCAAAACGGGCTCTCCGTATCGAACTTTCAGTAACTTGGGTGGGAAAGTTCCGTCGAAGGTCCACAAGGCTTCAGGGGATTGTTGCGGCATCGAAGGATGGAATTTCACAGCCAAACCGTTTGTTGTTCCAGCGCTCAGGCCGAGACCGTCTGGATCATCATAGGTCGTGTAGTACAGGCCACCTGGACCAAACTCGCAGTCGTCACCTGTGAGACTATGGTCATAGCCATGGTCTTGCATCGATCCTCTAAATCCCAAGTTTGTACGGGCTCCGGTGATCATCGACTGGAAAATCCTCTGTGGAGGAAATTCGGCCCAACGTTGGTGAGACCAACCTTCTCCAGGGGGGCGTCCTTCGATAGGAAGGTTCGTCGTCGGTCTCCCCAGATAGTTTTCGATGCGGTTTTTCCATGGATTTTGATTGAGATCATTACAGAGACGTGTCGCCTCGGCAGTCAAAGGTTGATCCAGGAACATTTCGACTTGTGCACCGTCTGGGCAATCCAGAGCGGTGAGCTCTGGAGCAGGAATCGGTAGTCCGTCGACATCGAGCCCCCCGCCCATCAAGGCATTAGCCTCGACAGTTCCGGGGAAAGGCATGGGGTTCAAACCCACTTGATTTTCCAACGTTCCGAATTCTTCGAAACGTAACATTTGTTGATTAAATTCCGCAGCACCAAAGAGTGGACTGGGTAAGCCCCCTGTAGGAAGGTCAAAAATACGACCTTCGATCAGGTTATCTTCAGGAATGGTGTTGTTGAGCACCAAGATCGAATGATCTGCAGGAATTCCCGTAGGCCCTTCCAGAGCACCATCCATCATGGCATGCATTCCTACTGGAGGTGGCAGTAGCTCTTCAGAGATCACTAAAGGTACTAAACCAGATTCGTCAACTTGTGGTATTCCGGTCACGAATGGTGCTGAAAAACAAATTAACGCTAGTCCAAAAAATAAAAGTGAGCGGAAACTCCACTCTACTCCAACATTGGGTAAAGACTTCCTCATAATTTCACTCCTCCGCGCTGATCAATATTCAACTTGATCAAAAATAAATGCACACTCAAATTAGATTACTGAAAATCATGACTATTACTGTTTTCGGCTTCAACTACGGTCATGAATGTCAGTATTGACTTGTCCAAACTTATATAGAGCGATCTCGATAATTCAAACTGTTGAATACTAATTGACGTATTTGAGACGAATGACTAGATTGTCAAGCATGTCAGGTAAGACAGGTAGCTGAGACGGTATTGTGGACCAAATTGTGCTTAGTTCTGTTCAGTCTAAGCTGGATCGATAACTCTAGAGTCAACGATCTTTTGATTTGTTTTGTTATTAGGAATGATCAATTAGGCCGATTATTTTGTATTTTGTTGTAAAGAAGATTCGTACTTAACTCAGTGGGGCAAATCTGAAAGTATCGGATTATTCATGAGGCTGGGGGATCGATCATGAGAGCACTCAAGTTGAATCGCGGAAATTTAGGATTGGAATCAGAGTTTTCACCCATTTCCATGGGAGATTCTGAAGCCTTGATTCGCCCATTACTTCTCGGAGTTTGCCGCACAGATTTGGAATTGGTCAAAGGGTATTACCCTTATCAAGGGGTGTTGGGCCACGAATTTGTGGGAGAGGTTGTCGCGGGATCCGAGAAGTGGCTCGGTCAACGCGTTGTCGGAGAAATAAATGCCGTTTGCGGTCATTGTCTCCGTTGCCAGAAGGGAGAAGAGCGGCATTGCCAGAATCGGTCTGTATTAGGAATTCTGGGAAGAGATGGCTGCTTTGCGGATCGCTTTTATTTACCAGAAGAGAATTTACATGCAGTTCCCGATTCAGTTCCTGATGAATCTGCTGTTTTCGTGGAGCCTCTTGCCGCCGCTTTTCGAGTGATCGAGCAATGTCCGCCCATGAAAGATCAACGTTGGTTAGTCATAGGGGATGGACGCCTAGGGCAGTTGGTGGCGAGAGTCGTGCAGTCTGCACTGAGTCGATTTGATCGATTCGAATCGGTCACGGTTCTCGGTCGTCATGAGCGGAAATTGAAACTTCTTTCTGCATTGGGTCTCGATGTCACCACTGATGGTGACGGACTTCTTTCGCCAAATCTGCGTGGTGAAGGCTTTGACGTGGCGGTCGATTGCACCGGAAATGACTTGGGTTTTGATCTTGCTCGTAGAGCATTGAAGCCTTTGGGGACTTTGATCATGAAGAGTACTTATGCCGGAGATCTCCGTTGCAATGCCTCTGCTCTGGTCGTGGATGAGATTCGCCTCTTGGGATCACGGTGCGGTCCTTTTGAGCCTGCTTTGGAGGCTTTGGCCTCTGGAGCTGTCGATCCCAGAGATCTCGTTGACCTAGAGCTGAATTTGGATCGATCCGTTGAAGCTCTGGAAAAAGCCGGAGAAAGAGGCGTGATGAAAGTGCTGATTCGTCCTTGAATATGGGCAAAATTGGACGGTTTTTACGAAACATCGGAAACTTCTCCAGACCCTAATATCAGGGGGGAGGAGTTCAGAAATGAAGTTTCGTTCTTGGAGCCGTAAAGATGCGAATGAAGAAGTTCATTCCCCCAGTAGGGTTGTCGAATTATGGGAAGTTTCTCTTCAGCATGGAGAAGAAACACCGACCCATCAGCATGAGTCTCGAGAAGAACTTCTGATTGCCCTTGAGGGGCGTGGAGAAGTTCAAAAAGAGAACGGCGCTCTCGAATTGTTTCCTGGTCACGTGGTTGTCGTACCGGCTGGAACTCCCTTCTCCTTATTGAATCGCTCGGGGCTTCCCATGCGCGGTCTTCTGGTGGCGATCCATCGTCCAGGATTAGTGGTTCCAGTCGAGCAAGAGCGTGTCACTGCGGGGGAATTAGAGGATATGATCGAAAATATTCCTGCTCGCCTGGGGCGTGCTCAGGCTTTACAGGCAATTATCACACTCTTTGACCTCGCAGGTCATTTATCAGAACAAATCGAATCAGCGATCGGTCTCAATACGGAGACGGGGCTGCGTACGCTCGAAGCGATTGAAGAGCAGGTGATGGGGGCCGTCGTCCGCATTTCTAGAGCCTATTTTCCGGGTGTTGATCTCCAGCCACCTAGATGTTAGCGGTCTCAACGCTCCTGAACCTCCTGCATTGACCTCATTCCGGATTCTTCCCAGACGGTTCTGTCCCCAATTATGACCCGAAATGGGTCCATCCCCTGCTTTGACAGAGCCCCATCCTCGGTGCACTATATAAGCCTGAGACGAAGTCTGTCCTCGGGGATCTCATTCGTCTCTCAATCCCGATTTCCCAAGAGCCGGGATCTGAGAAGAAGTTGTGGTGCAAAACCGAATCCTTGCTCTTCGAAGTGAGGATCAAGGTCTTGCTGTGGTTTTCTTTCCACAATATTTCTCAGCGGGCAATTGGGTATTGGAAAGAAAGGGAGTCCTGAAAAGTGTCGTTTGGATTTCGCCTAAATATGGGAGTGTCTAATTATGGGAAGAATTCCCAGCGACGAGAGATCAGGAGTTCTCGACTTTCTGACGGGGAGCTGAGTGGGGGCGGTTTTTGTTTAGATATTGATGCAGGATCTCTTTCGAAAACCCACGGTGTGAAATCCTTTTGTGGGAAATCCTTCTGTGGGATGTGCTTTCTTACGGCGTACATCGTCGTGGTGCTTTTGTTGGGAGGCTGTTCTTCTACTGGAAACAGTTCAGGTTACGGAGCCTCTTTTTCAGGAAGAGCGGGGTTTTCCCCGGTGAACCACGCGCGAGAGCAACTGGAATGGATCCGGCGAAACGGGAATTCATTGTCTGAGGCAGAGTTGTATTACGCCCAAAATACTCCTTGGAGTGGGCAGTCTCTGACCTCGGGACAGCGGCGACGCTGGATTGCGACCAACACGGATGGGATCCGGCAGAGATCTGCTGAGGAAGCAACCACTTCTCGGCAACGAGTGCTGGAAAGACCCCGAGTGATGGATTCCGCAAGGGATCGTTGGCGGGAAGAAAATAGAGGTCAAGCGGGAGGTTCCCCCTGATCGAAAGACTGATTTGAGTTTGTGAGTGAGACGCTGTTTCGGACTCACATTCAATCTGAACAAAATTGAGTATTAGGTATTCAGGAAGTGGGACGAGAGTCCCGGCGAAATATGAGACCCAGAGGAATCCTATGAGATTTCTATTCGGTCTCTTGAAAGATAGAGAGAGGAAAATATGCCAGAATCACGTAAGGGAAAGGCCGCTGCTGCCAAGGGAAAGCGTGGAGCAGACGCTGCCGTGCCCTCCATTGAGGGACTCGATGGTCAAAAGAAACAAGCGTTAGACTTCGCACTCCAACAGATCCACAAGAAGTGTGGTCAGGGTGCGATTATGAAATTGGGAGACGAGAAATCGCGTCAGGTAGATGTGATTCCAACAGGAGCTCTCTCTCTCGACAAAGCACTCGGAATTGGCGGCTTGCCGCGCGCTCGTGTGGTTGAAGTCTACGGTCCTGCATCATCGGGTAAAACAACTTTGACATTGCATGCAATCGCTAATGCCCAGAAGGCCGGCGGAGTTGCCGCTTTCATCGATGCTGAGCACGCTCTCGATCCCACCTATGCTGAAAAACTGGGAGTGGATCTCGAAAATCTTCTCGTCTCGCAGCCTGATAGCGGCGAACAAGCGTTGGAGATTACGGAGATGCTCGTCTCTTCTGGAGCCGTCGATATTGTGGTGATCGACTCTGTCGCCGCTCTTGTCCCGCGTGCCGAATTGGAAGGCAATATGGGAGATGCCCATGTTGGACTTCAGGCTCGTTTGATGAGTCAAGCTCTGCGCAAGTTGACCGGTGTGATCCATCGCTCCAAAACAACAGTGGTTTTCATCAATCAGATTCGCGAGAAGATTGGTGTCATGTTTGGCAGTCCTGAGACCACCAGTGGTGGGCGGGCTCTCAAGTTTTATTCTTCTGTAAGGATCGATATTCGTCGAATAGGTGCCATCAAGAGCGATGGCGAAGTGAGCGGGAACCGAACCGTCGCGAAAGTCGTCAAGAATAAGATGGCTCCTCTATTTAGGAGGGCGGAATTCGACATCATTTTCAACATGGGAATCTCCTATCATGGGGATCTCCTCGATTTGGGTGTCGAAGAGGAACTCGTGAAGAGAGCGGGAACCTGGTACTCGATCGGTGAAGAGCGTATCGGTCAAGGACGTGAAAAAGCCGTTCAGTTCCTCCGCGATCATCCGGAAATGACGCTCCAGTTAGATGCCGAATTGCGCCGCAGGATTTTCCCAGAAGTCGAGTCACCGGTTGAAGATTCTGCTGCAGCTGAAATAGTTGACGCGTAAGGCACGGGATCTTCGTCACGAGGCCTTGTTTTTGATGGTAGTGATTTTTGTGCGAATGAAATTGACGGAATGTGGAGATTGATGATGTCACGACAGGCACCTTTGGAGTCAACAAGTCTTGATCAAATATCAGTACGAGGTCGTATGGGCGAGCGTGGATCCATGCTCCTCATCGCACTGGCTGTATTGACTTTGCTCTCCATCATTGCGGTGACTTTTGTCGCACTGATGAGACTGGAGTTTAAAGCGACTGAGAACTTCAGAGACAAGAACCGTGCACAATTGTTGTCGAACTCGGCCGAGTCTGCCGTGATTTCCATGCTGAGGAGTCGTCCTTTTTGGGATATGCCTAACCGCATGAATGATCGGAATGCCCCTTGGATCTACGGATTGGTCGGAGGCAACGGATTCAGCCGTGAAGGCGGATTACTTTCGCTGAAGGATGCGGAGAACGACGAAAGTTCTCTCTCTGCTCGACTGACAATTCCATCTTACGCAGGCGTGAACGGGCAATCAGGAGAAGATCGTTTTCATACGAAACTGATTGATACCGCCAGTCAGATTTATCTGAATGGCCGGCAGGATACCGTCGCGCAAATGTTGACCAATCTCGGCAAGGCGCTAGAAGCAGATTCACGCTACGGCAAGATCAATCCTCTCTGGACGGGGCCTAATAAAAGTGGTCGCCAAGTGAGTGGTGAAGAGATCATTCGCTTTAGGAATCGTCTTCCCGATCGAAGGTTCGCATCCAAGTCGGAGTTGGCGGCTTTGATCGGAAGGGAAAACCTGGCAGTGATCAGTGATTTTGTCACTGCTTATGCCTATGAAAATCCATATACCCAGAGATCTGGAGCGGCTCGGGAAGTCGTGAATAACTTTGGATCCGGACCCGGACAGGGACAGGGTGCTCAAGTCGGAACTACCGGAGTCAGCAGGAATGACCCGAGGGATATCCAGGCTCAGTTGGTCACAGGAGCGGCACCGCTCACGTCAGAACCGCGCGCCCCGATCAATATCAATACGGCTTCTGAGCCAGTCCTTATTGCCGCACTGATGGGTTGGGGCGGGCGTAGAGCTTTCCCGTATATGCAGATTTCTAATCAACAATTAGAAGCATCTAATACTGCTGCTATTGATCTGGGTGGCGGAACTCTAGCACCTGTTAAAGAAGAACTTTCGATTCAGCAGACTCCTGTTTGGGTTTACAGCAAACCACTCAGCCAAGATCAAGCCCGATCGATTGCTAGATCCATCATTCAGCAAAGAAGAGAGCGGGGGCCCTTCAGGACTTGGACCTCTCCTCCCAACTCTGGTGACATCGGGTTCGAGGATTTCGTCAATTCGTTGCCGAGTAATCTGTTTCCAAGCTCGGAAACGGCATTTGTGGTGAATCCTCAGAGCTCAAGCGCATCGAACTTTCGAGGCAACTTAACGAGCGCCCAGGGTTCCAAAGAACTTTGGGACCGTGGTGTGAAGCCGAGTGAGGCGGGATTACGAAGACAATTGAATCTTCCGTCTGATAGCGGGAATGCATGGTATTACGAAATGATGCGTTCGATTCTTATCGCGAATGCCAATCCCAATACGCGCATCAACAAAATTAATCCCAATACGCCAGCATACCGTGCCGTGGACAAGTCCGGCTTGGTCAAACTGGCAGGTCACGACGATTCGAGTACTCCAAATGCCGGCGATGTTCGCTTGGGGCACACCACTGAATTTTGCTTTGATAGCAAAGGTATGTTCGAAATCACTTCTCTCGCCCAGATCAAAGGAGCAGGCGAGACCAAGGAAGTCTTTTCCGAAGCGATCTCTCGCAGTGTGGTCAAAGTTTTCGATGTATACCACCACACGACTCAAGAACAATTTGAACAACCTTTCCGGGCTGTTCAGAAAACCAGTGTGAGTTCACGAGAGAATGTGACTTCGTGGCCTGATCCTATTGATGCATTACAGCCGGAGTTTTACACAGGATCGAGGCAAGACGGCCGAGTTGAAATCTCCGGTAAGATCGATGCTGAGATTTCTGGAAGTAATCCCTCTACTCGAGACACACGTTGGTCGAACAACGCAACGTTGAGGTTGGCGCATACATTCCGGTTCCGTGACGAGGCGTCGACTCTACAATTACGGAATTTGCTTCGGGGGTCCTCCAATCCAGAAGCCAAAATTCGAGAACTGGGTAAAGTTCTGGATGCGGATTACGCACAGAAGGGGAGTACCTATAAGAAGCGTTATTCCTCATACACCTGGGGAGCTCAGGACAGTGCTTTGGAAGAAGAGGTGATCTCTGAGATCCTCATCGACGAAGTGGCTCAAAACTCTGATATTGTCCCGGATGGATTGAATAGCAGCATGTTCCGGACATCTGCGTTGGGGGGGCGATTCCTGAGACTTCCAGCCATGATCTTTAGGCAATCCCCAGTCGATCAGGGTGCCGTGAACCGTAACTACAATAATGACATCGGTAATTTGCCTTACTACAACGGAGCGATTTCCTTTTGGATCAAACTGGAATTTAACGGCGATGACCCGACATTCTCAGGTCTCATGGGAGCGACGCAGGTTCAAACAGCTGTCGGCCAGAATCCGAGTGATTCGGAAGGATCACAATTCTGGGTATGGAAAAACACCGAAGGTCAGTTGCGAGTGACGCGCATCTATTACCACCAAGCGTTTGCCAAAGGTTACACCGGTCAGGCCATTCCTCTCATCAGTAATGAAGACGAAGAGTCTTCAAACGAAGAAGGCGCTGAGACGGATGAGCAAAAATATTGGGCAAGGACTGATACTGTTGTCAATGTCGAGAACTGGCGAGCACATGAATGGCACCATATTGCTATTTCTTACGACGACCAGTCTGCGACCAACAGGATTCGTGTTTTTGTCGATCACGAGAATGTGGACGCGGTCAACCATAACATTGGCGAGGGTATGTTCTGCGCACTGAACGAAGAAGAGCCCAAAGACCAGATAATGATTGGTGGCTTTTATCGCGACCAAGCCTTGGCCAATGAGGGCCTCTTCAAATTTGGGACAAACTTTACTCGTCAGGGAACTCCAACGGCTCCGTCTATCAAGAGAGTTTTAGCGAATGCCACCATCGACGAGTTTCGGATTTATCTGGGTCAATACACTCAAGACGATAGCCGCAAAGGCGGGTATTACACCGAACGCCCGGCCAAATACTCCAATGTCTTTATGGTGCCTTTCCCAGACGGGATTCAAAAACGAAGATTACGGAACATGACCTGGTCGATGTATCCACCCAAAATGTACTCAGGCACGTCGGTGCAATGGGACGATGCTACGATGACCGTCGTCAATGTGGATGGTCAAAGTACGGATCGTGAGTTGAGAGATCCCGGAGGACGTGCGGGAGGAGCCGGCGATGGTGGTCGTAACAACAGCCAACTTGCAGGTAAATACCTCTTTGCCACAGGAAGTCAGGATTATGGATCCGATTTCAATCTGGGATTCTTAGGATATGAAGTTCAGATGAGAGCGGGAACGGCTTCTGGCGGCCCTCTTTCATCACGTGCCATGGTTTCACCTGCATTGGACGATTTAACCTTGACGGTTTATCTTCCCTCGGCCAGATACCTAATCTCGGAGGTAGTAGAATGATTCACTCTCCTAACGTGGGACGTTCTCTCAAGAGTGCCGTCTGTCTTTTGACTCTCTCCGTTCTGATGCTGTTCACAGCAAATAATGAACTCTGCGCTCAAGGCGAAGGCAGAGGACCCAACGGTGAGGATATGCGGCTTCTCGAGTTTATTCGAATAGACGTTTCAAAAGATGACAAAGGGCGTTATGAGCTCGACATTCAGGGCAAAGCACTAAAGATGCCGGGAGGAACCAAGGTTGATTTACTTTTGACCTGGCGTTCTCAGTTGATCGAGACGTTGACCATCACTTTGCCGGTGAACAGAAAGTTTCGTGAGACGTTCAAATTAAAAGCTCTTGAACCTTCGTCACACAAGTACATGTTCCGAAGTGTTGTCGACCCCAAAAAACAAACTTCAAAAGTGCGGAAAGAACTCGAGAAAAATGACGAGTGGTTTCCGCCTGCAGCAGCACCTTGGACAGAGTTTCATTTCGACAATGAATTTGTTATTGGAACTGCAGAAGAGATCGCTGCCGCAAAGAAACTCATTCAGGATTATTTTGTGACCACATATTCCGAGTTGGCAAAACTCGACGGTGTTGTTCGCAAAGGGATCGCTGATTGCACAGAGGGGTTGGAATATCGCCTTTCTAGTGGTGATTTTGACGAGAAAGAGTGGCGTAAGTTCATGGACAAGAAGGTGATTTCTGTACTGGTGGACTACCAAGAGGAAATCATTAAAGGCTTTAATGATCCCAAATTCGTGGCCTACCGGTTGGCATTGTCTCACTTAAGAGATCTCTCGGTGGCTGTGTCAAAGAGAACCACCCATGAATCAGCCAAGTTGTATCGGGCAGAGGGGCTTTCCCCTTCGAAGAGTGATTTGAAGCCAGAAAAGCTGGACGTGAAGGTGAAATCTGGGAATCGGGTTCCCCGCAATTCTGACTTGAATAATCTCGTTGAAAAGATCAATCAAATTATCGGATATGGAATCGAGGAGTGATGCTCTCTGGGGTAATCATGAAGCTCAATGGTCAAAAACTTGCTTTCCAAATCCTCATGCTCTTCATCGCATGTGGAAGCTTCCAAGGAGTGCTCGTCGCTCAAGATGAGAGTGGCCCTCCGAAACCACCTCCGACATATATTGAACTGACCAGCGTCAAGGTGGTAAAGGTCAAAGATGATTGGCAGTTGAGGGTTGCTGGCAAAGGGACGGATCTCCCGGCAGGGACAGTGATCGATTTTCAAATCAGATGGCGGACATTCGTTGTTTTCGATTTCAAAATCGAGTTGGACGGTTCTCGTAGAATTGACGAGAAGATTATTCTCAAGGATTTGCGCGGAGCATTGTCGGGGTGCCAGTTGCGCTCTGAGATAGTTCCCGCTTCTCAATCTCGGGATGTGCAAAGCGCGATGTCCAAGAATCCTAAGCAGTACCCGATTGAAACTGCGCCCTGGAAGCAATCTTTCTGGCGTCAAAAGTTTGATATTGGAGATGCTAAGGCGCTTGAAAAAGCCAAAGTGGTCGCCCGAGATTTCTTCCTTGTTAAAACCAAGAAGGTGCTGTCTTTGCAGCGAGCATTCGAGTCCGCAAAAACAGAAGCATCGGACGGTTCTCGTTTTCAAAAGTCCGGGAAATTTGACTCCAAGTCATGGCAGAAATTCTGCGAAGCAGACATTCGTGAAGAAATCCGCAAACTGCAAAAAGACATCAAGGCCAGCTCTAAAAGCCTGGACATGATTCCGCAGACGAGAGATCTCAAATATCTCTCGGAGATCGTGAATGCTGTCGCCAAAAGGTCTTATGACCGGTCAGTGAGTCTTTATAAGGATTTAGGCATGAATCCTGAGATGGCAGATTTGAGTCCGAAGGACATCGATATCACTTGTCGATCGACGAAGTTGAGCAATCTTCAGAAAACAGTAGAGCGCCTCTTTGAAAGTCAGCAGATCGACATGTCAGAACTTTCAAAGTGAGTTCTGAGTCGGGCTCTGGAAACGCGCGAGGTTCTGAGGCTGATCCGGCTGGGACCCTTGGATCGAGCGTAGACTCGACCTTGATCAGTGCGCGAGAAGCAGCGCAGCAAGGTGTGTTGAAGCGTGTCGGCGAGAAGGACTCCGGTTCTAGAATCTCGTCTGAACCTCTCTTTGATAATCTTTCTGCTCAGGAAAGGCCTGTTCAATCTTGGGCCCCGGGCCTGGATGAGAAACTCGATCAAGCGCACCGTTTCGATCTTATTGGTCGCATATTCAAGCCTGTCACGAACTTTCTTCGACGAGCCATGGGATCTCGGATATCTCGCGAGGATCGGACAGATGATGGGGACGGCGATTCTGATCATGAAGCTCATCGTGAGTCACAGAGGAAGCCTAAAAGTTAGAAGCAGAAGCCCGAAAGCTGGACGCGCGTTCTCTCGAAGCGCGTTCTCTCGAAGCGCAGTATTTCGATGCGCAGTATTTCGAAGCGCAGTATTTCGAAGCGCAG
>JAACCY010000075.1 GCA_009937185.1 Planctomycetia bacterium
CCCTGCTCGATACGACCCGTCACCACGGTTCCACGACCCTCAATGGAGAACACGTCCTCCACAGGCATCAGGAAGTCCTTGGCGGAATCACGCTCAGGAATATCGATGTATTCATCGACACTCTTCATGAGCTCGAGGATCGGTGCAGCGGCATCGCTACCTGGAGCTTCAAGAGCTTTCAACGCAGACCCCTTGATGATCGGAATGTCATCTCCTGGGAATTCGTAAACGCTCAGAAGTTCGCGGATCTCCATTTCGACGAGCTCGATGAGCTCCTCGTCATCGACCATGTCGGCCTTGTTCATGAAGACAACGATCTTCGGCACCCCTACCTGGCGAGCCAGAAGGATGTGCTCCCGAGTTTGGGGCATCGGACCGTCAGCAGCAGAAACCACCAGAATAGCGCCATCCATTTGGGCGGCTCCGGTGATCATGTTTTTGACGTAGTCCGCGTGTCCCGGACAATCGACGTGAGCGTAATGACGCGCTTCCGTCATATATTCAACGTGAGCGGTGGCAATCGTGATACCACGCTCTCTTTCCTCAGGTGCATTATCGATCTGGTCAAACGCCTGCTTCTCGGACAGACCGGCCTCGGCGAGCACATTCGTGATCGCTGCGGTCAAGGTCGTTTTTCCGTGGTCGACGTGACCGATGGTTCCGATGTTGCAATGAGGCTTGTCGCGTACGAAGACTTCCTTCGCCATGATCCAATCTCCTCGCCCTCAGACCGACTTTCATCGATCGCTAGGGTCTCTTTTCCCGCCCCACCTGCCACCCTCGTGACACGGCTACGGCGTAACTATTCTTGATTTATCCCTACACTCGTGTGCAGGTCCGATTGTCTGGAGCTGCTGACGGGACTTGAACCCGTGACCTCGTCCTTACCAAGGACGTGCTCTACCAGCTGAGCTACAGCAGCCCTGTTCTCTAATGTCAATACAACACGACTTCACATCTGCGTTGCTGAATTCCTTGGAGCGGGTGATGGGAATCGAACCCACATGACCAGCTTGGAAGGCTGGGGCTTTACCACTAAGCTACACCCGCAAAATGTTCACACTGTCAATGCGACTCCTGGGTCTTCAGTTTGTCGCGCCGCAACAAAACCGACCACGCAGAAGTCAAACGTCAACTCGCAACGAAGTGATCCTTCGAACGTGTCGAAACTTCTTTCAACACTCTAGGAAAAGTGGGGCGTCAAAAGACGTCCTCTTTTTCCTCGACGATACCTTCGCTCTGCATCTCTCTTCGCCTGCATCTCTTTAAGTAGTTGCACTCAGCGAAACTTGTCACTCAGCGAAACTTTCTAGACAGCAGCTTTCACTCAGGGGGAATCTCTGAAACTCCCGTGAAGTGCGAAGAGTGCAATAAGACGACTTAAGGACGCTTCTTTCAAGCAAATCCGCTTATTTGGCTAAAAAGAGGACGAAGAGACTGGGGGCGGTAGGATTCGAACCTACGTAGCTGACGCACTTGGTTTACAGCCAAGTCCCTTTAACCACTCGGGCACACCCCCCCGATTCTCTTCGTTCTCTTTCCGGCTCCTGAACAGTACACACGTCAGGAAATTACTGACAATTCAGCACTTCCTCACCTTGTCTCTCACCCGGAATACACCCATAAACCCTTACAATGAAGAGCTTTATGAAAGCTAGCGGTGGGAGTCGAACCCACGACCACCCGCTTACAAGGCGGGAGCTCTACCGCTGAGCTACGCTAGCCCAGGTGTCTTGCGAGAAGAACGATATCGACAGGTTTAGTTTCCTGCAAGCCTCTCCGAAAGATCGATCCTGATTCCCTAAGAAACTATCGAATACGGGACCATGTCATTCCCTCAGGTCCATCCTCAATCAATATGCCGGATTCTTGCAATTTATCCCGTAATTCATCGGCAAGAGCCCAGTCTTTGTCATTTCGGGCCTGTTCACGTCCCAACACCCAAGACTGCTGCTCTTCCGATAATCTGTCCTCTTCCGATGTTTCCTCGACAAAAATTACTCCAAGAATTTCATCACAGTGGCTCAAAAATCCCAAAGCGAGCCTCGCCGAGTCCCCCTTGGGCTCCTGTCGCCCCAGAGATCGAACCGTTTCATGGAGCACTCCGAGGGCTCCAGAAATGTTGAGATCGTCATCGATGGCGTCATTGAATCCATTTCTGGCGGTCTCGATTTCAACCTCTAATCCTTCGATGACTTCTGAAGGATCGGTACTCCACTTTTCCAACTTCTCACGCAAGGA
Source organism: Planctomycetia bacterium (assembly GCA_009937185.1). Lineage (GTDB taxonomy): Bacteria > Planctomycetota > UBA8108 > UBA1146 > UBA1146 > UBA12191. The sequence continues at coordinate 2,242 of JAACCY010000075.1, forward strand.
TCGGATTCTTTGCAAAGCTTTGGCATCTCCATCCAGTCCTCCGATGGTGAAATTCATCGGCTGCCTGTAGTGACTTGCGATCAAGCTGTAACGAATTTCGTAACCTCTGTAACCCTTCTCAATAAGATCATTGATGGTGTAGAAGTTACCTTTGCTTTTCGACATCTTTTCACCGTCGACAAGAAGATGCCGAGCATGGACCCAAACTTTCGCAAACTCTCCTGTACCGGATCCGACTGATTGCGCAATCTCACATTCATGGTGAGGAAAAATATTATCCTCACCACCGGTGTGAATATCGAAGGTACCACCCAAGAATTTGTAGCTCATTGCAGAACATTCGATATGCCAACCAGGGAATCCTTTTCCCCAAGGACTGTCCCACTGCATGAGGTGTTTTTCATCGATTTTCCAAAGTGCAAAGTCGTGCGCTGATTCTTTCCGATCGTCCACGGCAACTCTTGATCCCGAATCAAGATTCTCAACAGTGTTTCCGGAAAGACATCCATATTGATCAAATGCGTTGACTCGAAAATACACCCCGACACCTTCGACCGAATAGGCAAGACCATTATCAATGAGCTGCTCAATCATCTCGATCATCTCTGGAATGTGATCCGTCGCTCTTGGGTACTCGTGAGCCTTGCGCACGTGAAGTTGATCGGCGTTCTCGTGGAAAATTTGTTCGTAGTTCCTTGCGATCTCGAAGGGATCTAAACCCTCTTCACGTGCTTTCTTTTCTAGCTTGTCTTCCCCTGTTGCGTCTGCCACGTCATCTGTCGTCAGATGCCCCACATCCGTAATATTCATGATCTGAGTCGTCTTGTAACCCCTTTGATCACAAGCCCTCCTCAACAAATCTGCCATGAGGAATGAACGGAAATTTCCAATGTGAGGATCGCTGTAGACTGTAGGTCCACAGTTGTACATACGAACCTCGCCCGCGTGGATGGGTTCGAGTTCAACGAGGGCATTCGCCATAGTGTTCCAGAGCTTGAGAGTCATCAGTTTCCCGTCCTCTCTAGTTGAACGATGGCGAAAGTATCGACAGCGAGGCCTTCACTCACAGGTCCGAGACCTTCAGCGGTCTTTGCTTTCAGACCAATAGCATCTTCGGAGATGCCCAACAGTTGAGCGAGATTCATTTTCATCTTCGGTACATACTCCTTGAGTCGGGGTTTTTCCAAGTGGACAACCGTATCAATCTGAACTGGAACCCATCCTTTTTTTCCCGCGAGCAGAAGAACCTCTTCGATCAATCTTGTCGAATCGACATCTTTCCAGCGAGGATCGTCATCTGGGAAATGAGTTCCAATGTCACTTTCACCGCACCCTCCCAAAATCGCATCCGCTAAAGCATGTAATAATGCATCTCCATCCGAATGGGCGACTGCTTTTAAAGGAGAAGGGATTCTTATTCCTGCGAGAACCAAATACTCGCCTTCTTCAAGACGATGACGATCAGTCCCCAGCCCCGCTCTTCTCGACGGGGTTTCAGATTCGGGTGAAGAATCAGCTTTCGACAAGTGATCGGGTTGCATCGATGCTTGATCATCATTCAACGTCATAGATTCACTCCTGTAATCAAACACTCATGCATTCAAACACTCATGAGAGGCTGTTGATTGAGGATTGTAGGGCCTCTGGGGTCTTCTTGCGAGTTTCTACAGCGATACAAAAAAAAAGGGCCCCCGGGAATGAAACCCGGGGACCCTTTTTCAATCGTTGTCTGAAAAAATCAGAAACGAACCTCTGAAGTCAGAGTCATCACTTCAACTCCAGAGCCGACACCCAATGCCTTGGCATTTTGAAGTGTGCCTGCATTGAAGTGGAAAGTCAGGAAATCTGTTGCTCTGTATGTAGCGCGAATATCAAACTCGTCACCCAACTTGTCACTATTGTTGGAGGGGTTCGATCCAAATCCTCCCGAGTTCGAGTTCAAGTACGCGTATGCGTACATGGCCTGAATCGACCACTCCGGAGAAAGATTCATTCCTCCTTTGAACTTGAAGGCTCTGTAGTTGGTATCGAGATCGAGTCCATAGTAGGCGTCTTCGAGAACCACTGTGTCATTGTTGAACTCGTAGGAGACGAAGTTTCCGTTTTTCCCGTCAGCGGAATCACTGTCACCGGAGTAATCCCAAATGGAGACATCGATCCATGGCGCAGAATCATCTTCGATCTCTGGAATGTCGTAACGGACTCCCGCAAGGAAAGCATGTGCATCCTGGTCGATCGTGCCGCTTCCTACTCCAGATCCGTAATCACCGGTCTGAAGGTAGAGTTCACCGTAAAACTTGAGTCCATCCTCACCCGAAACATTGGCTCCACCACCGAAGGTGAACAAATCAGAGCCTCCGTCATTCTTGGTGTTGACGAATGTGAATCCCATATGACCGCTGTAGTCCCCAGCATCGAGAGGCATGTTGTAGACGAATCCAAACAAGGACTCATCATTCAGCGAAGAGAGATCGAACATGAGCACGTCGACGGAGTTCTCACCCAAATCGTAGTACCCCACCACGCCGGACGGATTCAGCGAATCAACAAGACCCGCAGAGCTGGCCTGAGGAGTCCCGACATCAAAGCCTGCATTGGGGTTATCAAAAGCCCTCTCTGAATTTCCGAGACTCAGGAACATGGGATTCCCGTTTCCGGCCAAATCAAGATCGTAATGAACCAATCCCATTTCAAGATTCAGATCAGGGTTCATAGCACCCTTCCAACTGATCTTCGCTTCATCCACTCCGAGCGGAAGTTGCCCGTCACGCAGATTTTCACTGGCGTCAAACGGAGTCTCTAGACTGATGAGAGCATTCACTCCCTCAGACACTTCTGCATCCAATTCGATTTGGAAGATGGGATCGATAAAGAATCCGTCGCGCACAGGCTCAGCCCAATTTGCGGCCAGCGGATTTGCTGCTCCACCCGAACCGTTCCCGAGTGCGGCGTCTCCGAAACTGCTGCTACGGTCTACGAATGAAAGAGACAGGTCACCACTAATGGTTAACCTCAACGCTCTCTTGGGTTTGACATCTCCACCGATGGTTGTCTGAGCATCTGAGACACCACCCACTAGGAGAGTCGCAACAAAGGCGATCAAAGTGACGACATTATGAGTTTTTAACATGGGGTAATTCCCCTTCCCCGCTACAGGGGAGTTCGGATTGAACTCCCGGATCTAAATCGTTGGAAACCGAGGTGCGCACCTAAGGGTTGCGATTCACATGAGCCTCGATGCCCACTCTATACCTGACAGGTATCGTGTGAGTCTCCTCAATACGAGGCTCCGGGTCAAGAGAGACGGGGAAGGACTCCCATATTGTTTCTCTCGATCGCCCGAAAAACCCTTCTCAACGCCCCTGAGAAGACGTCATGAACTCGACGAAAAGAAGGTCTGCGGGGGTGGTAATCTTCGGATTCGGGTGCAGAGACTCCAGCATCTGGACAGGCTGGCCTATATGGGCCATTCCTTCGACCTCGTCGGTTCTTTCGCCATCGGCATGGGCAAGAGCGGCATGGGCAAGAGCACTTTTCAACAACTCATGACGAAAAACCTGGGGAGTCTGGGCTTGCCATAGGTTCTCTCGGTCGACGATTTCATTCCAGCAGGCATTTCCGTCCCCCCGGTGCAGTGTGTCCGTTACCGGACTTGCCAGAATTGCTGCGCCGGACCTCTCCGCTTCCTCAAGAACCCTGGCCAGATCATCGGGGTGCAACAAGGGTCTCGCCGCATCATGGATCGCGACCAAGTCGTCACCGGCGGCCTCAATGGCCTCAAATCCCCTTCGAACACTTTCTCTCCGAGAATGTCCACCGACGACGACTTTCGAGGAAAGGTCCCCCAGTTCGATCGACTTGATCCAGTTCGCTGCAATTTCGACATCGTCTGAGTGAACCACCAGAATCAGACCTTCACACCCGGCATGCTGACAACTCGCCCGCGCTGAAATCGTGGCCAAAGCTTGCCCTGAAATTTGAACGGCAGCCTTTCTTACAGGCTGGCCCAGCCGAGTTCCATCTCCAGCAGCGACCACTATGGACCAGTACCGCATCAGGTGAGCCTCCCGGGGTCACTCCCGTGCGGCATGAACAACCGTTCATATTCCTGCGAACAATATCGATCCGTCATGCCAGCAAGATAATCACACACCGCTCGCTCACGACCAATCTCTGCACAGCGTGCCAAGTGCTCCGAGGGTAACTGTGCAGGCTCTCTCACAAATTCTTCAAAGAGAGCAGCGACCATGCGTCTCCCCTTCTGGGAAACCCTGACACAGTATGGATCTCGATATAGTTTTTCTTGGAGGAACCCTTGAAGTTGAGCCTTGTCAGAAGTCATAGAAGGAGAAAAACCCAAGAGCGGACCATCGTGTGATCTCACCTCTGCCACTCCCGTCAAATCCTTGATTCTTTCCCGGCTTGTCGTCACGAGATCATTCACTTGATCAGCGATCACTCCCGATACACATCGCGCAACAAATGCGCGGTTCGAGATTCCTCGACCGTATCGATCCTCAACCTTTTGCATCGCCCTTTTGAAGATATCGATCAAACTCAATTCTTTCAGATCGAGAACACCGGACCTTAATCCGTCGTCGAGATCGTGACTGTCGTAAGCCAACGAATCTCCAATATCAGCGAGTTGTGCTTCAAGCGTAGGGGGCTCGCCTGGTAAAAAAGCGGCCAGTTCAGGTTCATCGAATTTCCCATAATGCTTCACGATCGATTCACGGACTTCCCAAGACAAATTCAGACCTGGAAATTCCGGATACCTAGACTCGAGAAGATCCACAACGCGAAGAGCATGACGATTATGGTTAAATCCGCCATGGCTCGACATCAAGCCTGCCAATTCTCTCTCTCCAGCATGTCCAAATGGTGGATGCCCCACATCGTGAACGAGAGCGATGGTCTCAACAAGATCCTCATTGAGGTCCAGCCTTCGAGCCACTGCTCTGGAAACCTGAGCCACTTCCAAAGTATGTGTCAATCTCGTTCTGTAATGATCGCCTTGATGGTTAGCGAAAACCTGCGTCTTGTATTCCAGTCTTCGAAATGCGGTGCAATGAATCACCCGATCTCTGTCATGCTGATATACAGTCCGAAATTCGTCCATCGGCTCGGGGTGCTGACGACCACGACTGTCTCTGCTCCGCATCGCATAGGGAGCCAGAAGCTGATCTTCAACATTCTCCGATCGAAGGCGGGCCGAAGTGAAATTTTTCTTGTCGTTCATCTACTCCTGATTTCTTTCAACACACCCTCGACTTCTCCTAATGAACTCGACTTTGCCGACAACATTAAAACTAACACGATTACTGAATCTGCTCAGTAATAGTGACGTCGTCAGGTCCCATTTTCTACTTTTCGAACTCTAGGTTGGCCAATCGGGCAGCGAACTTGAGTCCCAGAATTCAGTTCGATTTCCTGAAGCTCCGGATTCAAATTTTCGAGCACTGCAAGTTGAAAACCTATTCGATGCGCCACTTGTTCCAAAGATTCCCCGGGACGTGAAAATACAATCCGAGTCTGGGGCTTTAGAATTTCCGGAGGGTCCTGACGCAGAGGGGATTGATCACCTCCGCCACATCCTGCCCAGAACAGGCACAGAATGACCCCAAAAAGAAGATTCACATGGAATCTTTTCGGGGACAAACGATCAAGACCTGCAAAGGTTCCTGGCATGTCTTCTGGTTCCGGACGCATCGATCCTCCAGACTGGGCGTGAGAACATGGTAACAGAGTCCGTCGCCTCCGGGGATGCAACGACTTCAGGATTCACGATGAGACTCAAGAAAGGGGCGGGGATGCGTATCTCTGCGGATCATATCTTCACAGGAGCCGACTCAATGGCCGCCGGCCGGGTCGTCATCGAGAACGGAATCATCCAGGGGATACTCGCCCCGGGTGAGTCCGATCTTCACCTCGAGAATACTCTCCTCAGTTGCGGGTGGGTCAATTCTCATGTCCATCTCGATTTGAGCCTCCCAAGGGATGGGGATCGTGTCCCCGGTAGTGTTGAAGACTGGTTGGGATCAGTGGTTCAAGCACGAAGAACTCTCGGAGAAGAACTGAAGGTAATCGCTGCGAAAGGGATCGAAGAATCCATCGCTACGGGAACGACTGCGGTCTTCGATATCGATCCTGAGGGACACGTGCTCGATGCCATTCAGCATTCAGATCTCAAAAGAGTTATCTTTCGCGAAGTGATCGCACTGACGAGAGAACAAGACAAATCAGATTCTTGGATAGAATTTTTGAATGGGACTACTGATTCTCAAAAAGAACTGAGAGCCCTCTCACCTCATTCACCCTACACCGTGCATCCTGAAATCTTGGAATTATTGACACAACTCTCTGCAGATAAAAGATTGCCCTGGGCTATGCATATCGCCGAGGCGGAATGGGAGAGAGAACTCCTCGATAATGGCACTGGTCCCGGAGCACAGTTTCTTGATCGATTCGGAGCCGACCCCGCAGAGTTTGTTCGCAAAACAAACCTGTTGAAATCTCTGGGGGACCCAGAGAAATCGGGACCGGGGTTAGTTATCCATGGAAACCATTGCACCTCTGAAGAAATGACTCTGATCGCGGAGAGTGGATCGGCTCTCGTGTGGTGTCCTTCCTCTCACGCCTATTTTAATCGTCCCCCTCATCCGGCACCCCAAGCACTGAGTCAGGGTGTACCGGTTCTTTTGGGTACCGACGGTCAGATTTCTGCAGGTCACCTTTCTATGCTCAAAGAGATGAACTCTGCACATCAGGCAGCACCAACGATTCCTGCAGTGGATCTCTGGCGAATGGTCACCACTGCTCCACGAGAATGGCTATCGGGCTTGGGGCAATCTCACCTACTCGGAAGCGGAAAACTCCAAGCCGGAGACCCCGCTGATCTGGTAGCGGTCTCCGTCCCCTCCGGAAGTGGATCTGTGCTCGAACGCGCCCTCCATGGAAAAATTCTCGGCTGCTGGATTGATGGTCGCGTCAAGACTTGGGAAGCCCCCGAGTGATCTTGTTCCATTCACGGTAGACTTCCATCATGATGATCCGTGACACTCAGCGCATCGCCACCAACAAGTACTCATGATCAGGAGTTCAGCACATGCCTGCGAATGCCATCGACAGCCATGCACATCTCTACTTCGACCGTTTTGATGAAGACAGGGACCAAGTCATTCAGCGTGCTCGAGATGCAGGTTTCATTTCGATCATCAATATTGGTATCGATCTTGAGACCAGTGAAAAAGTAGTCGCCCTCGCTGAAGAGTATCCTGGGTTTTGCCATGCTGCTGTGGGGATTCATCCGACCCACTCGCAATTCTCAACGGACGAGTTGAATTCGACTCTCAATGCCATCGATCAATTATGCGATCGACACCCTCAAGAGATCGTCGCCATAGGAGAGATCGGCCTAGATTACTATTGGAAGGATGTCTCGCCTGAAGTTCAAAAGCCGGCTTTCGTCGCACAACTCGACATGGCTCGCCGCCGCCAACTGCCCGTGGTGATCCATTGTCGCGAGGCTTGGTCCGATACTCTGGACGTCATTTCCGAAAACGGTGAAGGAGTGACCGGAGTCTTCCATTGCTTTGGAGGGACCGTCGAAGAGGCTCGCAGAGCCATCGATCTGGGTTGGTACGTCTCATTCGCAGGAAATGTCACCTATCCCAAGGCACAAAATCTCCGAGATGCTGCTGTTATCGTTCCCACAGATCGATTGTTGTTAGAGACGGATAGTCCCTTCCTGGCACCCCAACCTGTAAGAGGTAAACGGAATGAGCCGGTCCATTCGCTTCATACAGCAGAGGCTCTTGCACGTGTCAGAAAAGTAGGCACGAACGAACTCATCTCGGCGACGACCGAGAATAGCCAAAGACTGTTTCGATTGGGAACTTCCTGAAAGAAGCTGCTAAAACTTCAGCATCTGCGGGGGTGAGCAGATGTGATCGACGAAGGACGTATCCTTGATCGAATTGACGGACTGAATCACACGATCACGCAGTTGATCAGCGGTATTCGACAATGTTTCCGAGGTCATCGAGGGGACCATGCGAGCTCCTTCGAGGAGAGTCTCACGAATCATTTCGATCTTCTCAGATGGGGTGCGGTCTGGACTTTGGGTCGACATCTTTACCTCTGTTCAATCGATCTTCTCTCCCTGAATCTTCCCGGTTACAAATCTCAAAATCTGTACCAAGCTCAGTGGTTACCGTGGAACCACCTCCGACAGGGATCCTAAGAGATTAGGCCTCCCAGGACCTTTCTGCAAGTTGATGGGACGTCATACTCCCCTCCTTCAGAGGCTCCAAATACTGCCAAATCAGCTCTAATTGCCCCTGAGCTGCATCTAATAGCGTCTCGATCTCTTTTGCAGGTTTCTCGAGCCACCCACAGGCCACAGCAAGCCTTAAATCATTACGGCACATAGAGATAAGGCTATCTGCTCGATTTTCTGATACATCTGCCAGTTGAGACACAATCGTCAGGGCGCGAGCTCTGAGTTTCCGATTTGTCGGCTTCATCATCACCATGCGGCCTTTGTATATCCAGCCCAAGCGAAGAGCTCCCATCGTCGAAATCCTTTGCAAGATCCTGTGAGTTGCCGTGGCAGCCCGCAATCGAGTTGAACCTGCAACCGTCTCCGGTCCCGTCGTAATCAGGATTGGGATGACTCCACCGGGCCCCGGAACCACTGCGGCGGGATTCCCCGTAATAAAAACTCGCTTGGCTCCCAATGAACCTGCGGTCTCCAACCCTTGAGCAACAAAGTCAGCCATTCCTGAAGCCGAGATTCCTAACACCAAATCGTTCTCTGAGACCTTGAGGTCCTCAATCGCTTTTCTACCGGCGTCGCCATCATCTTCAGCACCTTCTACGGCTCGGGTGAGAGCCATGTCACCCCCGGCCACAAGGGCATGGCGACGATCCTCAGATACAGAGAAAGTGGGTCCCCATTCTGCCATTTCAAGGGCCAAGAGACGGCCACTGGTTCCAGCCCCTAAACCGATCACTCTTCCGGTACCTCGCATCGTCTCAGCCCAAAGCGAAGAGGCGACCAACACAGATTCTCGTGCCCGTGAAATGGCTTCCTGAACTCCTGATTCGCCTAACTCAAAATGCTCCCAGCATTGCTCCGCAGATTTGATTTCAAAAGTGGAAGGATCGAGGCCTTCCGTAGGAGAAGAACTCATTTTCCACCTCCCCCTGGTCCCTGAATCCTACGCCAGACCCTACCGATATCTTCGCGAATCTCTTTCTCCCAAGGTGGGTGAGGAAACTCTTTAAGGATCTCTTCGTAACTTGATGCGGCTGCAGCAAGTTTTTGATTCAGTTCCATCTCTCGAGCGTCTGATCGCCGGTTCTTCCAACGAATCTCAAGAATCTCATGCAATTTCCTTCGACGCTCCAGTAATGGCTCTCTTTCTGGAAACTTCAATGAATCGAGTTGAGTCATCAGTCGGATGGCATCTTTATTTTTCTGGTCTTGAACAAGCATCTGTGACTTATCAAGCAACTGCTCTCCAGCTTTCCTTGAACGGGAATACACCTGACAAACCTTAAGAGTCGCCTTTAATGCTTTACGAACTTTAGAGGCTTTCAACTGACTCCCCTTGAAAGGAGTTCCTTTATTCAGGTAGGGATCAAACAATGCTACGACTGTTTTACCTTTAGGTTTTCCGAATATTTTTGACAGATTTTTTCGTTCCGAATCTTCAACGCTTTTACGAGTTTCCGACCAATCTTTGGGGAATGGTTTCCAAATCCAATCATCGCCACTCTTGACCCAGTCAGCTCTCAGCAAAATCACGTCGGAAAGCAGCGACTGAATAACACGGTCATCCAAAACGGCTTCCAACTTTGATCCTGTCTCAATATCCCCCTCACACTGAATTACGATCAGGAGTGGTTTCAAATCCCGTATTGATTTCTCAATCGCTTTGGAGGGGGTCTCCCATTTCATATCCATCTCTGATTTTTCGTCTTTATCAGAAGACTCTTCAGCCGAATATTGTGGATCTAGAAGAGTTGCTCCGTCAGCAGCATTGACATGAACTCCAAGTGGGGAAAATACGAATGCACTCACCCACATGATCCCCGCGAAAATCCAACCCCGAGAATTCACGGGAAAGGAATTCTCGGGAATGAAGGCGGACAGTTGACTTGCCAGATTCATGCGGAAGCTCCTTTGGAAATTCAGGCCCTTCTGATTAAGACCCGAATTTTTACCTTTGAGCATAATCTATCACCCAAATCGACCAGCAACCATGCACTGAAGTCCTTGATCTACTTGCCCTGCACCCGATCGAGTCACATGATCGGAAGTATGAGGTATCGGTCATGATGCCCTTTGAATGATCCGGGGAAGAAATCGCTATGAACTCTTCAATACCGCCCTCAAGTGCTGACGCGAACAAAGCCCATCCATTCCTCGATAAACCCGGGGAAAAGATCAGTGGCCTTTTCGACGAAATTGCCCCTCGCTACGATTTACTCAACCGCGTTTTGTCCTTCAATATCGATGTTTGGTGGAGACATCAGGCCGTCAAATCATTGCAGTTGAAACCCGGCCACAAGGTGCTGGATGCCTGCTGCGGAACTGGGGATCTCTCCATGGCGGCTCTCGCCGCAGAACCAAATCTGGATGTGATAGGAAGTGATTTCTCTATTCAGATGCTGCTCACTGGAGATCGTAAACGTCGCCAAAAAGCGGGTCACTTTAAAGGACCCCAGCTTGTTCATGCAGACACGCTCGACCTTCCATTTCCCGACAACACTTTTGACGGTGCAATGGTCGGTTTTGGCATGAGGAACGTCGCAAATCTTCCAGCAGGCTTGCGAGAGTTATCCCGGGTTCTAAAACCCGGAGGACGATTAATGGTGTTGGAATTCACACCGATGACTCACCGCTGGTTACGCCCCTTTTCAGATTGGTACCAAGGAAAAGTACTTCCAGGAATTGGAAATCTTCTCTCCGGTTCAAAAGTGAAAGCTTACAGTTACCTTGACGAATCGGTTAAGGATTGGCCCGATGGAGATCGCTTTGCAGAAGTGATACGTCGTACTCCCCTTCACGCTGTGAAATGGCGTCCGTTATTCCCAGGGAATGTTGCAGTCCATGAGGCCGTAAAAGCATGAATGAAAAACTCCAAAAAAATCATCATGTGATTGCGGCTCCCGGGCTAAAAACAGATCCCACTCAATTCGCCAAGATGCTGTCCCAAGAACTGGGAACAGTTCTATTCGACGAGACTTACCGACTAAAAAACTGTGAAGGTTGGTGGCTTCGTGGAGGGACTGAGAAGCAGGCTGAGAAGGTCTCTGAACTGGCGAAATCGTTGTCCCTTCCCGTCCGTATTTGGGTCAAAGATTTACCCGATACACGAATGAAAGTTCGACGTACGATTCGAACTCGTATCGAAAATGATCGCCTAGAGTTAGTCAGTCCCACCGATTCCAGATGGATTCCACTGAGTTCGATAAGAGCCCTCGATTTGAGTTTGGCGGCGGAGGACGACGATGATCAAGAGTTGGAAAAACACAAAGATCAAAGGGATCGAGTGATGCGAGGCCTTGCTTCAGTCATGCACCCTGGCACACCGGCAGGAGACCTTCTTGAGAAAATCTCGGAGGCTCCCATTCGGAATCCTCGACCCAAATTGTTCCTCATCGGCCCGGGTGATCTATGCTGGTCTATGGATAGAAGTACCGTCTTCCTTGACCTCGTTGAACAACGAGCCGCTCAATCCTTAGCGAATATCCTGCGATTCACCGGAATTCTCATCGGTTCTTTGTCGGAGGAAATCATCACACCACAAACCCAACTTTTCTGGATTGATGGAGATCTCGATTCAAGTCGCAGGGATACTGACACACAACAATCTAATCGAATCGATGCGATTAGAGCGTGGCTAGAAGTCGGCGGCACATTGAATGAAGGTCAGGCCAGAGGTTCAGTACTTCCGCCTCCATAACCAAAGTCAAGACTCCTGAAAGGGAACCCGATCATGAACAAACCTCACCAGCAGGAAAAAGGATCTCCCAAGCAACTCGTCGTTGGTGTCAGTGGAGCCAGTGGCTCCGTGATCGCCGAACGCCTAGTTCGGTTTCTTCTGGATTCTGGACATCATGTCCATCTCGTCGCGTCCAAAACGGGCAAACTGGTTACTCATGATGAGATGGATATCCCACAGGGAACGCGTGGTTTGTTCGCTAACATGGAACATGAAAACCTGACGGAATGGGGCGAAAAAAACTTCTATGCCCCCTTTGCCAGTGGAACGGCACCTATCGATGGGATGGCGATAGTCCCATGCGCGATGACCACGGTGGCCAGTGTCGCCCATGGTATTTCTGACAATCTGATAAAGCGTGCGGCGGAAGTCATGCTCAAGGAAGGCCGTCCTTTGGTGATCGTGCCCCGTGAAGCTCCACTGAATCAGATTCATTTGCAGAACATGCTGACTCTCGCTCAAGCAGGCGCCACCATCGTTCCTCCGGTACTCACTTTTTACCAACACCCTGGAGATTCCGTCATGGAACAAGTCGACTATGTCGTCAGTCGAATCCTTGACCATCTGGGTGTCGACAATCAACTTTTTCATCGATGGGGTACCGAGAGGTGATTCGATCGAGTGACTCTCCACACGGCTTACTGGGCAGTTTCATCGAGTTCGGGGAAATGATCAAAATTTCCCATACTCTGTTCGCCATGCCATTTGCTATCGGAGCAGGTTTCCTAGCTGCCTCAGAAACCACCCATGAAATCCCCAATCCCATCATCGCCTTTTTGCAGATCATTCTTGCCGTCGCCTTCGCGAGGACTGCGGCTATGTCTTTCAACCGCTGGGCTGACAAAGATATAGATGGAAAAAACCCCAGAACCTCAGGGCGATCGATTCCTGCTGGACGTCTCAGCTCGGGTAAAGTGCTGACGGCAACCATCTTGTCCGCACTGGGCTTCATTGGGATCTGCGCGTGGATCAGCCACATCGCACTTCTGCTGTCCCCCATCGTCTTGCTCGTAGTCTTGGGGTACTCGTACACAAAAAGAGTCACATGGCTTTGTCATGCAGTGCTCGGCACCGGTCTAGGATTAGCCCCTGTTGGAGCGTGGTTGGTCGTCACCGGGGATTTAAGTCATCCCATTCCATGGCTATTAGGCACTGCAGTTCTCTTTTGGACGACTGGATTTGACATCATTTACGCTTGTCAAGATGCTGAAGTAGATCAGGCTCAATCACTGAATAGCATCCCTGCCTGCTTTGGAGTGGGCAAAGCTTTACTGATTTCAAAGCTCTGCCACGTGATGATGGTGATCCTTCTGGGCGGGCTTTGTTTCGAGATGGGTTTTCCCCTCTCCATAGTGACAGCAACCTTGATCACCATTGTTCTTCTCATTATTGAGCACCTCATCATTTCCAAAGGAAACTTAGAAAAAATAGAAATCTCATTCTTTCAAATCAATGTTGCGATCAGTCTCATGTTTCTTATCGCAATGATCTTCGAGGTATCCTGACCATGAAATCTCGAGATGAAGAGCGTCAGTTATTGATCAACAAAACCTCGTGGCGACAACCGGCGCTACCTGCGGGCAGAATCGCCCTCGTCCGAGGTGCCGTGATCTTCTCGATTCTCTTTTGTTTGTATTGGATGATGGTTCCACTAGGACCAGAAACTGGGCCGACGGCTCGGCTACTCGCAAGTTACTGGAATCCTCCCGAAGCCATCGCCATCCCTTTGGCTGTTCAACTGATTCTTCTCAAACTCAGTTCTTTTCTATTTTCACCGGAGATCTCCGCAAAAGTTCTTTCCATTTTCCTCACTACAGGAGGTCTGGCAATTTTGGTTTGCTGGCTTCGACAATTGGACGCTTCAAGGTCGACAGTTGTCACCGCCACTCTCCTTGCAGGACTATCGCCGGGGATTGCTCAAATCGTCATCCATGGAGGAAGCGCTCCATTGATCTTTTTCACAGGGACTCTCCTTCTGGTAACTACGGATCAAATGCGAGCAGAGGCGGGTCGAGGATTGAGATCGGTATCGTTCTTCTTCGGCGTATCGTTGGCCTTCGGTCCAGCCATGATTCCTGTACAAATGTACTCACTCTTGACGGTTCTCTTCGACCAGAGCAACAGAGATCTGATTTTCAGAAATCTCCTTCGAAGTATTCTTGGCGTGATCTTCGGCTTTCTGCCTTGTTTCCTCACTGCGATTTACTTCTCGGATTCATCCTCGATGGCTTCCTGGATAGAAGTCTTTGTTCAGTGGAAAGAATCTTGGAAATCTTCTATTTCAGGCCTTCATTCCCCCTCAGTAGAACTTCTCTTTAACTCGACTCGTCAGGTGGGAGTTTTTCTCCTCTTGATGGCACTTCCGGGGTTCCTGTGGTCTCTCCTCCGACGCCCGGGGGATGCCTGCCTAATGCTCCTTATTATGACTTCAGGCGCGTTCGCTTTACCAACATCGACAAAGGTCAGAGGATTCACAACCGTCGATGCTATGGATCCCTATCTCCTCTTCGCGAGCCTTCCTGCACTTGTGTTCTGTAGTTGGACTTTAACGATTGCTCATCGCCGAATGGCTAGATTTCAACCTTCGCGAAAATTCCTCGTTAGCATTTCGTCCCTGATCATCTGCTTCGTAGCCGTGTTCTTGGTAAAGCCGCTTCCATGGAAACCCACTTCGCAATTAGTTCAACAGTGGGCTGCTTCAGTTCTGGAGTCTGCTCCTCAAGATGCGCTTCTTCTCACAGGAGGAAACGCTTCGGCCAGTGCTTTGATATCGGTCCAATGGCGAGATGGACTTCGTCCAGATGTCATCATTCTCGATCCATGGGGAATCAGAGAAAAACCCTGGTCCTCACTGGAGCATCAGAGATTGGGTCTTTCTTCAAATCTTGAGGACTCAGAGTTGATTTCCGGCATTCAGGAACTCCTCGATGCCGGTCGACCATTAGTCGCTCTTCCAGAAGCTTTATCCCACCCCTTAATGGCTGGGCAAAATATTCAACCGAGAGCACTCTTGTTTGAAATTCGACCAGAAAAATCTCCATTAATCTCCGACATGGAACTCATGGAAACTCTCAATCTGGCAGACCTCCCTAGCACTCCGAAAGATGCATGGGCATGGATTCGAGGAGAAGGAGATTTCCCCCCACGAAGGGGACGGCTAGCAGGAAGAGTCGCAGCAAGATCATGGCTCGCTTTGGCGAGATCCAAGGGGGAGTTGACCTTTACCGACGAATGGTCGCCGATTCTGGCCGTGTTGGAGGGTATGTATTTCGATCCAGACGGGGTTCAGGAATGGGCACTCGGTCAGCCAGATTTACGGCTGGATTCGAGAAAACCCAAATAGCTCAACCTTGTCCCCTGCCCTCATATTCTCGACTCGCGGTCTTTAGGAAGCTACGCTCCTCGCGACTGAGAGAGTCGAGACCTTCCCTAGACACCTTTTCGAGAAGTTGATCGCCCCGCTCACGAATCTGTTCTTCCCGTTTCGTGATCTTATCTAATCGTCTCTGTTGAAATTCTTCACGCTTCCTGCACCACCAACTTTGCTTTGAACCCGAGCTCCCTTGCCACCACTCTTGGTCACCCGTGGCTTCCATTCGTGACATAAAGTAGCTCTGAGCGAAGATCATGACAGCAATCGCCAACAAGAATCCACTCGCCCCATCGATGCTCAGCCATAGAAGAAACAATCCGCCTGAAACGATTCTTCCAGCAGTCACCAATACCTTTTGGGCTTTTCCTTCACCATGTCTCGCCCATGTAAGGGCATGCAGGATTCTTCCACCATCTAATGGCAAGGCCGGAAGCAGATTGAAAACTAATAGATCGAAATTAACGGCAGCGGCTATTGAGAGCGGCTCAGAGACAGGCATTCGTAAGAAAAAAGAACCCCCACCGTCCCCAAGAAAATAAGCCAATGGCATCAAGGTCAACCAGAGAATCAGATTCACCATGGGGCCCCCCATGGCGACGGCCAGATGCGGAGCAGGTCGATCGGGAACATCGACGCTAGCAAGCCCACCCAGTGGCCAAAGTAGAACTTCGTGGGCATTCCCCCCCACTTGGCGAGCCGCTCTGCAATGCCCCATCTCATGGAGGAACACTGAAACGAACAAAAAGCCGAGATAGTAAAGGACGGTACTATCGGTGTTCCCCTGAATCGTTGGATCGCTCCCCGGCTCAGGCCGAGAAAGGGAAATCCACTCCAGAAGCCCCCATAATAGGAAGATCCAATGCAGTCGAACCGTGATTCCCGCAACAGATCCCAGTCTCAGTCCACCCCGCTCAAACAATGACGCCTCCTCGGTTCGAAAAAATCTTGATTCCTGACTCACTCATTTATCACCTGAATATTGTCAGCCGTCCGTGGATTCAAGATCCGAACTGAATGCCCTGCGCGAGTGGTAGCTCCTTTGAGTAATTTATCGTGCAGGTCTGACGTCTCATGTAAGCCTTCCAGGAATCGGAGCCGGATTCACGTCCTCCTCCGGTGTCCTTTTCTCCTCCGAAAGCTCCACCGATTTCTGCTCCACTTGTTCCAATATTGACATTGGCAATTCCACAATCGGATCCAACAGCGGAGAGAAACTTCTCTGACTCTTGCACATCACGGGTAAAGATGGCACTGGAAAGTCCTTGAGGAACCTCATTATGCCAATCGATCACTTCATCCAGATCGGAATAACGCATCAGATAGAGGATAGGAGCAAAGGTTTCTTCATGAACTATCTTCATATCATGGCGAGCGCGAACCAATGCGGGCTCAACATAGTGACCACCGGCAGGAACTGATTCAGTACGGCGATTTCCGCCCAGAATCACTTCCCCTCCTTCTTCCACAACCTGAGTTAATGCCGAAAGCATATTCTCCACGGACTCATCATTGATCAGAGGGCCCATCAATATGCCATCCTCGAGGGGATCACCGATGGTGACCTGACCGTATGCAGAGATCAGTTGTGCTTCGAGTTCATCGGCGACACTTTCGTGAATAAAGAGACGACGGGTTGTCGTGCAACGTTGTCCTGATGTCCCACATGCGCCAAAGAGTACCGCACGGGTTGCCAGATCGAGATCGGCATTCTCAGTCACGACGATGGCATTGTTTCCTCCCAATTCGAGAAGGCTACGCCCCAATCGCTGTCCGACGACCTCTGCAACTCTTCGTCCCATTCGGCAAGACCCTGTTGCACTGATTAATGGAACCCTGCGGTCAGCGATGAGAGCTTCTCCGACGGGATCCGCATCGCCAACGATCAACCCGAAGATCGGCGGAGCTTCCATTTCGTCCAGAACTTTTTGTGCAATCTTATGTGTTGCGATAGCGCAAAGAGCCGTCGCTGGAGACGGCTTCCAAATGACAGCATCGCCACAGGCAGCGGCAACCAGTGCATTCCATGACCAAACCGCAACAGGAAAATTGAAGGCTGAAATACATCCGACGACTCCCAGTGGATGCCATTGTTCATACATTCGGTGCCCAGGGCGTTCAGAGTGCATTGTCAAACCATAAAGTTGACGAGAGAGGCCCACGGAAAAATCGGCGATGTCGATCATCTCCTGAACTTCGCCAAGCCCCTCGGGGAGTATTTTCCCCATCTCTGCAGTCACAAGACGACCTAATGGATCTTTATGCTCCCTAAGAGCCTCTCCGATCCTTCGCACCACTTCCCCTCTTAGGGGAGCGGGCCAAGTCCGCCATTCCTGAAAAGC
>JAACCY010000253.1 GCA_009937185.1 Planctomycetia bacterium
CAGCAGAATGGAAGCCAGGAGACTGGAGACTCGGATATTCTGAAAAAGTATCTCCTGTTGTGGGTGGGTATTACATTGAGCTCCCTGAAGTTGATCGAGCATTAGAAATGAAGCAGATTCAGCGATGAACTCAGAGTGCAAAACCATATGAGGATCGTGATCATCAACAATACCATCAGAGAGACAGTGGGCATGACAGTGGGCATGACAGTGAACATGACAGTGACTATGACAGCGAAAGTGCTTCTAGTCGCGGCAATATTTTTCGGGGCGATTTTCTTTTCTGAAGATGTGGATGCTCACGATGGCGTTCATGTCGATGTCGATAAGATCAATAAACAAATTGAAGAGAGTGACGATCCAGGGCCTCTGTATTTGTTGAGGGCTAAGTTGTGCCGAAAGCACGGTAGGCCTGATTTAGGTTTGCTAGATCTTCAGCATGCTCGAGGTATGGGTGTTGACCCTGATGCCGAAGCGTTAGAGAGAGCTCTTTGTCTTAGAGACAGGATGAAGTCTACGGAAGCGTTATCGATATTGGATAAGCTTGTGGATCGTCGGAGTAAAAACCTGATGGAAGTCCTCAGTGAAAGATCGAATCTACGAGATGCTGTGGGTCAAACAGAGGGTGCTATTAATGACCTCGTGCGGGTGCATGTGGTTTCTCCGGACCTTGAAAAAACACTTCGCTTGGGAGACCTATATGAAAGACGCGGCGCAGATGCGTTAGCGGTATCTGTTTATCGTCAAGCGATGGAGTCGGGTATGGAGAGTTCTTTATTGGTGATTGCACGGATTCGTGCAGAAACAGCCAGTGGCGGCTACGAAGTTGCTCTAAAGTTGATCAATGAAAAACTGCAGGAAGCCTCGCTCAAGGCGACTTGGTATCAAAGAAGAGCAGAGAACTATCGGGCCAGTGGCCGTGAAGATAAGGCGATCGCTGATTTGGAGAAGGCCCTCGAGGAGTTGGATGGAATTTTTAAACGTAGGCCGGTTCCCATTCATCAGGTGACACGAGCAAGGGTACTGAGGCTTCTCGGTCGTTTGGCGGAGGCTCGAAAGCAGTTAGTCGAAGTTCTTGCCAATGCACCGGGGTATGCGAGTGCTCAGAGAGAGTTGGATTTAGTCGATCAGTTGGAAAAACAAAAAACTCCCTGATGAGTGTGAAGTGTAGACTCTTATTCGTCGAGTATTCGACGACCCTCGTAGATGTAACTTTTATCTCCATGCTGAGAACCCCACACGATACAGCCGATGGCATGTATGGCGACGATGGCATCAAGGACCTCGGAGGTCGCCCATAGGGGAGTCCCGCCGATGGATGCGATGAATTCCTCCCTCAGCTCGGGCATCTTTTGAAATAATCCCACTTCTAATTTTACCCAGTCAAAAGCGGGGTGATTTCCGTAGGCGTGTTCAAAATCGATGATCCCAAGGCCGCTGGGATTCCAAATCCAGTTACGGGGCGCAAAGTCATTGTGGCAATACACTCTCTGGTGGCCTTCAAAAACGGTTCCATTTCCGACTTTGTTGCGTGCGCGTCGAATCTCCGCCGGGGATAGCCACTTCGCACCTCGCTCAATCCAGGACTCGAGGCGGAGAGGAAGAGCTTTACTTAGAGGTAATGAGTCCGCTTCTGAGAGGGGAATAGCATGGAGCTGAGCGAGGAATTGCCCCGCTTGTTGAATGGCTATGGACCAGGTTGGCATGGGGAATCGATGAGATTCCATATTTTTACCGTCCAGATAGCTCATGAGAATAGCGGGAGGGGTTTCAGAGGTATCAAGAAGTCTGGGAATAACGACTTCTGTGAGGGGTGCCTTGTTGATCGACAGTAGAGCAGCGTATTCCTGCTGCCAGCCACGTCCCAAAGTGAAGGTTTTCAGTATAGCCGGGCTTCCCGTAGAATCTCTACCTGACCAGACTTCTACTCCTGCAGTGCCTCCGAGGCGTTCATGAGGAATGAAATCAGGAAAATACGGCGAGTTCATCAAATCTCCCGGGGTATGCAGAGTATCTCAGAAGTGTATCACCCGGACTCAGACCGGACAGTGAGAAGAAAAACGGAAAAGAAGATCAGTTGGAATCTACATCAAAAAACAAACTGGGTCTTTTCTCATCTTCAGTGATTGTATTCACCACTGTTGTGGGAGCGGGTGTTTTTACGACTACCGGCCACTTCGCCGCAGACCTCGGCGAAGGTTGGGCGATATTAGCAGCGGTGGCTTTAGCTGGTTTGATGGCGTTCCTTTCCGCTCTTACCAGTGCTGAATTAAGTGCGATGATTCCCAGCAGTGGAGGCGAAGTCGTTTTTGTTCGCAGAGCGATGGGGGCGACAGCCAGCTTCGTATTTGGGTTTCTTGCGGGTCCGATTACTTGGACGATTGGCAGTGCATTCATTGCCAGTACTATGGGCAAGCATCTTTCAAATCTTGTTCCATGGTTAGACGAAACAGTCGCTGCTATGGCGACATTGGTAGCTTTGTTATTGGTGCATCTGAATGGTTTAAAAACGGGTGTGGTTTTTAATAACGTCACAACAATCGTAAAAGTCGTATTGATACTCAGCTTCATAGTTATTGGCATAGGAGCGTTAGGAATCGGCGACTCAGTAGGAACAGATCTCGCTGTTGCTTTGAATTCCGGAAACGAGCAGAACTCACATAGCGCTTGGGAGTGGCTCGAAAAAATATTTATTGCAAG
>JAACCY010000076.1 GCA_009937185.1 Planctomycetia bacterium
ACTCAATTTCCAACTCAATTTCCAACTCAATTTCACTGCCGTGCCATATCGATGATCAAATCCCCTCGCCGATCCACCGTGGCCTTCACCCCTAAGGGTAGCCAAGAGAACGTGGTCCAACCCTCGATCAATATGGGACCCTCCAAAAACTCTCCCGGAGATACCAGCCCCTGACCTTTTCTCGAAACGGACATAAACCCTAAGTCTTCAGAGATACAGACTGGGGTTTTCACTGCGGGTCGATCGCACTCTTCGATGCGGTACTCCTCAGGATCTCTCTCCTTCGTGACAGTAACCCTCATCGCGACGCCCTCAACATCTCTGTCAGGCATTCGATAGCCAAACTGTTCTTCATAAATCCGTCGAAAATCTTCTACCGGATGAGGTCCAGGTTGAAACTCTAAATCATGCGATTGACCCAGATGCCTTGCGCGGAGGAAGCGATCTATTTTCACTCCATCAGAAGAAGCTCCCGACATTTTAGAAAGGGCTAGTTGCTCAAGCTCTTGTGCCATTTCCTCGAGGTCTTTATCCCAATCGGATGGGATATCCTTCAACAAGACAGACTCTGCCTGTTCACACCAAGGAGCCATCAACAAACCTAGAGCACTGTAAACTCCTGCACCGGCAGGAACCCTGACCTTTGGAATCCCACAGGCTTGCGCCAAGGCGACAGCATGAAGAGCACCAGCACCTCCAAAACTGATCAACGTTGTCGCAGCAGGATCTTGACCCCGTTCCTGCGAAACCTTTCGAATCGCTCGCTCCATCTCATGGTTGACAACTTCTATCATCCCCAGAGCAGTTTTTTCAATCGACCAACCGAGGGACCCCGCTAAAGGCTCAAGCGCTTTCTTCGCAGCGTCCACATCGAGTCCACCCTGCTCACCCAATTGTGCATCTGCAGGCAAACGACCCAACACGACGTGTGCATCGGTCACTGTAGGCTCACGGCCCCCCTTGCCATACGCGGCAGGTCCCGGCTCCGCCCCTGCGCTTTGAGGACCCACCCGTAATGCTCCCCCAGGATCGATCCATGCTAATGATCCACCCCCAGCACCGACGGTGTGCACATCCAGCATGGGAACCGCCAAGGGCAATCCATCGATCATCGTCGAGCGCCTCTGATAACTTCGAGCTTCCGCTCCCACGAGGCAAACATCTGTACTGGTTCCCCCCATGTCAAAAGTGATGCACGGTTGCAACTCTTCTTCCTTGGACAACTCTGAGGCTTCCGCTGCACCGATCATCGTCGCCGCCACAACACCGCCGGCAGGTCCAGACAAAACCGTCTTGACCGGCTCAGCCGCCAAATGCTGCCAAGGCCGAGCGGACCCTGAAGAATCCATGACCCGTAAGACTGCCGGATACACCTGTTCAGCCAATCGTTCCAGATAACCCTTCATGACAGGGGTCAAAACAGCGGCTGCCGTGGCGGTCGTAAATCTTTCCCATTCACGCGGCTCCGCAGCCACTTCGCTCGACAGCACCACCGGAAGATCCAAATCCGCCAAGACAGCCCGGATGGCCTCCTCGTCTTCTTTGTTTTCAGTGCTATGGAGAAGGCCTACAGCTATCGCTTCAAAACCACCTTTGAGACTCCAGTGGCGCGCCATTGAAAGCTCGGAGAGGTCGAGAGGCTTTAATCTTTTCCCACCGGCCCCGATCCGCCCCTGCACTTCAAATCGATCCTCAGCGGGGATCAATGGCTTCTGCTTCTCTGGCTCAAGGGCATGAAGATCAGGCCGACTTTGACGACCCAAATCTAAAATATCTAAGAACCCTGCCTGGGTGATAAAGCCTGCACGAGAGTGCTTTCTTTCAAGAAGTGCATTGGTCGCGACCGTGGATCCATGAATGATTTCATCCGCTCTCATTTTTTCGAGTGCGTGGATGATCGCGCGCGCAGGGTCATCTGGGGTGGAGGCCACCTTTCGGATGGTGATTCCACTTTCAGACACGATCACCACATCCGTGAACGTTCCTCCGCTATCCACTCCAATACGCATGTCACCCCCTTCCCTTGACGATAAATCTTGATCATCCGACTGGTCTTGCACCTCAAGACACAAAACGGCAAGATGATTACCTGAAGGGCAGCCTCATGAAACCCGACACCCACATCTGTGGCAATAAGCGAACCCAAGACAGCGTGAGCCGCGTGCCCCAAGGCTCGCAGTTCTTACTGCTGATTCTTATCTTTCCGCTATTGCTCTGCGCCTGCTCAGGAGGCCCTTCTCGCAACTCCGCGGCTCAAAATGTCCCTGACCCTGTAGCCGATGCTCGTTGGCAGAATGCCAGAAAAGCTTGGCTCCTCGACGATGTTGCTGTTGCTCAGAGTGCATTCTCGCTCTTTGCAGAAAAATACCCCACAGATCAACGTTCAGGAGAAGCCCTTCTCAGTGCCGGAATTTGCGCCCAAAGAAGAGGGCGACTCGAAGAAGCTGAAGGGCTCTTCAGGGAAGCCCAAACGCGAGGAGGAGCCATCGCGGCTCGCGCTTTGATACAAAGAGGATCCATCTCCCTCGATTTGCAGCCGTCGCGAGCCGCCACCTGTTTCAAAGAAGCCGCTCGCATGGCGACCAATACAGAAACACAGAGCGAGGCACTCTACAAAAGAGGCATCGCATTACAGCGCATTGGGCAATTCGACTCGGCAACTGCTGCATTTGAAGAGTGCATCGCGGTGAATGGATCCCGAGGCCACTCCGCACAGGCTCAATTGCGGCTTCAGTATGACCCTTGGTTCAGCGTACAAGTGGGGGCATTCCTGCAAAGATCCCATGCCATGAAGCAACTTCGACGACTACAAGATGGAGGATTTCCTGCTGAGCTACGCATGCCTGGACGTAAAGGATCGCCTCTGCATCGTGTTCTCTCCGGAAGATTTACTGATCGTAAAAAAGCCCAGCAACACTCCACACGAATACAGTCCGCCCTAGGAATAGATGAA
>JAACCY010000254.1 GCA_009937185.1 Planctomycetia bacterium
AGAACTGCTCCAGGATACGGGCCGTACCGATCTGATCGGCAGCCACGACAAGGCATTGATTCCAGGAGATTCAGTCAAATCAGCGAAACGTGGGGATTCACAGAAGAAGTCTCAAAATCGTTCCCGCAAGAAGTCAGGTCACAAGAGATCCCGATGAAGAATCAGGCTCTCCAATAACGCTGTTTAATCACCCGGTGAGTGAGGCTGACGAGGGCGAGCACGACGATCAGAGCAGGGGCGATCGGCCAATCCTGAACCATGGAAATCCAGAAGGTCAGCAAAGCACTGACGATGCCGATGGTGGAACAAGTCCACGCATATCCGGAGAGAGATCTTGCCGCCGGGAAGCTGATGGTCGCTGGAATCAATAACAATCCCAAAACGACCTGTGGCCCCAACTCTGGGACGATGATGCCACTGGCGAGCCCGGCCAAAAATAATTGAATCAACAGCCAGCGCTTCTCGGGTAATCCTGAGAGAGTGGCCTGCTCCCGATCGATGGCGGTCAACCACAGCTCCCTGCGATAAAAACCGGCGAGAGCGATGAGAATCAGGCATGTACCGATCACACGAGTGCGACCTTCCTCAAGCACTGACAGAACGTGCCCATGATGAAGCCAACGGTGTGAAAACTCGTCGTAGATACTGTCGAGGAGAAGAATCTCAGAGAGCGCCAGAGTCACGACAAAAAGGAGAGCTGCACCGCTTTCGATGCGGTCTCGCGAACCTCTGGAGGCGAGCCAGTAAAGCCCCAGTGCCAGAAACAGGAATGCACAAAGGTTTTGAAAAAACGTCGATGGCGGATCAAGAGTTTCGTACGCGATGGCGAAAATCATCGGCCAGATGAAGTAGGAGAAAGCAACTCCTGCCCCGGCAATTCCCGGGACTGCCACAGCAACAAAGGGCATCTTTCGAAGAATCAGCAGCGTCCCGATCGCAGGTAACACGAATGCAGCGAACAGTGTAGAGAGGAAGCCGTCGAGAAACAGTCCGGTGGAGAGGTTCCATGCTTCGAGGAAACTGTTCATGTCGTTTTTTCCAGCGTGACGCTGCCGGTAGCAGAGATGTCCAGATAACAGCGCGGTTTTGCCGGGATCCAGCTGGAATCGTGGGTGATCACAAGAAACAAGGCTTCAGAGTTTTCTGCAAGAGTGGTGATCAATTTCCCGAGTGATCCCTTTCCCTCTTGGTCGACTCCGTTCATCGGTTCATCGAGCACAATGCAATTGGAATCAGAGATGAGGGATCTTGCGATCAGCGCCCTTCGTTGTTCTCCACCAGAGAGGCGGGCGAAGCGGCGATTTTCCATTCCTCCGAGACCTACCCGTTCAAGCATCCCGCTCACGGTATTTTTCATAGACTTGTTACCGGTCAGCCGGGGCCGCAATCCCCATAGTGGAGAACCGGAATCGGGGGTCTCCCATAAACCCAACTCGACGATGTCCCGGACCGAGACGGGGTAATCTTCCGTTAAAGGAAGTTGCTGGGGAACCCAACGACAATGTGGAGTAATGTTCCAATCAATGGTGCCAGAGATTGACGGAATCAATCGCAGTAATGTCCTGGCAAAGGTGGATTTCCCGCAGCCATTGGGACCGCGCATGACATTCAGCCCACCGGAAGAGACCTTGAAATTCCACGGACCGGCCACGGTGTGATCACCATGGCCGATCTGCAGATTCTTTAGTCGAAATTCAACGTTGGACAAGCCTGAGGTTTCCTTCAAATGCACGGACTACATGTTCCATGAAGGGTATGTAGCCTTGTAGCGTTCCGGATTCAGAGCTGGAGTGAGGCAAGACTAATGCTGTCGCCTCACAATTGCTGGCAATCTTAAGAGCCAAATCCAGTGTAGCAGGCCGTGAAATGATCAAGCCTACATTTTTCTGTTTGGCAATATTCATGACCTTTGCCAGTTGGGTGGCATGGGGGGTAACCCCAGCTTTCGCTTCAATTCGGTCTGCGATCTTGAGTCCGAAATCTTTGGCAAAATAGCTCCAGGTCGGGTGGTACTCGATAAAAGAAGCACCTTCGAAGGGCTTTAGCCTTTGTTTCCAATCGGCGATTTTTTCATCGAGTTTTTTCAAGTATTCCGCACCCCTTTTTTGGAACTCCTCACAATGCTGCGGTGATTTCCGACACAGGCCTTCGATGATGTTGGTCACCATCCTGCGGCCCTGTATCGGCGACAGGTTGTAGTGGGGATTGCCTTTCAGGTGAAGGTCGGGACCCTCCTTGCGGGTACTGGCTACTGGAATGTCCAGAGGGACGATGCCCGCTGAACAGTTCACAAAACCTGATGTCCCCGGTTTGATTCTCGGGTTGCGGGCTGCATCGAGAAGTTGGGGGAGCCATGAATGTTCCAGATCGAGACCGATCTGAACGAGCAAATCGGCTCGATAGACTGAGTTTAGCAATCGTGGTCTGGGGCGGACCTTGTGAAAGTCTTCACTGCCTCGAGTCAGGCTGGTCACGGTAACACGATCGCCCCCGACCTGGCGGACGATATCCGCCAGATCGGGAGTCGTCGTGACGACGCGGATCGAATCTTCAGCGAAGATCTGTCCGGGTCCCAGCAGCAGTAGAAGAATCAGGAACGCAAAGAACCTGTTCGAATCTCTGCCCATCTCTACCACTCCAGTCCGTGTCCGTGGCTTCCGAGCTGAACGGTCCACTGAAGAGAAACTGCGGTGAAGTCGACCAGCTCTTCTACGCCTTCCTCCTCGAGAACCAGATCCTTGAAGGATCGGATTTCAAATCGTAGACGATTAAACTCATTCAACTTCGTGGTGTAGTAAACACCAAAATCACTGCTTTCTTCAGCAGAATCCTCGGCGTGCTCATACTGGTTGTATGAGAAGCCGATGGTATTGCTCGAATCCATGACTCTCTCGGCCATCACGTAGAAACCGGTAGCTTCGGTGTTGCTGACATTGAAAACATCGTCGACGGGATCTCCAGGGGTGCCACCGTCATCGAGCTCACCTTCATCCTGATCGTTGATCAGGGCTTCAGCCTGGAAGCGGTAACCGGAACCATTGGATTCATCCATGTTCACCAGAGTCAGGTCGAGACCCATCACTGACCGGTCTACGTCCTGAATGTCATCCTCGTCGACACCAAAGACACGCTCCGGTGCGGTCAGCAGGCTTCCGCCCAACTGAAGAGTGGCAGAATCGGAAACATCGAAAAGGGTGCTCAGGCGAGCGTTGATGGCAAAGTCTCCGGCCTCGCGCAGGGGGCCTTCTTCATCTTCATCTTCTTCTTCGCCGTGATGGTGATGACCACCACCGGGACCGAGGACGATGTGCGAATCGCTGTCTGCAGACTGGAAGATACCAATGCTACCGCGCAGCAGGGATGTGTCTCCCAGTGGGGACCACCAGTGGAACTCGGCTCCGGTTCCACGCAGGGTTCCGCCAATGTATTCCTGAAGAACTGAAGGTTTGTCGAGGGTTGGTAACTCGCCGTCATGAATCGGGCTCAGCTTGCCGAAGTCCATATTGAAACGACCCGCTTTGATGTGCGTCGTAGGGGTGAGCCAATCGGTGGCCTTGACGTAAGCTTCTTCGAGCTCGACTTCTTCTTCGTCAAAAAAGATCACTCCGTGGAACTCGTATGCATTGTCTACGGCACCAAAGAGTCCGATTTCGGCACCTCTGAGTTTGAAGCCATCGGCTCCAGCCTCGATTCCTTCGTCGTCGCTCCAAGTCGCAACAAAATCTCCAATGAAACTGATGGCAGGATTAAAACGATTGTCTAGAACCGACGTTTGACCGTAATCA
>JAACCY010000077.1 GCA_009937185.1 Planctomycetia bacterium
CCTCGAATCATAAGGCAGTTTGCGGAGGAGAGGTAGGATTAGAGAGCTGCAGAAGGGATCTATTATTGATATGGATTATTCTCCAACCGGAATTGAATCACGGGTAATCTTTGAGAATAGGATGAGCGAAAAATAGGAGAATAATGAAGATGGAGATGAGAGGGGCTGGTCGTAGTGAGTGATATCACATCCCTGCTCCGGCAGAAGATTCATGCTTCATGGCGTGATCATGACGGAGGAACTCCCGAAGATGCTTCCCGTCATTATGGTGAAAACGCCCTGCTTCGTCCCCTGTTTGACGATCAAATACGGATCCATGGAAAAGACCAGATTCTGTCTTGGTTTGAGCATCAACGTCAAAAGTTTGACGAGAGTACCCGTTGGAATTTTCAGCATCGAGTGATGTCAGTCACGGTGGATCCCCATCAAAATGAATTTCGTTGTCAAGTTTACCTTTTGACGACGGGACAAAAACGGAATGAAGATGGTGAGGTTCGGTCTTTTTGGGTTCCTGGAAAAAGCTTAGAACGTTGGGTAAAGGAATCGGGAGAGTGGCAAATTCTTGAACGGAGTATAGAGGTTTCCTTCGCGGCGTACGGACAACCTGAAGCGTTTGCTCCACTTCAATATCTTGATCGAATGCTCCCTGAAAATGCAAAAATAGAAACCAATCCCAAAAGTAATGAAGAGGAGGGGAACATGAAAATAGATCACCCCGTGGAAGTATCAGAAATAGAAAACTTGCTCATGGAATACTGCCATCGAGTGGATCGTGGAACTGCAGCAGAAGTCGCAGATCTTTTTACAGAAGATGCCACATTGATTCCGAAATTTGATGGTGATTATGAAGTGCAGGGGCAAAACGAAATTCAGCGTTTCTTCCAGCACTATCATGATCATTTCAGATCAGGCGTTCGTCATCTTCAGCATATGACTTCGACTCCGATTATTCATGTTACTAAAAACATTGCTTCTTCGAACAGTTATCTGTTGGCGACCTTTGTGGATGCTGCGTCAGGAACCGGGTCGATGGTGACTGGCAGTTACACGGACGCGCTAAAAAAAGAGCACGGAAAATGGAAATTTTTACGTAGAACTATTCAGGTGCACTTTCTCACCTCCCATTCGGAAACGATCGACAAAATGGAGCCAATGGGCTTTGAAAACTAGCTCGCTGGCCTGGTGGAATTCCCGCTTCTTACCGATCTATTTAGGAATAGAGCGGCAGGGGCCGTATTTCTTTCTGGAATAGGGGAGAGACTCTGCTGAATAGCGTGTAAATTTGATCATTATTATCGACTTCATAGATATTTTTTCGGGATTATTGTCCACCGAACGCCATCATTCGGATGATAAATAAGTATGGCCGGATTTGCATCGGGAGGGCTCTCGTTGCAGCAGGGTGAACTATTTTCACTTCAGAAGACCGAAGTTTCAGGAGGATTTCCATGACCACTCCACGCCTATGGTGGGCCATGACAACCATAATATTTTCAACCATCTTTTGGGGTGGATCGATCTTTTCCCAGCCTGCAATTCAAACAGTAGTTCCAGCAGAGGGGATGCTTTATCTCCAAGTTGGAAATGTTGATACAGCGCAGTTTGAAAATCTTCTAGAGGAAGAATCGACGACGTTTTCTTTGAACACCATTCGGGTTCTGGTTCTCGATCGTGCTATCGATCCCGAGTTGAGCCGGCAACTTTCAGGAGTTGGAGTTCGATTACTGGATTACCTTCCGCACAACTGCTTTACCACTCGTCTGGTAGGAGTGAATCGTCAAAGATTGGCGGTGATACCTGGAGTTGTTCGCGTAGTGGAATATAGCGACGCTTGGAAAATCCAACCAGGAATCATTGAACGGCTGGGAACACACCAACAGGCGGTACGAAAAGAATTAGATCAAATGGGCCTTCTCGGCTTGATCGTTTCTTTGCACCCGGGAGAAAACCCGGAGAGCGCGGCTTTGGAGATTCGTAAAACCGGCGCGACTGTTGAACTGGTCGAAAGAGTGGGAAGTCATGATGAACTGTCAGTGATAACGACTCCGGAACAGCTTTCAGCACTCTCTCAATTAGAAAGTGTGCTTTTTGTCGAGGACGCTCCTGACATCACCTTGAGAAACGCGACTACCCGTTGGGTGATTCAAACGAATGTCACCAATCAGACTCCTTTGTATGACAATGGCCTTCGCGGAGAAGGCCAGATCATCGGGGTCTTGGATGGGCGAGTCGATCAAGGACATTGCTCCTTCCCCGCAGGAAAAATCGTGGCTTATAACAGCACTGTGGGTACCGATGGGCACGGTACACATGTCGCGGGTACAGCGGCGGGCAACAACGGTGTCGATGACGATACACGCGGTATCGCATATGAAGCGAGCCTCGTCACGAATACCACGCCGGCCTTTACGGAGGCGGGCATCGTCAACCGCCTCAATCTCCATCATGGACAAGGCGGCAGGATTCATACCAATAGCTGGGGTAATGATGGTACGACAGCTTATGACGCCCTCAGTCGAGGATTTGATGTTTTCCTACGGAATAACGAAGAGAGCTTTGTCTGTCTTGCAGTGACGAATGGTAGCGTCCTTCGAAATCCTGAAAACGCAAAAAATCTATTGGCTGTCGGTGCCAGTCAAGACACTCCGAATGAAGCGAGTCATTGCTCTGGTGGAGTGGGACCGACGACGGATGGGCGTCGCAAGCCTGAACTCTATGCTCCGGGTTGTGGAACTCGATCTTCACAGTCGGGAACAGCATGCAGTGTGGTGGGTTTCACTGGTACCTCGATGGCGACACCCGCTGTCGCTGGTGCGGCGGCATTGATACGTCAGTATTACAGTGAAGGGTATTATCCGGGAGGTTCTCCTAATCCGGCGGATGCTTTAACACCCACGGGAGCGCTTCTAAAAGCGACACTCATTAACTCTGGAGTCGATATGACCGGAGTTGCGGGCTACCCGTCGACTTTAGAAGGGTGGGGTAGAGCGAGAATTAGCGATCCCCTTTTCTTCACAGGTGACACTCGAACTATTGGGGTTCTGGATGATGTACGAAATGCCAGCGGTATGAGTACAGGCCAGGTCATCACTCATAATGTGAATGTTACGAACTCCACCGAAAATCTAAAGATCACCTTGGTCTGGACAGATGTGGCAGCGACAGCTGGATCTTCTACTGCAACAGTGAATGATCTCGATCTTGAAGTCACGTCACCGAGCGGGTCAATTTTTCTCGGGAATGTATTCGCCGGTGGTTTCAGTACTACAGGAGGAACACGTGACAGCATCAACAATGTTGAGCAGATCCACATCAATGCTCCGGAAACGGGGCCCTGGACGGTGAGGATCCGTGGCGCTGCAGTGAACAGTGGTTCGCAGGGTTTCAGTGCGGTGGCCACCGGAGGGATCCAACTAGCCCCGCCGGATTGCAACGTCAACGGAGTTCCCGACGAAACGGATATCTCTACAGGTGTGTCTACCGATTGTGACGGCAACACCATTCCTGACGAATGCCAAGAAGATTGCAATGCTAATGGCATTGCGGATACCTGTGACATATCTGCGGGAACTTCCAACGACTGCGACAACAATCAAATTCCAGATGAATGCGAGCCTGATTGCAATGGTAATGGTATCGCGGATGCCTGTGATATCTCGGGTGGAGTGGCCATCGATTGTGACGGAAACGAAATTCCCGATAGTTGTGATATCGCGGGAGGCGTGACGGACTGCAATGGTAATGGTTCTATTGACACTTGTGAGATTTCTAACGGAGCGAGTGATTGCAATCTCAATGGCTCGATTGACGCTTGCGATATATTAGGTGGCGTCAGTGCCGATTGTAATAACAACGGTATCCCAGATGACTGCGACGCAATTTCTACGATTACCTATTCGTCGAGTCCGGCGGCTCCGATTCCTCCTGATGTGAGTGACAATATCGTGGTCAGTGACCCAGGCTTGATTTTGGATGTAGATGTTCAGGTGAATATCACTCATACCTTCGTGGGAGATCTTGTCGTTGACCTGACCAGCTCAGCAGGGACTGCCGTGCGATTGCAAAATGAGTTGGGTGGATCTGCAGACAATCTCATCACTACTTTCGACGATGACGGTGCAGGAACTGTTCCATTTGAGCCTCTTGCCGTGCTTGATGGCCAACAGAAGCAGGGATCCTGGAATTTATTAGTGACGGATGTTTTCCCAACTGCAGACGACGGCGTGGTCAACAGTTGGGGACTCGTTATTGAAGCACAAGGTTCAGGTTTCGTGGACTGCAATAGCAATGGTATTGATGACGGTTGTGACCTTTCTTCTGGAACAGTGCCTGACTGCAACGGAAACACAGTGCCTGACAGTTGCGATATTGCTGCCGGAACGAGTGTCGATGCCAATAATAATGGGATTCCAGATGAGTGCGACACCGCTGACTGTAATGGCAATGGCATTGCCGACGATCTCGATATCGCCGCCGGCACCTCTGTGGATTGCAACAGCAACGCGATTCCCGATGAATGCGATATTGCTAATGGCTTGAACGATTGTGATTTGGATGGAATTCCAGATACGTGCGAGTTGGTCTCTGGGACTGGGACCGATTGCAACGGTAATGGATCATTGGATTCCTGCGAGTTGTCCTCTGGCACGGCGCAAGATTGTAATGGAAACAGTATTCCTGATAGTTGTGATATTTCGGGTGGGCTCACGGATTGTGACACGGACGGTGTCCTTGATAGTTGTGAGCTTATCTCGGGAACAGGTCTCGATTGCAATAATAATGGAACCTTGGATAACTGTGACATTGAGACTGGTGCGCCGGATTGCGATATCAATGGCATTCCTGATAGTTGCGAGTTGATCGCTGGTACGGGCCTCGATTGTAACGCCAACGGTATTCTTGATAATTGCGATATCTCTTCGGGCGTATTCTCTGATTGCAACGCCAACAGTATTCCTGATAGTTGTGACATCACCGGCGGGGCTATCGATTGTGATAGTAACGGAGCTATCGATGCCTGTGAGTTGAATGCTGGAACAGCATCCGATTGCAATGCAAATGGAACTCTAGACAGTTGTGATATTTCTGGAGGCGCTCCTGACTGCAACGGGAACACAATTCCTGATAGTTGCGATCTCGTTTCTGGCTCTTCCCAGGACTGTAATGGAAATACAGTTCCCGACAGTTGCGATATCGCCGGTGGAGCTGCCGATTGCAACGGCAATGGTGCGCCGGACAGTTGTGAAATCGCGGCAGGAACTGCAGTCGATTGCAACTCAAATGGCGTGATCGATAGTTGCGACCTCGTCTCCGGAACTGCAGCCGACTGTAATGGAAATAGCATTCTCGATAGTTGTGATATCTCTACTGGCGCGGCTTTGGATTGTAATGGAAATTCGATTCCGGACAGTTGTGACCTTGCAGTAGGAACTGCTCAGGATTGTAACGGCAACACGATTCCAGATAGTTGCGACATCGCTTCTGGCTCAGATCCCGATACAGATGGCAGCGGTGTTCCGGATTCCTGTGAAGTGGTCTCCTTCATTCGAGGAGACGGCAATGTTGATGGGGGAGTTGACATCTCAGACGTGGTGTTCTCTCTCACATTCCTCTTCAATGGAGGGGGGGCTTCGACATGTCTCGATTCTATGGATTGTAATGATGACGGATTTTTGGATATTTCTGATCCGGTTCAATTGTTGTCATACCTCTTCGATTCAGGAGTCGTCATGCCAGCACCTTCTCCTGCATGCGGAGATGATCCCACTGCTGATAGTTTGACATGTGAGGCCTATGCGCCTTGTCCCTAGGTGCGAATAGAGAGTCGAAAATGAAAGCGGGTCGGTGGAAATCCCGCCGGCCCGCTTTTTTTGTGAGCTCATCAGGAAAGGGGCGGCCGAAAATGTCGCACTATATCTTGATTGGGTACTTCCCAGAGGCCGTTGAAACTGATACTGAACCTATGCGGTTAGGCTTTTTAGGTGATGCAGTTAGGAGGAAGTTTTAGATGAGATTACTGTTTTTTTTAGTAGGGGTTTGTTTATTGGCAGCAGGCTGGTTTTTTAGTGACACAGGGACCGACAACCCCGGAAACGACAGCAGTCTGTTATCGGCGACAAAGGCGCATGCGGACAGCTTTGCTGAAGCATGGGAAAAACAGGATGCTCAGTTATTAGCGGAAGAGTATGAAGATGATGCGGTCAGTATTCTCAATAACCTAGTGCTCCCGGTTCAGGGCAAGAATGGTCTCGTCGAACACTTCGCCACAGCGTTTTCAGATGCAAGCCCCATGAAGGGAAGCACCCTTGAGGTTGAAACACTCAAATCCACAGATCTCGGGGGTGGCTGGAGCTACGGAGACGGCACCTTTAGGTTGATCTCTGCAGATGCTGAAGTCCTTGAAGATGGTAAGTGGGGCAATATTGCAAAGGGCACCGATGGACGCTTAAAACTCGTGCAAGAGTCTGCTCATGTGATCATCAAAGAAACAGATGTCCTGACTCCGTCTGAAGGAGATAAGGCGCTCGATGGTGTTGCGCCCATCACAATTACCGATACAGAGTTTTTGGCGCATATGGACAGATTCCAGAAAGCCTGGGCGAGTAATGATGCAGAAGCCTTGGCGGCTGAATTTACAGAAGATGCCGATCGCATTATTGGGAGTTCTCCGGATGCGATTCGAGGCAGGTCCGCAATCCTTCAAAGTTTTAATGAGACATTCGTTGAAGGTTCCCGTTTTGCCGGAACAAGTATAGATACGACCCCTCTGGGTTTCAGAGAAATCGGCGAGAATCACATCGCTGCTCATGGTCTCTGGATGATTAAAAATTCCGATGGCGTTGTGATAGCGAGAGGGCAATGGGGCAATTTGTTTCGACGTGAAAATGGAACCGTGAAAATGCTGATGGAATCTGCCGGAGCATTTGTCTTTAAGGAATAAGACGGATATGGAAAATATCTACCACATATTTTGATTTAACAAAATCCAGTTTGTGGATCAAATCAAGTCGATCAATGTGGCGAAGGAAATATGGATATGTCTGTGTTCTTGCTAAATAGGTAAAGAGCTAAATTAAGTGACAATTCATTAAAGGAGAAAACTTGAATAACTTCAAAGTCGTTTTATGCGTATTGAGTGTGAGTGTATTTCCTTTGCTGGGTTGTCAAAACCTGAACAACTTGAGCGGTGGATCAGAGAATAATGCGACTCAATTGTCGCAAAAACTAGCGGGTCACTGGGAGCAGGGAAATCCCGAGGGGATGCTCTCTTGTTACGAAGAAGATGCGATTGAATTGTTTCCGCAAAATTGGTCGGCTTGGAGAGGGCATGAGCAAATTTTATCGCGCTACAGCATGGTTTTTGCCGAAGGCAGTGTGGCATTGAATTCTAAAATTGAAGAGACCGTGGGTGGGTACACAGATCTTGGAGACGGTTTCTTTGTTTGTGATGGTTTAGTTCAGACCATTTCGTCGAGTGGCGATCCCATTTGGCAAGGACAAACAGCTTCAGTGGCACGGATGACAGAGGCAGGACCCCGTTTAATTCAATTTATGGCTCACAGTCCTCTTCTTGAAGATACGAATCTGGTGCCGCCTAATCCTGAAGGTGCGAATACCGTTTTGAAGGCATTGCAGGAGATTGAACTCGAAGACAAAGCACTGGCCGATCATTTCAACCGCTTAAGAGAAGCTTGGCAAAATCATGACGCCGCTGCGATTACTGCAGAGTTCTGTTCAGAGGGTCGATTGGTCACCGATGGTGCAGTGGCTCCTGTCCGCGGCCTGAAAGATATCCGGAGTCACTACGATAATTTCATGGAGGAAATTGGGGACCAGTCCGCTTTCAAGAACGGTGGATCTTTGGAATTTATCCCCACTGGTTACCACGTGATCAATGACCGTCACGTCAGAGCTTATGGTGCATGGGTGGTCCGTAATGCTGCTGGGGATCCCGTTGCAGTCGGTGGATTCGGAAATGTGTATCGCCGCGATGGAGATCGACTAAAGGTTCTCCTCAGTGCCGGTGGAGCTTTGCCTTTCCCGACCGTTGAAGAGTGGAAACAGATGCAGGAAGCCGCCGC
>JAACCY010000011.1 GCA_009937185.1 Planctomycetia bacterium
AATGGAATGTCCGGAGAACTGTATTTCGCTGAAACAGTGGGTCCAGGCGTCGCCCTTTTTGATTGGGACAGTGATGGCGATATGGATATTGCATTCAGTCAGGGCTATCTACTCAAAAGTTCCAAGTCTCCTGAACCGACACGGCTGCTGACTCCCCCGTCAGGATTCGAATCAGGTTTTCGACTGTATCGAAATGACAGTCTGACCTCTGGGCTTCCAAAATTCACAGATATCACATCGCAGACAGGAATTCAGTCTCGTGTATATGGCATGGTATTGGCGATCACAGATTTCAATCGTGACGGACAACCGGATGTCTTGATCACCGGATTGGGTGAAGATGAATTTTGGGTATCGACGGATTCTGGCCAGTATTCCAATCGGGCCTCAGAGCTAGGGATCAATGACGATCGTTGGACAACCAGCGCGATCTTCGCGGATCTGGATCGTGACGGAGATGAAGATTTGTATGTTTGTGCGTACGTAGATTTCACTCTCGATAATCATAAACCCTGTTTTGGACCCAACAGCGTTGTGGACTATTGCGGACCCAGTTCATTTCCGTCTCTCCCCGACCGTCTTTATGAAAATATTGGGTCTCATGCGTTGAGAGATATCACTTCTGAAAGCGGCATCGGAGCCGTCCCAGGAGCCGGGTTGGGTGTCGTGTGTTCTGATCTCGATCAAGATGGTTCACTGGATCTGTACGTGGCGAATGACGGAGAAGCTAATCGTCAATGGCGACAGGACTCTCGACTCCATTTCGTAGATACGGCTCTCCTGAGTGGTTGCGCACTGAATCGTGACGGTCGTCCGGAAGCCTCTATGGGGGCGGATTTGGGAGATTTCGACGGTGACGGAGATGAAGATATCTTTCTGACGCATCTCGACGGTGAAACGAACACCTTGTACGAAAATCTTGGATCAGGTCAGTTTGACGATATTAGCGCCACGAGCGGATTAGGTATCCCGAGTAGAAAGTGGACAGGATTTGGCACGGCATGGTTTGACGTGGACAACGACGGTTGGTTGGATCTGTACGTGACGAATGGCGCAGTCAAGCGTCAGCTCAGTCTCGTCGCAGAAGGGATTCCACATCCTTTAGGGCAGCCTGATCAAATCTATCGAAATGTCAATGGACAGAATTTCGAAATGGTCCCTTATCAGAAAGTGCCTGCACTCCAAAAAATGACTGTGGGGAGAGGCGCGGCTTTCGGAGACATCGATAATGACGGAGACGTCGATATCGTCACGACTGGCAATGGAGAATCGGCACGAGTCCTTGTGAATCACCAAGGATCAAAGAACGCTTGGTTTGGAGTGAAGTTTGAAGATTCAAAAGGAGTCACTCTCGATAACGTAGATTTTAAAGTCGTTTTTGAAAAGGGTGACACCCTGCACAGAAGATCTCGTCGAGGAGGATCTTATTTGAGCAGTCATGATCCACGAGTCGTCGTCGGATTGGGGCAACGATCCGAGTCTTTCATCGTGGCTGTCGAATGGCCTAATGGAAATATCGAAAAATTTAGCCAGCTGACAACGGGGAAATATCACACCCTGAAAGAGAAGACCCCTTGAGTAAAAGTTTGAGTTCCAATTTGTGGATGTGTGAGGGGCGTCATGCCCAGCGCTTACGGATTTTGGGATATTATTCTATTTTTTGTCTCATTTGGGTCACTGGCTGTGAAGGAGAACGCTCTGTATCCGTGGATCCTCCACAGATCCCCTTAGAGGCTTTCGAAGGGAGTGTTCGCCAACATCTGGAAGAAGTTGTTCTTCTGTTGGACGAGGATGGGAGCGCGAGTTCTTCTGAAGAGACCTCGCGAAAACACGCTCAAGCAGCGATGGTTTACCATGCTTATGATTTAAGAGAATCGGCGATTTATCACTACCGCAAGTCCCTTGAGCTGCAGAGTGATCACCGACTGAGTTACCTCTTAGCAAAAGTTCTCATGCTTGAATTTCTTCATGAAGAAGCATTTGAGGTTCTTGAGCCCTTCTCGTCATTGTCTCCCCCCCACATCGTCACACTTCTCAGTCTCTCGGAAATTGAGAATGCACTCCAGCGAACTGAGAAAAGCGCGCAGTTACTGGCGATGGTCTTGAGTCTGAAACCTGATAGCGTTCCTGCCCTTTTC
Organism: Planctomycetia bacterium; assembly: GCA_009937185.1. Classification (GTDB taxonomy): domain Bacteria; phylum Planctomycetota; class UBA8108; order UBA1146; family UBA1146; genus UBA12191. Next base: position 2,139 of record JAACCY010000011.1, read on the forward strand.
CAAAAAGGCCGACTATTACACAAAAATGGGGAAGCGCAGGAGGCCTGTGACGTGATGAACAGAGCTTTGCAACTGTCTCCAGGTGCGTCTGCAATCCGCTATCCTTATGCATTAGCGCTCAAAGAGATCGGTGACATTGAGGAAGCGGCTCGACAAATGAACCTCAGAGGTTCTGCGATGCCGAGGCCGAGTGATCCTTGGTTACAAGAGGTCATGGCACTAAGACGTGGTGGACGTGTGCACCTGAATGAAGGAACACTTCTTTTTGAAGAGAATCTCTACGAGCGAGCCGAAGCGTCTTTTTTGAAAGCACTCGAGTTTGATCCTGAATCTGCTTCTGCACATTTAAATGTAGGTTCGACTTTATTGAAACTGGGTCGGCCCGATGAAGCACGTGCATCGTTCATAGAGTCGATCCGACTCGATCCGTCACAACCCCTAGCGTGGTTCGATCTTGGTGTCCTGGAAGCCGCAACAGGTCATGAAACGCTCGCCATTGAATGCTATGACAGGGCACTTGATCTCGATCCTGATCAACCCGAATCGAGATTCAATCGCGGGAACGCCCTGCGGAGGCAAGAAAAGTATCAGCGAGCAGTAAAAGATTTTGAAAGAGTGTGCGCACTTCGACCGGGGAACACCTCAGCGTGGTTGGCTGAAGCTGTGTGTCATATCCGATTGGGGAAGAATGGACACGCTCTCAAGAGATGTCGTCTTGGTTTATTGGCAACGGACAACAATGCTCGGCTTGTCAGCATGGAGGCTCGTCTGCTAGGGACTCTCAGTACGGCTTCTCAAGAAGAACTGATCGGGGTTCCTGAAAGACTTCAGAAGGTCTTAGCAGGTAATCGTAATCTTGAATTTGTAGCATCGCGTGCGATGGTGCTGGCCGCACTGAATCGTTATCCAGAAGCACAACAACTCCAGCGAGACATGATTGCCGCCGCTCGTCAGGCCGGCGAAGAGAAGATTGCGCGACGTTTACTGAAGAACCTTGAAAATTACTCTCGAGGAGAACCGGCGGTCGATCCTTGGCCAGAGTCGGAGTCTCCAGTGGACGCTTCGCCCGTGGGTACAGCGCCGCGTTGAGAAGAAGCAGATGTCTTAATCTGAACTTCAGCCCTCGCTTTTAGCTCTTCTGGTTTTCCATTGCCAAGATCACTGACGGATTCAGCATCCGTGAGAATCCAATTCCCAGAATTTTGAGTGAAATTGGCAGTCACCTTTAAGGGGATCTTCATGGCCCCCACTGCAGCACTCGGCATCTGGATGATCAGTTGCGCTGGTTTTTCAACTCCTTCTCCCAACCACTCGCTAACATGTGCGACCCAGATTTCATTTCCAAGAGAATCGCGAATGGATTCACTGATGAATCTTCCTGTGGCTTTATCAAAGAGGATCTTCGCGGTTTGGGCTCCCTCAGGACGGCCTTCCCAATATGAAATATTGAGAGCGCCCACTCCAGCATACAAAGAAGGTGCTCCTGTTAGGTCGAACACCACTTCGACACGATCCTCGGAAACCGAAACGGTACCTGCAAATAAAGAGGGAGCCTGAATCCAAAGATCTGCTGCAAGCCTGAGGTGAATGACACGATCCAGATGATATTCCAGGAGGCGTGTTAATTTAATTTCTTCTGCAGTGGCGTCAATATCGATAACTTTACTGCTCCCAGAAGGAACATTGATCATCGAAAATTGGTAAGCGATGGGGCTCGATGATTTCGGCTTTCCCAACCAGCGATTAGAATGCTGAAGTATTTGCGAAATTTCAGATTTATAAGGTGATTGTTCAGGGGCATTCAGGAAATAACTTTGAGCGGCGATACAGGAATCGACGTCCGCCAACTTCGTCCACAATCCTCGTAGATCATTACGAAGAGCGGGAGTCTTCAATGCTATGCGAATCGCATTTTGAGCGTTTAGAGCCCCTGGATGTAGAGGTACCGAACTGGCGTCCTTCTCTCCCAAAATCGCCTCAAATAACTGAGCCGATGGAGGCCGAACCAAAGTTTGAAGTGCACGAAGCGTGGCAGATCGAACTATAGGACTGTGATCTGAGAACCTTGTCACGATGAGGTCTAGTACTTTAGCATCGGGTGTTCTGGCCAGTCCGTACACCGCCGCTTCTCGGGCATAAACAGTCTCGCTCTCGAGGCAACTGGAAAAGAAGTCAATTCTTTCCGCGGGGAAAGCTTCGATGACGAGCATCGTGACGACTTGACGAATTCGGCCCTCATTTTTCTCCATCAATGGCAGCAATCTCGGCAGTAACTCTTTCAACGGGTTGAGCCCAATTTCAGCCAAAGTTTGTCGTATTTGTTGGGTGGAACCTGTCGTCAATAATGTTACCCAGCGATCGACTAACTCTTCGTTGTCGCCCGTTTGAAACACCATCTCTGGCTCAGACGGATTTGCGTACGAAATGTTCTCCACGGCGAGAACGTGACTGCTGATCAGTAGTGCCCATAAAAAAATCATTGGTTGGAATCTCTCACGAATAAAATGGTTCGTTGGCATGGGCCAATTTACACAAGTAAGAAGACGGAGTTCTGGGGTCTCCAGCCCCGTGTGCTTTCTCCAGTCGATCAACGATGACTTGAAGACCTTGTGCGTCTGCATCGCGAAGCAAACCCCCCAAATGCGGTGGGAAACCGGTTCCCATAATCATGGCAAGATCGAGCATGCCAGGATCCTGAACAACGTTCTCCTCTAGGCAGCGAGCGGCTTCGTCTATCATGGGATCTACGAGAGCAGCAATGATTGGATCTGGAGTTCTCGGTTTGTTGATGAGCTGTGAAGCATTGACAGGAATATCGTTTGTAGTATTCCAAGTCATCTGGCGGCCTTGATGGCGATAAAATCCAATTTTGGACTTTTTCCCTAACCAGTTTTTCTGAACCATGTCTGAGAGCATTGAAGAAGCTTTGTAGCGGTCACCATAGGCCGCAAAAAGCGTGTTCGATACTTCCAAGCCGACGTCTAATCCGACTTCGTCCATCAATCTAAAGGGCCCCATCGGTAGGCCGTGCTTTCTAGCTACTTCGTCAATTAATGGGCCCGGTGTCCCCGTAAGAAGTAGGCGAGAAGCACTGAGCATGTATGGAATTAAAATCCTGTTTACGAGGAAGCCTGGAGAATCTTTAACGATGACGGGGTACTTCCCCAGTTTCCGAGCAAGAGAGAGAGCTTTTCCCACAGTTTCGGGAGATGTCCATTCTCCTGGAATCACTTCAACAAGAGGCATTCTGGGAACTGGATTGAAAAAGTGCAGCCCCACTACCCGATCAGCCACAGGACTATTTTCTTGAATGAGAGTCACGCTTAATGCTGAGGTATTCGTCGCGAAAATAGCATCTTCAGGTAAGCGGTCTGCAATGTCTGCTAGGACAGACTTCTTAACGTCCATACGTTCTACGACGGCCTCAAGTACGCAGCCGCATTTTTTTAGACCATGCAATTCTTTCCCATATGTCAGTGAGGAAAGAAGCGCGTCTCTTTTTTGAGTTGTGACGCGACGTTTTTTGAATCGCTGATGAAGATCATTACCAATAACTTTTAGGCCCGAAAGCAGTGAGTCGCTTGAAATGTCCCGGAGTCTTACAGGGATACCTTTTTGTAGTGCTACTGATGCAACACCCGACCCCATAGTCCCGGCTCCCAAAACGATCAGAGATTTTTCATCGTCCCAATCGCCTGTAGGTTCTTCATGGGTTCCTCTTCGGGATCTTTCCGAATCCTGGAAAATGTTAACTAGATTCCGGGAGATAGTCCCTGTGACCAGTTGGGATATTTGACGAGCTTCAAGGACCAGGGACGATTCTAGAGAATTTGAAGCGGCGTAACTGGCCACTTCGATGGCTTTTTCCGGTGCAGGCATTTTCCCACCGGTCTTTTTTCGGACTGTTTTCAACGCTTGTTGAGAAACGAAATAACGACCGAGCGCAGTGCCGTCAATCAGTCGAGATAAGAAACCTGATCGAAGTTTGGAACGTCGTGCCACCACGGATTTCAGATTATCAGAGAGCATTGTATCGATGGTTTTGATCGCTAATGTTCGAAAACCTTCCGGTGCGACGAGGGCATCTACCACGCCTCTTATGAGGGCCGCCTTCGCAGGCATACGTCCGGCAGGAAGTATCCATTGGAGAGCCCCTCTGAGGCCGAGTAGCCTCGTCATACGAACGGTCCCCCCGAATCCAGGGATAATGCCCAGATTCACTTCGGGGAGTCCTATTCTCGTCGACGGGTCATTCACTGCGATTCGAACTGAGCAACCCAGTGCGAGCTCGAGGCCACCTCCTAGGCAGACGCCATTGATGACGCAAAAACTGGGAACTGGGAATCCACTGAAGTTACCAAAGAGATCTTGGGTCAGCCGGCATTGATCAAAGACTTCATCAGGATCACTCGCGGATTCAATGATGTCGAGATCTGCACCTGATATGAAGTATCCGTCTTTTGCACTTGAGACGATGACCGCCTGAATTCCATCGTGTTCGATGGCTCTTGGCAAGGTTTTCTTCAAGTCTTCCAAAACAGATCGGCTGAGTACATTCGCATTCGATTCTGCATCGATAACGATGTGAAGAAAACGTCCTTTGGGGTCTTCTGTTGGGAACACTCCGTCCCAAACTGAAGAACGGATCAGTTTAAATTGACTCATGCTGACCATCCTTCCAGAAGCACTGCGCCTCCTTGGCCCCCACCCACGCACATCGTGGCGATACCGTGACCGCCTCCAGACTCATGCAGTTGGCGAGCCAATGTCAGGACGATTCTGGTGCCTGACGCTCCAACAGGATGTCCCAATGATATGGCCCCTCCATGTGGATTTAATCGATCTTCTGGGATCGCGCCGGGAACAGCTTTGAAGCCCGCCATTTTGGAATAGCTCGGGCTTTCAAGCGCTTGCTGACACGCCAGGACTTGAGCAGCAAAGGCTTCATTCAGTTCAACAATCGAAATATCTTTCAGTGATAATCCCGCATCGTTCAGTACCGCTGCCATCGCGTGTACGGGACCTAAGCCCATTCTCAATGGGTCGCACCCCGTGAATCGAGCGCCGAGCATTCGAGCCAAGGGCTGATAGCCTTCTGCAACTGCTCTAGATTCCCTCATCATGAGAAGCATTGCGGCTCCGTCAGTGATGCCGCATGAGTTGGCCACAGTGACGGTTCCTATCTTTTTTTCGAAGTAGGGTTTCATACGACCCATTTTTACGGGATCTGTATTTTCTCGCGGCCCAATGTCCTCCGTCAGCATTTCGTCGAGGTGTGGCGGGATAGCAAAAGGAGAGATTTCTCTAGTGAAAGCATCTCGTGAAGAGACGGCTTTTCTATGACTTTCCATGGCGAATCGATCTTGATCTTCTCTTGAAATATTCCATTCACGAGCTAAACGCTCAGCGGTATCACCCATCATTTCTCCGCTGAAGGGATCTTTCAGTCCTTCGAGAAGTGCGATTCTAGGCTTGAGGTCAGACCAGCGAAAAGAAGAGAAACCAGCCAGCTTTTCTTTGAGGGATCGAGCCTTATTAATCGAGACGAGTTTGAAAGCCAGACTGAGAGGAAAAAGGAGTGGAATACGACTCATAGACTCAGCGCCACCCGCAAGAATCGCTGTTTTTTCATTCGATTGGATACGAAGCATCGCATCGACGACAGACTGCATACCACTGGCGCAGTTTCTGGCGACAGTATAAGCAGGGACTGGTACGGGTAACCCGGAGTGAAGGCTGACCACTCTTGCGGGGTTGGCCCGATCGGGAGGCTGAGCACAGCACCCCAAGATCAATTCGTCAATCTCGTCGACCGGAAAGCCTGTGACATCGAGCAACTCTCGAGTGCAGGAAGTCGCGAGCACGTCTACCGAGGTATTGACTAGGTTTTCCCCAGATCGTACAAACGGCGTCCTGCGTCCTTCGACGATTACGACGGGATCATTCAATAGGTCTACCCTTTCCTCAACGTATTCTTACGTATCTGCCATTGTTATCAGCAGCGAGTTTTTGCAGGAATTCTTCTTCAGCATCGACGAATCCTAAAGTGAAAATACGGATACCCCGCAGATGATTGACCGCCTTGGTTTCGGCAAGGATTCTTCTCATTAATTCTGGTGCATCGGGCGGGAGATTATTACCTCTCGTACCCATATGTGTGGGTGCACCATCTGTGATCAAGTATATCGTATCAACAGTAGGGTCACCTAAAGCCATATGTAATGCCTCGTCGGTGACTGTTATTCCGGTGGCATTTAAAGATTCAATGAATTTCACAGCGTCAGTACGATGCTTTCGATTCGCTTCTTTGAGCACAGGGCTCCAGGGAGATACCTCCGTAGAGTATGCAATCACGGTAAAACGTTTATTCTCACCGAGGCCTTCGATCGCCCTTTTGAGCTCCGATTGAGCTCTCAAAATTCTTCTGCGGGATTCCATGAGTTTTGAAATCTTTTCTTCGACAGATTCCCCAACTCCGGTAGAGCGACTCACTTTATTGAGTTGTTCTTCACTCGGCGGGTCTGTTGCCAGCATCGAGCCAGAAATATCGATGATGAAAGCGATGTTTCTACCCGTGATATCAAGCCCGAAGAGTCCTGTTCCTGTCATCTTTTCAACAGGGGCCGAAAGGTCTACTTTCGAAGGGTCTAATTTATCTCGGTGAACACTGATCCATGATTTATATGCCGCTGAATCATGCAAGGAGATGCCTGTTAACCTGTGGAGACTGTCGCGACACGTCAGCCAGGCTCTGTCTTTTGCCATTTTTTCCAGCTCGTCTCTCCCCCCCTTAGCGGCACGCTCACGGGTAGTAGAACCTTCCCATCTTTTCATGGCAGAGATGAGAGGCTCGATAACGAGTATGTCTTGAGTACGACCCAATATTTGGGAAGCCACGATGACAACCTGTGGAGCTTTGTCGTGAAGAGCTTTGAGGGAAAGCGAAACGCTGTCGGAACCTTTGGATTGAAGTGAAGCATACAAACCCAAAGTCCTGGCGGGCCAGTCCGGGTGCTTTTTCACCAACTTTTCCAACTCATTATCAAACTTTGGACCTTGAAGAGTTCCTAATATCCGAGTGGCGTCAACGAACACTCGATGTCGATCAACGCTATACCATGCGCTCTCTGGTGCCGCCTCTACTTTGGCGACGGCATCTGCGATAGGACGTACAGCTTTGTATGAATCTTTCTCTACCAGTTCTCGCATTCGCGAGAGAAGACCATTTGCGTCCTGATTTTTTACAAACTGATCAAGTTGCTTGTCCCCCGCAACGTTGAAAAAGAGTAGCGAAGCGACGATGAGATTTAACAATCGATAGCCTCCTGGATGGCTTGAATCGCTTCATCCACATTTAATCGGGTTTGAACCATCGAATCACGTTCCCTCAAAGTTACTGTTTCGTCACTGAGAGTTTCACCGTCAACAGTGACGCAGAATGGAGTGCCTGCTTCGTCCATGCGTCGGTAACGTCGGCCCACTGCACCTTTAACATCATAGAAAACGGGGAACTTTCTCTTTAGTTCCCGATAGATTTCCTGGGCTTTTTCGGGCATTCCGTCCTTCTTTACGAGTGGAAGCACAGCGGCTTTCATCGGGGCGAGGCGAGGGTGGAACTTCAGAACGACTCTCGATTGCATTTCACCTTTATCGTCAGGTGCATTGTCTTCTGTGTACGCCTCGCAAAGAAACGCCAAAGCAGCTCGATCAGCACCGGCAGAAGGCTCTATCACATGTGGAATAAATTTTTCGTTAGAAACCGGATCTCGGTAACTGAGATCTTTTCCACTACCTTTCCAAAGAGGCTTGCCGTTTTCTCCCAATTGAACTTCTAAAGGCTTGGAATTGGGATCAAGCTTGCCCTCCATGTGGCTACGGAGATCGAAATCGCCACGATGCGCAATGCCTTCTAATTCTCCGTATTCGCCCTCTGGAAGGAATGGGAACGCGTATTCAATGTCAGCGGTACCCGTGGAGTAATGGCTGAGTTCGTCAGAATGGTGTTCTCGAAGAATGAGGTTTTCAGAAGATAACCCGTGGTTGAGATACCAATTCATTCTGCGATCTCGCCAGTAGCTATACCATTCTTGAGAGGTGTCAGGATGGCAAAAGAATTCAACTTCCATTTGCTCGAATTCACGCACTCTAAATGTGAAGTTTCTGGGCGTGATCTCATTCCTGAAACTTTTTCCAACTTGGGCAATACCAAATGGGATTTTGACTCGAGACGAATCCACGACATTTTTGAAATTTACAAAAATCCCCTGTGCGGTTTCAGGTCTGAGGTAAGCCATGCTGTCTTCATTATGAAGAGCACCCATTTGAGTTTTGAACATCAGGTTAAATTCGCGAGGTTCCGTCAGTGTCCCTGCGTCTTTTGCATCAGGACCCAGAACCAATTCTAGTTCATCAATAGTTTCAAGACTGCAAGCGCTGCCGTCCCATTTTATCTGATCACGATCCTTGGCTCTTAAACCAAAGAACTTCTGCGCTCGGGCGGTGAATGCTTCATCCTCTTCTTCAGGATCAGCCATTGCCGTCACGAAAACTTTTTTATCTCGGTACTCTGCCCAACGACCTCTCAGTTGATCGTGACGATACCGTTTCTTAGATTCTTTGCAGTCCACCATCATGTCGTGGAACAGGTCGTGGTGACCTGAGCAACGCCAAACTTGAGGGTGCATAATTATTGAGCAGTCGAGACCTGTCATTTCGAAACTGCTATTCGCCCCGGGGAGCACTCCTATGTCGTCATGACGAGAAACCATGTCAGCCCACCAGGCTTCTTTGACATTTCTCTTCAACTCCACTCCGAGCGGACCGTAATCCCAACAACCATTCATTCCGCCGTAAATTTCGCTGGATTGGAAGATGAAGCCCCTGCGTTTACTCAGGGAAACTATTTTCTGCATGACACTGGGCTCTGGATTACTCAAGTGGCCTCCTAAGACCTCTACTGAAGGTCTGACCGCTGTGGTTGCTCTAATGCTGCCCCAAGAGAAAGATCTCTCAGGTTCCCGTCATCCTAGAAAGAGGGCCTCCTTCTGGCAAGTTGACCCCCTTATCGTTGACTCAGATAGTCACTTTTCCTATACAGGACCCTTAGGAGGCCTCATTGAATATTCTCACAGAAGAGCGATTAATCCAATTCCTCAGGGAGACTGTCGATTTACAAGGTATCTGCCTTGATCAATTGATCTCCTCTGGGACGAGTCCTGTTTCCGAACAAGTACTCCAAAGGTACCGAGACTTCGTTCACTCTATCCAAGTTGAAAAAGACCGGGAACCCACCCTCAAGGAGGAATTCTGGACTTGGATCTGGGAAGCTCCTGCAAACATGAACTACATCCAAATGTATGGCCGGCTTGCTTGGATCAATTTGCAGCTTCTCAATCTGTTGTAAATCTGCCCCGATCGGTACAGATATTTTTTACATTCGGGTCAAGGGTTGAATGCAAAGTCTTTTGAGCCCCGTTGCCAAAGTGTTCTTCAGACTTTCGATTAATGTCAATCGGTGCTCACTCAACTGTTGGTCATCTGACATGACTCGATGTTTTGCGTAGTAAGTATTGAAATCGCTGGCCAGCTCTAAGAGGTATTGAGAGAGCTGTGAAGGCTCCGCTGATTTAGCAGCCTTGTCAGTGACTTCAGGATATCGAAGTAAACGCTTTATCAAAACCAGCTCTTCGTCTTCGACAAGACCTGATCCGTCTCCACGAGACATCTTCGAGTCCGCAGCTTTATTCAAAATGCTGGAAAATCTGACATGCGTGTATTGAAGATAGGGACCGGTTTCGCCGTCAAAGGCGAGCATCTTGTCGAGATCGAAATTCACGTCTTTTCGCCGCGAAGCCTTCATATCGCTAAAGATCACAGCGCCCATTCCGACCGCTTCAGCGATCTCGGACAAATCGCTCTCGGAAATATCAGGGTTCTTTTTTCGAACAACTGCGCCCGCTAACTCAACGGCTTTATCGAGAACATCCTGCAGAAGCACCACTTGGCCTCCGCGGGTTTTTCCTTTTTTCCAATGTCCATCGACATTCAGACGCATCACGCCAAATTCGGCATGCTCGAGGTGATCAGCCCATTCGTAGCCCATTTTCTTGAGGACCCCAAATACCTGCCGAAAATGTAGACCTTGTCCCGCATCGACCACGTATAGGCATCTGTCGAACTGAACGTTTTCATATCGAGTGATGGCACTGGCGAGATCTCTCGTGCCATACAGGGTCGCTCCGTCTTTTTTGCGAATCAGCATCGGCGGGATGTCTTCGTCGACCTGGACGACTTCTGCGCCTTCACTCTCAATAAGAATATTCAGCTCGGAGAGTTTTGCGATGACGCCTTTCATCGCTTCTTCGTAGTGCGATTCCCCGATAACCGTATCGAATTGAACTCCAAGTCGAGCATAAATTTTATCGAACAGTTGAAGAGAAACGTCACGGATCATATTCCAGCGATCACGTGCCAGTGAATCTCCGTTTTCGAGTTTTTTAAACCATTCTCGAGCGAGGTCTTCAAGTTCAGGATTTTCTTTTGCGTCATTAGAGTATCGGACATAAAGAGCATTGAGATCTGTGACTGCATCTTCTCTATCTGATAAAGGAGGGGAATCAAGATCGTCGAAATCTTTGTAACTTTCCCACGCCGCTAAGAGTTTTCCGAAACCTGTCCCCCAATCACCCAAATGATTCCAGGAAACCACTTCGTATCCGGCACTTCGGAAAATATTCGCCATCGCCTGACCCAGCATCGTGGATCTGAGATGATGCACTGCGAGATGCTTTGCGATGTTCGGAGAAGAATATTCCACGATGACGGTTTTGCCGCGCCCAGAATCAGTACAACCCCATGATTCCCCACTGGATTCGATCAGGCTGATCGCGTGTTGACTGAAGACTTCACGGTTAACTTTGAGATTCAGGTACGGACCTGTGGCGACGACCTCTTCGAGCCAATCGATATCCCAATCTCGACTGGCGAGATCCTGGGACACTTTAACGGGTGAACTTCTCAATAATTTGGCCAATGGGAAGCAACCCATGGCCAGATCGCCCAACTTGGCGTCAGGGGGATCGACGAGATCCAACTCCAGTCCATCCGGATCGAGATCCAAGAACGATGCGATTTTGGACGCCAGTTGACGGCTGAAGTGTCTCATTTCAAATCTTCCTGTCTTGAAAGTTAAATGTCGTCTCGAGGTCCTTGGCATTTTATAGTGATATACAGGTGGGAACCAAGTGCTCCCACAAGGTCGGCACACCTTTCTTTGAAGAATGACAAGGAGTCTCATGACTGATCGTCTCAAATCGACCCAAAGTCGTCACGACAATGCAGAGTTGAAGTTGGTCCAATATCGTCGCTATTTGGCACTGTGTATCGTGATAGGCCTGATTTCATCCTGTGGCTGGTAGATGAGTACCCTAAAATCATCCGATTCATCAAATCTGCTCTCTGTCGCAGAAGCACAATCGGGCCCCAAGTGGAAAGAGATCGCTGCTGGGATCGTCCCCACAGAATTTGGAGAATTGCTCAGTGTGAATGGAACAGCGGGGAATTATTCACTCGTCTTTAGAGATAGTGATAAAGTTCTTCGCATCGTCGACCTCAGGGGCGGAAAGATTCCTAACCGATCGCTCGTCATTCAGAGGAAGTAATGGAATTCCGGTTCTGAGGAATTGAAGAGTCAGCGACCAGTGTCGAGTAATTCGCAGGACAACACGATGAGAATGCACCGATTTTTGATCTGAATACGAGACAGGGTTTATGGAGTCACTTCAAAGACTGAAATCAATCATTGACACTCTCCGATCTCCAGGTGGATGCCCTTGGGATTTGGAACAGACTCCTGAATCTCTGAGACCCTTCCTTTTAGAGGAAGCTCATGAAGTCGCACAAGCGATTGAAGAAGGCGACTCGGAACACATATGCGAAGAATTGGGTGATCTTCTGATGAATATTTTTCTTCAAGCTCGTATTGGAGAAGAGGAAAAGACATTCAGCCTCAATGACGTCGCCGAGAATATCTCTGACAAACTAATTCGGAGACATCCTCATGTATTCGGAGATGCCGACGCTGCTGACCCCGAAGCCGTTCGCCGGCAATGGGAAGAGATAAAGCAGGAAGAAAAAGGTGAAACAGAGACGGCACGAAACACGATCAGGCCACTCCCCGCTTCGTTACCCGCCTTGTGTAGGGCCGATCGTGTCGGACAAATGGTTGCCAAGGTAGGATTTGATTGGCCAGACAGCACGGGTGCTATGGAGAAAGTAAAAGAAGAACTCGACGAACTTCATGAAGCTGTGGCTAAAGGTGTCCCGGAAGAAATAGAGCATGAGATTGGCGATATTCTTTTTGCAGTCAGTAGTGTTGCACGAAAAGTGGGTGTCGATCCTGAAGTCGCTTTGAGCCGTTCGCTTTCGCGATTTGAAGATCGTTTCAAAATTGTTGATAAGAAACTGGGAGAACGCGAATCAGCGCCCCTGGATCAACTCGAGGAATGGTATCTCGAGGGCAAAGAAATCCAGAACCGAAATCAGGAGTAACCCAATTGAGCATTTCCTTTGAAAACATCTCGCGTATTCGAGACGAGATCACACAAGGCCTAGCGACAAAAATCATTGGTCAAGAAAAGGTGATCGAAGAGGTCATGATCTCCCTTTTATCCGGAGGTCATATTCTCGTCATGGGCGTACCCGGTTTGGCCAAAACCCTACTCGTTCGCTCTATCTCCGAATTGCTTCAGTTAGATTTTAGTAGAATTCAATTCACTCCAGATCTTATGCCGCAGGACATCACTGGGGCGAGCATCCTTGACCGTGAAAGTTCCACGGGTGGACGTCAGTTCTCCTTCGCCAAGGGGCCTCTCTTTGCGAACATGGTATTGGGAGACGAAATCAACAGAACTCCTCCCAAAACCCAAGCGGCGCTCCTCGAAGGGATGGAGGAGGGCCAAGTGACGGTCATGGGAGTTCGACACCCGCTTCCAGATCCGTTCTTTGTCATGGCGACCCAAAATCCATTGGAGCAAGAAGGAACCTATCCGCTTCCGGTCACTCAGTTGGATCGGTTTTCGTTTCAAATATTGATGGATTATCCCAATGCTGAGGAAGAATTGGACGTGGTATCCGTCACGACCGCTATGAACCCCGGCCCCCTCAAACCCGTGGTCTCTGCAGAATGGCTCCGCGAAGCGTCTCTTGAAGTGCGGCAAGTTCAAATTCCAGATTTCCAGTTGATCAGAGCGACAAGAATCGTGAGATCCACGCGTCCACAAGAAGAGGGAGCCCCTGAATCCGCACAAGAGCTCCTGTACCACGGAGCAGGCCCCAGAGGTGTACAGACAATACTCGCAACAGCACGCGCGAGAGCGGCTCTCAACCAACGTAACACGGTTACGGATGAGGATATTGACGCTGTACTATTCCCGTCATTGAGACACCGATTGGGCCTCAGTGTTCACGCGGAAGCAGAAGGTCTTGAACCTGATCAGGTTCTCAGCAGGATCCTCGAGGAATCAGGTGATCGACCTGAGGAAGCAGACAGTGAAACACTGAAGCAAGCAGGGTTTTTTAAGGAGTGGCTCAGCAAACTCGCTGATACCACTCCTTATTTCCGAAGTTGATTCAATTTTCCTGACTGACGATAAAGCCGACGATGTCTCTCGCACTATTCTCGTCGTAATTGCAGCGGTCCTTCAGGAATTGAAGACTGTTGTCCACTGCTTGCAATTCGGACTTCGACAATGTCGAACGTTCGTCTGAGAATGATTTCAGTATGTTGATCAGCGATTCATGGATCTCGTCTTTGCGCGAGTCCCAGAAGCTCTGTTTTAAAGTGTTATAGATCTCAGGGAATACTTGGGAGTAATCCAGTTCTGAATTTGGATTATCGGTGGCGTAAGCGCCTATTCGACTGAGCAACGAAGATCTGAATTCATCGATTCCGTCTTTGATATTAAGCTTCTTCTCAATATCAGACATCACGTCAGTGGTATTCTGGCTGAAGCCTGAAGTTGTTTTTGCCGGAATGCTCTCACCCAGTTCATGGGCCTTGACGTGGTAGAAGTATTCACTGAACAGGCGATCAAATTCTCCGTCTTCAACATACGAGAAGGAGTCGAATATTTCCCTTTTCACTAACTGAAGGTAGTGACCTTTAACGTCAGAAACGAACTGTTTGCAATCGTGATATCCGTTGTCGACGGCCAAGCGGAGGAAGTCATGAACGCTAGTGTCCTTGATGAAATCTTCGATCTCTTCAAGTATCGATAACGGGGAAAGGGAATGCCATTTCTGGCTCTCGGAAGCGGAAGCAATAAGGGCCATCATTTCACGGGGAGAGGCTCCTCTTCTACCTTCGTATTCGCTCCCGTAGATGCCTTCAAACTCCCCTTCAGTACCTTCGTGTTCTTCTCTGAGGTTATTGACATTTCTCAATAGAAGTTTGCGGTCATCTTCTTTCATTCCCAGAGGTGTTTCGCCGTGATCGTAGAGCATCGCTTTCTGAAGTGGCGAAAGACGAGCGACGAGAGGCGCAAGTTCTGGCGAATGGTTTTTGGGTGATGGCCTTTTCAGTCTCGTCATGACAACCCACAAAGCTGCCATTTGAGCCGTATGTGGAGCCACGGATCCTCCCGAGACATGTCGATCGATCTGGCGCTTGTAAAGTTCCGCTTCCCGACTGTATTGCAGCAGGTAGGGAACTCTGACCAGGGCTAAACGACCTTTAAAAGAGGAGAAGTCCGGTGTTCTCTTGAACATGTTGAGTTGCTTCTCGTTGGCACTTCCGCACAGAACAAGATCGAGATGTGCTCTAAAATTGGGAAGCTGAATCGTTCCCTTTTCAGAAGTAGTCAAAAGGTACTTGTTGGTTTCAGGTGGACGTTTCAGGAAGTCTGAGTATTCACACAAACCGCGATTCGCAGCGATCAAGTCACCGTCGACTTCGTACAAGGGAAGTCCGTGGAGAATCGTGGGTAATGCATTCCCATTCAGCCCGATAGGTCGAACCTGCGCATCTATGTTTCCTTGTGGCTCAATAGAGATACATCCGAGGCGGTACTTTTTAGAGTGGAAAAAGCGCTCCACTTGCACGTGCCTCATCACTTCGAGCCAGTCGCCTTTATGCGAGCTCAGTAATGCTTCGTAGATCCATTTGCTCTTTTGGCTCAAATCGAACTGAAACACCCAATCGTAATTGAAGTTATCCATTTCCTTGATATGGGGGTGTAGCTCTAATGCGTAGCGAACAAGTTCTTGACGCTCTTTCCTTGGGATCAGGAGCAGCGGTGAGTCTTTGAGTTCACAACGAATGATAGCGCCGACGTCTTTTGGCTTAAGGAATGCATAAGAGCCGATGCTATCGGGCTCATCTTCTTCAAATCCGATTCGATTCGATTCCGCGGACTTCTCGGGGAAGACCCAATTGAATCGATAAAGCGCACCCTCCTGTTGGATGCTGTATTGATGCATCGCTTGCATGATGGCATTAATCGTTGTCGATTTCGCAGATCCATTGGGACCATGGAGAAGTAGTAGTCGATCACCTTTTCCATTCCTAGAAAACTGACGAAGTTTCATGTAGATCGAATTTTGAACACTCTCTTGACCTACCAGATTTTCGGAGAGATCCCCATGTTCAAGATCGAACAGTTTCCACCTTTTATCGGGAACCCCCACCCTCTGGATGTCCTCTGAACCGTAATATTCAAAAACGTCGAGAAGGTACCTAGGAGAATTCCGCAGATAGGGATAGGGGTGAGCGAGGAAATCGTCCAGGAAGTTGGAGAAACTGCGAATCCTTTGCCTGGATTCGAATCGGTCGATGGAGTTTCTCCTGAATTGTTTTAGAAATTCCTGATGATCCATACTGGTCGTCCCCCGTTCACATGCGTATCAGTAATCATACCCGATTTTACGAATTTCTTCATAGAGGGTATTTAGTAGACGCACGTGAACGAAGAAAAGTTTCCCAGACTTGATTATTTATAAGCAGCGATGCCGGTGATTTCATGTCCCAGGATCAAAGAATGTATGTCATGTGTTCCCTCGTAGGTTTTGACCGATTCGAGGTTCAGCATGTGTCGCCCCACAGG
This sequence comes from Planctomycetia bacterium, assembly GCA_009937185.1. GTDB lineage: Bacteria > Planctomycetota > UBA8108 > UBA1146 > UBA1146 > UBA12191. The sequence continues at coordinate 18,239 of JAACCY010000011.1, forward strand.
ATACTCATGAGTGACGCCGTTTGCTCCCAGAAGGTCTCTTGCGCTGCGAGCGATCTCTAATGCCCAATGAACATTGTTCCGTTTCGCCATGGAAACGTGCTGTGCTGTCATTTTGCCGTCTTCTTTTAACTGCGAGAGCCTCAGATTGAGAAGTTGAGCTTTGGTGATCTCTGTGAACATCTCCGCCAGCTTTTGCTGAACAAGTTGGAAACTGGCAATCGGCTTGTCGAACTGAATGCGACTGAGTGAGTATTTTTTAGCCGCGTCGAAGCACGCCATGGCCGCCCCTGTGGCCCCCCATGCGATGCCGTATCGAGCTTGGGTCAAGCAGGAAAGAGGACCTCCCAAACCATCAGCCCCAGGCAGGAGGTTTTCTTTAGGTATCCTGCAGTCTTGGAAATGAAGCTCACTGGTAATGGAAGCTCTGAGTGAGAATTTCTTTCCTTGCTTTGTCGTACTGAATCCTTCAGTACCTTTTTCGACGAGGAATCCTCTGATACGACCATCCAGTTTTGCCCACACGACGGCTACGTCAGCAACGCACCCGTTAGTGATCCACATTTTATTGCCATTGAGAATATAGGAATCACCATCCTCGACAGCGTGCGTGATCATTCCACTGGGGTTTGAACCGTGGTCGGGTTCGGTTAATCCGAAACAACCAATCATGCGACCCGAGGCGAGTTCTGGAAGGAACTTTTGTTTATGCTCTTCTGTACCGTATCGATGGATCGGATACATCACGAGACCACCTTGAACGCTGACAAAGGAGCGTAGTCCACTGTCTCCGCGTTCGAGCTCTTGCATGATTAATCCATAAGCGGTGTTGTCGAGTCCAGCACATTCGTAACCATCAAGGTTTGCACCCAGAAGACCGAGCTCACCCAACATCGGGATCACTTCTGTTGGGAACTTATCTTCCATGAAACAATCATCGATAACATCGACGATATGATCGTCGACGAAATCACGAACGGTATCGCGAATCAATCTCTGCTCTTCAGTGAGCAGATCATCAATGATGTAAAAATCTGTACCTTCGTACTTATCCATGGAGACCTCCGTCAGCATTTCCTGTCACAAGTATCCCTATATTACCCGGCGGAATGGGTTGGGAGAATAAAAAGAGACACGTTGAGGATCGGAATTGTTGACAAACTAGAATTTTTAAAACTATCGCGAGGTCCAGTGAGCCATTCCTTGCCTACTCGTCTGGATAAACCGGAAAAATCATTCGCAATCGTGGGTACAAAAAAAGGCCAGCACCGAAGTGCTGACCTCTTGTTTTAAGTGACCCCAAGGGGATTCGAACCCCTGTTCTCAGGATGAAAACCTGATGTCCTAGACCTGACTAGACGATGGGGCCTTAATTTCTAAGTGAGAGCAGATGGGCTCGAACCATCGACCGACGCCTTAAAAGGGCGTTGCTCTACCAACTGAGCTATGCTCCCGAACGAGGGAATCTAACGAGTGACAATTTACACGTCAACATTTTCTGCACGAATTTCAAATTTCCATCAACTCTGAGGTCTTGCGTTTCAGGTCATTATCGACCTGATTTTCCAGATTTTTAAGGATTCCCTGGATCCGATCTTTGCAGTCAGACAGCTCATCTTCCGACAGATCGCCGTCCTTCTTAGAGCCCTCAAACGTCTTGTTTGCGTCTCTACGGACGTTTCTCATGGAGATGCGGGATTCCTCGGCAATCTCCTTTGCGCGCGACACCAGCTGCTTACGGCGCTCCTCTGACAAGGGGGGAACCTTGAGTCGAATTAATTTTCCATCATTTTGAGGAGTGATCCCCAAATCCGAGGCCAAGAGCCCTTTTTCCATATCGGAGATGGCTGATGCGTCGAAGGGTTTGATGACAATTTGGTCTGGTTCGGGGACAGAAATGCTCGCCATATCCTTCACGGGAGTGGGAGATCCGTAGTAATCGACCCGAATCGACTCGACGAGACCCGGATGGGCCCTACCCGTTCTCATGCCTCGAAATTCGTCTCTCATGAAGTCCAAAGCTTTGGACATGCGATCTTCAGCGTCCTGGACAATTTCTTCCATCATTCTTGTTTCCTTTCGAACTCACTCTTGAGGAGGAGACGGAAGATCCGCATCCGTATCGTTTTCGGTATGCACTAAAGTCCCCACGGGATCCCCCATCAAGGCGGATTCCACCGCACCTTTAGGGTGCATATCAAAAACCCTCAATCGCAAACCTTGCTCATTACACATCGTGAATGCTGTGGAGTCCATGACCCTCAAGTTTCTCTTGAGAACCTCGGAAAAAGTGATGACGTCGAATCTTTGAGCACCGGGCACTTTTTCGGGATCTGCGTCGTAGACGCCGTCCACTTTGGTCGCCTTGAGAACTTCCTGACATTCCAGTTCTGCGGCTCTTAGGACACTGCATGTGTCTGTCGTGAAGAATGGATTGCCCGTCCCTCCAGAGAGGATCACTACGTGGCCCTCACTGAGCTTCTGACGGGCCCGGGTGGAGTTGAAGGGTTCGACTTGGGGAACGGGACTGCCGGCCCCCATGACCAAGGAGGGCGTCCCTAGAAGTTGCAGGTGAGCGTAGATCGCCAATGCGTTGACATGAGTCGCAGACATCCCGATGGCGTCTGCGATCGTTTGAGGCAATCCAGTTCCATCCCAGTCCTCGCCGCGGCAGATATTCCCGGCTCCGACGACGATGGCGATCTGGATATGAGAACTCGCCCGAGCCACCTCTTGGGTGAGTCGGGCGAGAGAATTTTGACAAAGTCCAGTCCCGGAGTCACCTCCGAGAACTTCACCGCTGACCTTCAGGAGGACTCGCCTCGAAAGCATGGCCCGCGTGACCTTTACTGGCCGATTTCAAATCGACTGAAACGGGTCAACTGAATGTTCTCGCCAATAGTGGCGATGGCATCTGTGACCACTTGATCAATCGACTTTTTATCGTCTTTGATAAAGGCTTGCTTGGTGAGGCAAACTTCGCTGAAAAACTTATTCAGCTTACCCTCAACAATATTACCTCTGATCGCTTCAGGCTTATCTGCAACTTGTTCCAGGAACACTGCGCGTTCACGCTCAATCAATTCTGGATCAAGTTCTTCAGGAACGAGAGCTTGAGGGTTCATCGCTGCAATATGCATCGCAATATCACGAATCAACTCTTGGAACTGATCATTCTTGGCGACGAAATCGGTTTCGCACAAGACTTCCACGATGACCCCAATTTTTCCATTGGAGTGTACGTAGGATCCGATCCAACCTTGGTTGGTCTCGCGTCCCGCTTTCTTTGCAGCCATTTGCGCGCCACGCGATCTTAAGAGATCGATGGCCTTCTCTAAATCTCCACTGGATTCAAGAAGAGCTTTTTTGCATTCCATCATGCCAACGCCTGTACGTTTCCTGAGCTCAGCAACGTCCTTGGCACTGAATTCACTCATCGGTTCTCCGATCTGCCAGTATTCTCACTGGCCTGAACTGTTTCTAAGATTTTGAAGCCTCGCCACTGCCCGTGGCTGAGGGCTTGGGGTCTTCTGCTTTGGTTTTTGCAGCTTTTTCTGGTGTCACGACAAGCTTGGGTTTCGCTTTCTCTGACTGAGGAGCGTCCGCGCCAGGAGCCGGTTGGGGAGGTTGAAACTCCTTGGACCGGTTTTCCTTGGTCATATTGCGGCTCTTCTCTTTTGCGCGAGTCTTGTCCTCGTCAGCAGATTTACGAGCGGCTTCGGCCTGCTGCTCTGCGACAAGCTTGTCCTTACCGGCGATGATCGAATCGGTCAGTTGGCTCAGAATGACTTCGATGCTTCGGTAAGCATCGTCGTTTCCGGGAATAGGGATATCAACCAAGTTCGGATCACAGTCGGTATCCACGATTGAAATCACAGGGATTCCCTTTGTGTGTGCTTCTCTGACAGCAATCTCGTCACGACGAATGTCGACGGTGATCATGGCACCCGGCAAACGGTTCATGTTGCGGATACCTTCGAGGTTTCTGAAAATCTTGCGACGTTCGCGTTCCATCGTTGCAAGTTCTTTCTTACCACGGCTTCCATCGGCTGAATCAGCGAGGTCTTTCTCCAGCTCTTCGAGACGACGGAGTCGTGCACGAATCGTCTGGAAGTTTGTCAGAGTTCCTCCGAGCCACCTGTGAACGCAGAAGTGCATTCCGCAACGAGCAGACTGCTCGCGAACGACTTCTCTCGCCTGTGACTTGGTGCCCACGAATACGACCTCGTGACCTGCTGCACAGATGTTCTCAAGGAAGTGTTGGGCTCTGACGATGCCGCGAACTGTCTGACGCAGATCGATGACATGAATCTTGTTGTGCTTTTGATGAATGTATTCAGCCATGGCTGGGTGCCAACGACTGGAACGGTGTCCAAAGTGAACACCTGCTTCAATGAGTTCCTGGATCTGTAATCCGGACATCTTATTTCCTTACCGCTCTTCGATGCTGGGGCCCTTACTGCAGGTAACCCACGAAAAGCATGAACTTGAGTGATCTCTTCAATCTTTGAAGAGTCGAATGACCTCACCTACATAGTCAGATCAGAGGGTAAATTAGCGATCTGGGAGAGAGCCATCAATCGAATCACCCTGTCAAAAGGGTGACAAACCAATAAAACTCATGCGAATGGCAAGAAAAGACCTCAAAGTGACGAAAGATGGCGCCTGAAAGGCAAATAAAACCTAAAGCGCTCTTTGTCGATCCCTCAGGCTCTCCAGTACTTTCCCGGCAGCGACCATGGCTCTTACGCCCTGAGCACCGGAAACCGCAGGTGGACGAAGTCCTTTCGCGGAGTCCATGAAGGCTTCCAACTCTGCGCGTAGCGGTTCTGCACCACTGATTTCGAGGGGCTCTTGATGAAGATGCTTGGCGAGGAATGACTCGGCACCCTCGGGGGCATCTAGGCGTCCGGCTGTATCGAGGAAGTCTGCGGGATCGTATTCAGAGTCCAACGAGACTTGGAAACCGGTTCGATCAACAAGGTCGAGGCTGATGTATTGGCGAGGACCGAAAATTCGAACTTTTCTTGATCGGCTAAAGGCCACTCGACTTGTTTTCACAAAAGCGGTGGCGCCTGAAGCGAAACTCAATCGTGCATGAGCAAGATCTTCTGTCGGAGAAATGACTCGGGAGCCATGAGCGTCCACCTCAGTCAGTTCGCTTTCAATCAGATGAAGAACGATGTCGATATCATGAATCATTAAATCGTGAACAACACTGGTCTCAGTAGAACGTAAGGAGAATGGATGTATTCGATCGCACTCAATAAATACGGGATCCTTGACCTTATGAATCGCTGATCGAACAACGGGATTAAATCGTTCGATATGTCCGACTTGTAATACCGCATCATTTTCCTGAGCGGCCGAACAAAGGAAATGAGCGTCCTCTAAGGTGTGAGCGAGTGGTTTTTCCACAAGGACTGCTTTGCCAGCCTCCAGGAACGGAGTGGCAGACTTTCGATGTTCAGGTGTGGGTGTCACGATACTGACAGCATCGACGGCATCGATGATTTGGTCGGGATGCTCAAATGCTACGCATTGATTTTCAGCGGCAATCTCGCGTGCTCGGTCCGACGAAACGTCGTAAACCCCCACGAGCTCTGCGTCAGGAATCTCATTCCAATTTCTGGCATGAGCACTCCCTAAATGACCGACACCAATGACTGCGACCTTCATGGAATTCTCCTAGGGCTGAAGAGCTCGGCCTTGGCGACCTTCTTCTGAACAACGAAGGAAAGTTCGCAGATGTACGCCCTCCTCTGGAAATTCTTCTCGCTGCTCCAGAAGCTGGAATGCTTCCCTGCGAATCATGTTGTTACTGTAAAGTAATCTTTGGGCTTCTTTGATCCAGGCACAAACATTTTCGTCGAGGCCTGCTCTTTTCATTCCCACGCTATTCACTGCTCGAACACGAGCGGGGTTACCCTCCGTGATCATGAACGGAGGAGCGTCAGTGCTGACCTTTGTCATACCACCAATAAAAGCGAGACGACCGACCTTCGCGTAGTGATGAACGGCTGCAAGTCCGCCGAATCCTGCTTGATCCTCGACGACGACGTGTCCCCCTAAGAGAACACCGTTCGCCATGATGACGTCATTACCAACGATGCAGTCATGGGCCACATGAGAACTCGCCAAAATATAACAGCGACTCCCAAGCCGAGTGGAACCTCCACCTTGGATTGTCCCACGGTTAATTGTGCAGTGCTCACGGAACAGATTGTCAGAGCCGATTTCAAGCCAGGTCTCTTCACCCTGCCATTTTTTGTCTTGCGGATCTCCACCGATGACAGATCCCGGATGAATGACATTTCGTTCACCCAGTTTGGTGTTACAGAAAATGGAGGCGTGATGATGAATCACACAGTTGTTGCCAACGGTCACATTGGGGCCAATAAAAACCCCCGGGCCGATCTCGACCCCGTCACCTAGTTCTGCACTCGAATCTATGACAGCCGTAGGATGTATCAATGCGGTCTCCTCATTGAGCGTCAACAAGCATGAAGCGAATCGTGGCCTCTGTCACGGGCTTGCCATCTACGGTAGCACGAACCTGCACCTGTGCAGAGCGTTCTCGGAGTCTTTTGAGCTCCGCCTCAAGGATCAACTGATCACCGGGAATCACAGTTTTTCGAAACTTAACGTCGTCCATTCCCAGAATATAGGCCAATCTCGAAGCATCGGCACTTCCACGCAGGAGTAAGACGCCTGAGAGTTGAGCCAAAGCTTCCAACTGAAGAACTCCCGGCATGACAGGTTGTCCAGGGAAATGCCCTTGGAAGAACTCTTCATTAAAGGTGACGTTTTTTAAGCCGACAGCACGGACGCCGTCTTCCACTTCAAGAACACGGTCGACGAGAAGGAAAGGGTATCTGTGAGGAAGAAGTTTGTGGATATCTCGGATTTCCAAACCTCGAGGAGATTTGACGAGGATATCTTCCAATTCCATCGCTCGCACATGAGCTTCAGCAATCTTGCTCGCGAGTTGTGCGTTGAGTCCATGGCCACTTCGGTGGGCGATGATATGCCCTTGGATGGAGCAACGCAGAACGTAGAGGTCTCCAAGCAAATCCAAAACTTTATGGCGTGCGGGTTCATCAATGAATCGCCCACCTAAAGCTTCACCGCTGTCAGTCACAATCACGGTATTCTCTTCAGTCGCTCCCTTACCGAGTCCTTGTGCCTTCAATTCTTTGACCTCACGCTCTAGCACGAAAGTGCGAGCGGGAGCGATCTCTTTGGCGTAAAGTTCTTCGGTTATTTTAAAATCGACAGTTTGGTTAAAGCCTGGATCTCCCGGATATTGAAGTGTGTAAGTCACTCTTAGATCATCACCGGGAAGAGCGACCACACTGGCCATGTCATCTTCGGCACTCACCGCATTAGCGATCGCGAGAGACCTACCTCGTGACCCTTGCTTTTCAATACCCGTCTCGCCGATAGCCTCTAGGAATTGAAGAGAACTGCCGTCAAGTCCAGGTACTTCAGGGCCATCAATTTCGATGATCCCATTTTCAATACCCAGTACATGAAGTACCGAAAGGAGATGTTCACATGTATGAACCTCTATGTCGCCGATGCCGAAACTGGTCCTGCGAGGATGACGACGCAGGGTCTCCAGAGTCAGTGGTATACGTGCCTCTGGGCCAATATCAGTCCGCACAAAATGGATACCGGAATCCGGCTCGCCGGGCAGCAAGCGCAACTTTGTCTCGACCCCGGAATGAAGCCCAGGCCCGGTGAAAACAGTTTCGTTTCGGATCGTTTGTTGTGACAAAGTGGGCAAGAATACCTACTACTTTTTTGCGATTCGGTTAATGACGTCCATCGTGATATCTAATTCAGGACGAGCCCAAACGCTCACGTAGACTTTAAAGGTTTCTGCTCTCGAGACGTTATTAACGACGACGTCCAGCTCTCTTTCGGTCGCCACCTCTTCGATGGTCGTCCTCACGAGATTCACCAGCGCTTCACGACGAGCAGAGAATCTTGTTGCGAATTCTTTTTCTAAGTCTTCTTTTTTCCAAATCAGTTCAGCATTTTTTAAAGCAAATCGTTTCTCGATGTCACGTCTGCCATTTGAACCCGGCTGCAACTGTTGTGCTTCTGCCTCAAGCTGTTGGAGTTCTGCCTCGATATCACGAAGACTTTTTTCCATACCTGTTCTGAGAGTGTTGAACTCATCTGTAATTTGTTTTCCCTGGGGGATTTGGTCAAGGACAACTTGAACATCACAAACACCAAGACGGTGATTTTCAGATTGATACGGAAGACCAAGAACACCGGTTTGAGTTCCTGTCAGCAAGAGAAGTACCAACAGAACCGGCAAGGCGGCTTGGGAGATTGTATTTTTCATGAAAATTTCCTTTTCGCTTAAGTATCTAAAATGTGTCACTCGGCAACGGAGGCTCTGCAAATGTCAGAGTTTCTCCTCGGAATGAAAGTTTAAAGCTGCCCACAGAACCTTTTCTGTGCTTAGCGATAATCACTTCTGCGAGGCCCTTAGCCTCTTCGCTATCAGGCTTGTAGTACTCTTCCCGGAAAAGCAACATGATCAAGTCAGCATCCTGTTCGATGGCCCCTGATTCACGCAAGTCTGACATCTGAGGTTTTTTGCTTTCTCGAGATTCGACCGCTCGGGAAAGCTGGGAAATCGTCAATACTGGAACCTCTAGCTCTCGCGCCAGTTGTTTCAGTGATCTTGAGATCTGAGAGATTTCCTGCTGGCGATTTTCTGCTCGGCCCCCACCCAATTCCAACAGCTGCAAATAGTCGATAACGATCAATCCGAGATTGTGCTTTTGGTGCAACAGCCTGGCCCGAGAACGAATCGTAAGGGCATTCAGTCCCGGAGAATCATCGATGAAAATCGGCGCTTTACTGAGATCGACCGCTCTGTTGGTCAGTCGTTCCCACTCAGGATCAGTAATCTGATTTTTATAGATATGGTGTGCCGGAACAACCGCTGCATTGGACAGCATGTTCGCCGCGATTTGGTCATGACTCATTTCGAGACTGAAAATCGCAACAGGCACTTTGTTTTTTAAAGCGGCATGGAGAGCAATATTCAGACTAAAAGTGGTTTTACCCATGGAAGGACGACCCGCAACGATCACCAAATCAGTCGGTTGCAAACCACTCGTTTTATCATCTAGATCTTTGAAGCCCGTCAGTACTCCTGCATTTTCGCCACGCTCTCTGGCGTCAATCAGTTTGAAAACATTTTCCAGAGCTTCATTCATGTGCGTCACATTTTTACGTCGACTATTGTCTGCAAGTTGAAGGATGAGAGTCGACGCCTCTTCAATAAGGTCGTCGGCAGGTGCCTGACCTTGTTTCGCTCGGGTCTCGACGTCTTGGCAGACTTCTATGACCGCTCTTCTGCGAGCGGTTTGCTGAACGATCGACCCATATTCCAGAGCATTCGTACTTGTACGAACCTTTTTGCCCAGTTCTTGAACAAAATCACGTCCACCGGCATTCTCGAGAAGACCATTGCGCTCCATTTGATCAATGAGCAAAACGGGCTCGATGACCCCTTCTTCAGCGAGAAGAAATTGAATCTGTTGAAAAATGACCTGATGCCGAGCGAAGTAGAAAAAGTCTGACCGAAATTGATCGACGATGGCTTTACTGGCCATTCCCCCAAACAAGATGGATCCCAGCAGGAATTCCTCGGCCTCTTTGTTATGCGGTAGATTTGATTCGGCAAAATCTTGAGTGATCATTCTGTTTCCCCATCGAACTCTATCTGATTGAATCCGTCAGAATCGATCTGAGGCTTCTTCCATAAATCAGAGCGAGAAGAAGGCCCGGTTTTGCATCTATGCACAACCGGGCCTTTTCTACTGCCTCTGAAACAAACTACCGGAGACCAGAGGCTTTTGAAACCCTGAAAGTCTACGGCCCTAAGCCGCACTACAGGCATATTTAAAAAACACGTCGGGTTATCCAGTGTTCAACTTCCTAAGATTCTGAGTCCCCGTCTTCGTCAGCTTTCACGACCCAGACCTTAATCCCCGTCTCCACCTCAGGGTGGATATTGACAGCAAGATTATAGATCCCAAGTTCCTTGATAGGCTTTTCGAGAACGATAGTAGTGGGGTCCACTTCGATGCCGTCCGCAGCCATTTGCTCACAGATATTTGCGGCAGTGACTGATCCGAACAGGTGACCTTCTTCTGTCGCACGAGCGATCAATGTGCAAGAAGCACCATTGATGGCTTCAGCCTGAGACTGGAGTCCGGCAAGCCGCTCCACTTCCTGTGATTCAACACGCTTCTTCTGCGCTTCGATCCACTGAAGATTAGCTCTGCCCAATTCCACTCCCAGTCCCCTGGGAATCAGGAAGTTGCGAGCGTATCCCGATTTGACACTGACGACTTCTCCGAGTGATCCCAGATTAGCGACGTCTTTTGTTAGGAATAGTTTCATTGTTTTACTCCCTTCCCAATTACTGACCGTAAGGAATCAAGCCCATGAATCGAGCGCGATGTACTGCACGCTTGATAATGTGCTGCATCTTTGAATTACAACCAATTTGGCGACGGGAGACCATTTTCCCATTACTGGCAACTAGCCTCTGAAGAAGGTCTACGTCTTTGTAGTCGACGAACTCGCGGTCTGCGACCAACGACTTCTTTTCCTTGCGTCCAAACATTCAATTTCTCATTTCAAAATTATTAAAAGGGGACCTCGTCATTGTAGGTCTCACCTTGAGGAAAACTGCTTCCACCGGCAGCGGGAGGTGATTCGTTACCGAAGGATTGGGATCCTTCACGACTATTTCCGGCGCCACCTGATGCTTGTCCACCGCGGGGCATGAAATTGACCCTGTCGGCAACAACTGTCAGCTTACTGCGATTTTTACCTGTTTCCTTGTCTTGCCACTGATCGGTCTTCAGGCGTCCTTCGATCAGTACCCCACTACCCTTACTGAGGTATTGGTTACTAATTTCAGCCTGGCGTCCCCAAACAGTAACGTCCACAAAGGTGGTTTCTTCCTGGAACTCTGAAGCCCCATCACGTTTATACTTACGATTCGAAGCGATTCCCAGATTACAGACAGCTGTACCGCTGGGAATCATTCTCAACTCCGGATCTCGCGTAAGATTGCCGACGATGAATACTTTGTTGAATTCCATAAAACCCTCCTTCTTTATCCTTTTTCTTCTTCACTTTCCGGGGCTGCATCGACAGCCACGGTGTCCGCTTCAGCGGCCTCGGTTTCACCCGTTTCTTCAGCGACAGGCTCTGATACTTCAGGATCTGACGCTTCGGCTTCTGCTGCAGCAGCTTCAGGCTCATCTTCATTTGCGGATTCCGCTGCGGGAGCTTTTCCTTCTTCAGTATTCTCGCTGGAAGCGGAGTCACGTTGAGGAGCCGATGAAGGATCCGGCTGCGCGGCACGACGATCAGCGATATCTTTGCGACGCTTCATCTCTTCTTCCAAGAAATCTTCCTGGACAAAGAGCGATCGCATGATCTTTTCGTTGAGTTGTGCATCGGTTCGCATGCTCACGATACTTTGAGTATCTGCCCGGAAATAAATGAGGAAATAGACTCCCCGCTTAGTTCCTTTGATCTCGTATGCCAGTCTTTGCTCTGGCCACTTTTCGCTATATTCAATAGCGCCGCCATGACTCTCGACAATGCCGATCATCATGCTTTCAAGTTCTGTCCAACCCTGAGATGCTACAGAAGCATCGATGAGGAATAAGCCCTCATATAATCTTTCGGTCAAAGTGATCTCCTTTACAGATCTTGATTTGCGAAAAGCCCCCCCGTGACCAACAGGGAATCTATGCTATTTCGCACCCAATTGTTTAGTTTGCTTACTCATATGGACCACAAGTGTGATGCAGAATCGTAGGCTCATAAAGAAGTTCAACGAGCGTCAACTCGTGAGATTTCTTCAAATACCGGGGGTATTCTCCTCCGGAAGCGGCCCATTGTAGCGAAGACCTGCATTCTTTACACCCTCAACCGCCCAGCAAAGTGCAGAATCTGCCGCTCTATGAATTGAGCGCTGTTGACGTGCCCATTCAGCCTCTACGGGCTTTTCTAGAACGAAATCCTCAACAGTTTGCCCCTCGGAAGGTCGACCTATTCCCATTCTGCACCGCGCGAAACGGTCGGAACCGAGATTTTGGATCAGATCTTCGATGCCTCTGTGGCCTCCTGAAGATCCTCCAGGTCGCATTCGTAGCATTCCTGGATCGAGATCAAGGTCGTCTACAACCACCAATAGATCTTCGATCGTTGCGTCGATCTTACGGAGATAACCCTTCACCGGAGCCCCGCTGCAATTCATGAACGACATGGGCTTGAGGAGATGGAGCTTGCGCCCCTTCCAACCTGCAGAGAAGGCTTCAAGGTCTGGCTGCGTAAATGGATCAGTGGCTTTCAGCAGTGCGACAAGATTGTCCACGACCGAGAACCCCAAATTATGGCGTGTATCTATATACGAATCTCCCGGATTGCCAAGGCCAACGATGACTCGTGGGCGTGAGCGATCAGGGAGAGATCTTGCCAAAACAGAACCAGTTCCGTAAGAGTTTATCCGCCGCGTCGACCGTGACAGATAATGACCGGAGTACCTTCAGAGAGAAGAAGTTCAACTCCCTCAGGCATGACCAGATCGCGTGCACGAACCGATTCGTTGGTCCCCATCGATTCGACGTTGATCGTCAGTGAATCGCAAAGGTTTCCAATTTTGCCTCGCACGGGCACATGACGGTAAGCCATATCCATGACTCCACCCCCTGTTACGCCCTTTGCGATTCCGGAAGTGAGAATCCGCATCGTTGTCGTGATTTCAGCATCGAGCGAAACACGAGCAAGGTCAGCATGGATGGCTTTATCACCATAAATATCGTACTGAACTTCTTTGAGAATTCCTGATTCGACCTGTCCCTCAAACTTGATCTCGAAGAATCGATGATGATTCTCCAAAGCTTTAAAGAACTCACTAGCATTCACTGTGAGATTCAAATTTGGCTTGTCTCCACCGTAAACGTTAACGGGCATATGGCCCTCATCACGCAAACGACGTGTAGAACTAGATCCGGAACTGGTGGTATCGCGGGAGGATCCCTCCATCACGAACTTATCCATCTTGGGTCACCCTTCGGTTACACACCTAATTGGTATCAGAGGCTATTACGGCCTATCGAAGCAGATTTATGTATCTGTCGAATGGCATTGCCGAACGCCGCAGCGCACGACAGAACAGATACCCTATCACTGGAAATCTTTCCGTCCACCGGAATGGTGTCGACGAAAGCAAACTCCTGAGCGGGAGAGGCCAAAAGCCTCTCAACTGCAGGACCACATAAAACGGGGTGCGTACAGGCCAATATCACCGATTTGGCACCCTTATCGAGAACCAGACGAGCAGCAGCAGTAATTGAGCCCCCCGTCGCGATCACATCATCTGCCAAAATAGCGTTCATTCCGGCCACGTCGCCGATAATGAAACCTATCTCGGTCTTTTCGCCACTGACACGCCTTTTGTCGACAGTCGCCAGTCGAGCTCCTAAGCCGCGGCTATAGGCTCTTGCCATTTTAATGGCACCTACGTCTGGACTGACCACGACGAGATCTTCAAATTCCTTTTTACGGAAGTGATCCACAATCACCGAACCGGCGTAGACGTGATCCACGGGAATATCGAAAAACCCCTGAATCTGTTCGCAGTGTAGATCCATTGTCACAACACGGTCAGCTCCAGCAGCGACAATCAAGTTGGCAACCATTTTGGCGGTGATGGGAACTCGTGCACCTTGTTCACGTCGGTCTTGACGCGCATATCCAAAGTAGGGAATCACTGCGGTGATTCGAGCGGCAGACGATCTCTTCACGCAATCGATCATCACCGGGAGTTCCATGAGGTTTTCGTTTACGGGAGGACACGTGGATTGGACGATGAAGACATCCTTGCCTCGTACGTCTTCCCCTAACGAAACGGAAATTTCGCCATCAGGGAAACGAGTGACTTCAGCTCTTCCCGGCTCTAGACCCAAGTCGCTGCATATATCAGCGGCTAATGTGTGATTCGAGTTACCGTTGAGTACTACCATCGTGTCGGAAAGCATCAGGAACCTTTCTCGTCGTCACCATCCTCAGATTTACTCTGAGGTTTTTTCACCATATTTTTAGCAGGAACACCAATAACAGTAGTTCCATCCTCGATCACTTTGCCCGGAGGAACCACAGCCCCCGCTCCTATCGTTGCGTTCTTTCCTACATGACCCGGAGCCACAATGACAGAACCGCTGCCGACAAAAGCACCTTCTTTTATGAGAGTGTGATGCTTTTTCTTTCCATCGTAATTCGCAACAACAGCACCCGCACCAATATTGGCATTCTCTTCGATCGTTGCATCACCGAGATACGCCAAATGCTTCGCTTTGGCACCGTCTTTAATTTGACTTCGATTGACCTCTACAAAGTCACCGATCACGACACCGTTTCCTAGAATGGATCCGGATCTGATATGAGCGAAAGGTCCCACTTCACAATCAGTACCAATCTCGACCCCACGCCGGATTACGGTTTGAGGTTGAATCAGAGTATCCTGACCTATGGAGACGTCCATTTCTATCCAAGTGGTCAAAGGATCTACAATCGTGACTCCACGACTCATGTGATCACGTTGTATTCTCTGCTGAATCTACCTAGAAGCCTGAGCCAATTGCTAGCGGTCGTTCACCTGGGCGAATTCCTTGTCCACACAGCAATCATGAGTACCTACGCCAAGATCACGTTCCTTGAGAACCTCTACCAAACGAGTGAGGTAAGCCTCTTTATCGGGATCTCCTGAAGACAAATCCTCTTCGACGAGAAAGCGCAGAGCCGGGAGAGTTTTCCTGTGATCCAATGCGTAAATCCCCAGATTGACCTCATGGATTTCTTCGTCATCGAGAGCACGCTCTTTTTGTTCGACGATGCCGTTAAATGCACCCTCTGAGCCCACCTCTGAGCCACGGACAATTCTTCCCATTCCAAAGGGGTCATTCAGGATCGAAGTCGCCACCGTGAACGTGTGATCAGAATTATTATGCGAAGAGACGATGCCTTGAAGAAGTTCCACGTCGAGATCAGGCAGATCACCATTCACGATCATCACGGTGTCGAAACGCGGAGGACTTTGATCCAAAGCTTCAAGAACGGCATGCCCTGTTCCCCGAGGTGGATCCTGAAGTGCGAGACGAATATCAGAACCGTCGAGATGAGCACGAATAGAATCGGCGCCGTGGCCCACAACGACAGTGATGTCGGAAGCCCCAGCAAGTCGCACCTGTCGAATCACATGATCCAGCATCGGTAGCCCGAGTAGAGGATGAAGAACTTTGGGGAGTGAGGATCGCATTCGGGTCCCTCGACCTGCTGCGAGGATAACAGCGGAAAACTGGTCCATGTCCGGATCCATCCCTGTTTGCTGATCGACTCACCCGAAGAATTGAATGGCTACCCGGCGAGGACTCGAACCTCGAATGACTGGACCAAAACCAGTTGTGTTGCCAATTACACCACCGGGTAGCGGAATTTTTGT